>JANSYR010000016.1 GCA_024742285.1 bacterium | reverse complement strand
GCAAGCCCGTGCTCGCGGTGACCGAGCTGGTCGCTTCGAATCCGGACAACGCCGCGCCGGCCACGCTCCGGGAGAACGGTCGTCTCTGCTATCCGAACCGCCCGATGGGCGCGCTGGTCCGCTTCGCGGAGAGCCGGTCGGCGGGATAGGCTCTGCTGCTCGTGGTTGGCCGCGGCTGCCGGCCGGGAGCGGCGGGCGAAACGGCCCGTACGGCGGATTCCCCCGGTTTGCGGACCCCAGAAATAAGCGACCCGACGTGTCCAGGACACGTCGGGCCTCCCTGGGAAGGGGATATCGGCTTGTTCTGAATAGGAAGTGCCGATTCAGGGAGCGGAGTGGCGAACTTTTTTCGCTTCCGGTGTCACTTTTTTGCGACTGAGTCGCTAAGTGGCTGAAAATACGACGATTTCGTTTGAGGAGAGAAGATGGCACGGGCGCTCGTTCTGACGGTGATCGGGGAGGATCGGCCGGGTCTCGTGGAAGCCCTGGCGGACCTCGTGGCGAGCCACGAGGGCAGCTGGGACGAGAGCCGGATGGCGCGCCTGGCCGGGCATTTCGCCGGCGTCGTCCAGATCCACCTCCCCGACGCCCGTGCGGACGGCCTGATCGAAGCGCTCCCGGGTCTCGCCGCGCGCGGGCTCTCCGCCAGCGTCGTCGACAGCGACTGGTCCCTCGCCGCCGTCGACCACCGTCGTTCGATCCGCCTCGAGCTGGTCGGGCAGGATCGCCCCGGCATCGTTCGCGAGATCTCGAGCGCGCTCGCCGCCCTCGGCGTGAGCGTCCAGGACCTGCGGACCGTCGTCGAGAGTGCACCGATGTCCGGAGAGCCGCTCTTCCGTGCGGAGGCCGAGCTCGCGCCGCCGGAGGACGTCGATCTCGACCGGATTCGCGACGCGCTCGAGCGGCTGGCCGACGAGCTGATGGTCGACGTGAACCTCGAGGCCTTCGACTGAGGCCGTCGCGGGTGGCGGATTTCCCCGGCCGGCCCGCGGCTCTCCGTACATCCTCTCCCGGCTTCCGCGTGCCGCCTCGTACGGCCGAGACGATCGAGGGCGAGCCGATCGCGAGATGATCCGCCGCTGGAAGCGACGATGTTATTCCTGCATCGCATGCCGATTCGCTTCCGCCGCTTCGAGCTCGATCCCGAGACCTATCACCTGAGCCGCGATGGGCGACCCGTGGCGCTCCGTCCGAAGGCGTTCGATCTCCTCGCCCATCTCGTCGCGCACCGTCATCGCGTCGTGTCACGCGAGGAGCTCGTCCGGGTCGTCTGGGGCCACACGAACGTGGGCCCCGGCTCGCTCTCCGGCCTGGTGAACGAGCTTCGAACCGCCCTCGAAGAGCCCGCTGGCGAGGCGGGCTCGATCCGGACCGTTCACGCGCGTGGCTACCAGTTCGTCGCCCCAGTGGAGGACACGGGCGCGTTGCGCGACCGAGCAGGAGCGAGGCCGGCGCTTCGGAAGGCGCTTTCCGACACACTTCGGCGTCACGGCGTGACGGAAGGCAAGCGGGTGGCGCCGCTGCTCGATCGGCTCTGCGAGGAGGCGAGCGGCCCGGCGCGTGCGCCGATGCGACGGGTGGAGTCGGCGAGAGCGATGGACGCAGCGCGCGCCGACGAGCACGATGCGGCGGGGCGAAGCGACAATGTGTCGCGCTGACGTCGCGGCATTTCCCCATCGCACGGGCCGTCGATCCGAGACCGGACGGCTTCGGTCCCTGAGTCAGCGAGAAAATCCCCACCGCATCCTGACGTCATGTCAGAATGACTTCGGGAGGAGGTTGGCGTGGGCAATGTGATCCGTTTAAGCTCGGCGCGCCCGCAAGGGGAGGCGGACCCCGACCTCACGGAAGGTCCCGGTGACACACCTCTCGGCGGCGAAGGGGAGCGGTGGATTCCCCGCCACGATTTGCGCGGCATGACGTCCGAGGCCGTGCCGCCCCGAGAGGAATGGATGCTCGAACAGCTCGATCGACGTGACCGACTCCGGCTGGTCGAGTTCGTCTGTTCCTTCGCCTGGGCAGACCTCGAGATCCGGCCCGAGGAACGCACCTTCATCTCCCGCCTGATCCGTCGTCTGGACCTCGACGAGGAAGAGGACCTGAAGGTTCAGCAGTGGCTCGAACGCCCGCCGAGCCTCGACGACCTCGACCCGATGTCCATTCCCCCGGCCCACCGCCGCATCTTCGTCAAGGAGATCGAGGGCCTGATCGAAGCCGACGGCGAAGTCTCGGACGAAGAGCGGGAATCCCTCGAGATCTTCAAGCAGCTCATCGGCTGATCCGTCGCCTGCGGGCGACTCATCCTTCGCCTGCGGGCGCTCGGCGAGTCGGGGCCTCTGCCTGGTCGCCTGCGGGCGCTCGGCGAGTCGGGGCCTCTGCCTGGTCGCCTGCGGGCGCTCGGGATCAGGCCTTGGAGGTCTTCGGGCGCCGGGGCGGGAGCGGGATGAGCATCGACGTGGAGTCGATGACTTCCTGATAGTTGGCGCGGCGCTCGAGGGAGCGCTTCTCGAGCGCGGGGATGCTGAAGCCCAGGAACATCGCCGTCATCGCCAGCGGGGCAAGGACGGCGAGCTTCGCGAAGCCCGGGTCGGCGGCGAGCCCGAAGAGCCAGAGGCTCCACCAGATCATCATCTCGCCGAGATAGTTCGGGTGGCGCGAGTAGCGCCAGAGGCCGGTCCGCAGGGTCTCCCCGGGCTTGCGGATCTTCGAGAAGGCGTGGAGCTGGGCGTCGGCGATCCATTCGAAGGCGATCCCGCCGAGGCCGACCGCGAAGGCGAGGCCATCGACCCAGGAGAGGGGCGCATCGCTCGTCACGAGGGCGGGCCAGGCGGCGACCAGACCGACGAAGACGATCACGGTCGGAAAGAAGTGGACGCCGCCGAAGCTGACGAGCCAATAGGTGCGCGGGAACATCACGCGGAAGTCCGCGTAACGCCAATCCTCGTGATCCATGCCGGTCCAGCCCCGGGTCCAGTTCCAGGTGAGCCGCGCGCCCCACACGACGAGCACGCTGACGATCATCCATGCCCGTGCGTCCACGGCAACGGATTCGGGCAAGAGCATCCAGTAGATCACGATCAGCGGCGGGATCACGCTCCAGTAGGCGTCATAGAAGCTCGAGTTGTCGTAGGTCATGCTCCAGCCGAAGATCACGACCGTCGCGACCGCGTCCGCGGCGAACGTGCGCCAGATCGGGTCCTCGATCGGGGCCCACGCGAGGGTGGCCAGACCGGCGCCGATCGCCATGACGTAGGAAGCGACGATCAGGGCGAGGGCGCGGGGGCGCGGGATCGCTGCGTTGGCGGATTCGCTCATGGGGATTCGTTCTCCGTGCGGTGGATGTCGTTCGGGCGGGGCCGGCTCAGCCGGCGACCTTGCGATCGCCGTCCCAGAAGGCTTCCCGCAGCTTGTACTTCTGGAGCTTGCCCGTCGCGGTGCGCGGGAGCTCGTCGACGAAGCGGACCTGCGTCGGGCACTTGAAGTGGGCGAGGTGGTCGCGACAGTGGGCGATCAGCTCGTCCTCCGTCGCCGAGGTCCCTTCGCGGGTGACGATCAGCGCGACCGGCGTCTCGCCCCACTTCTCATGGGGGACGCCGATGACCGCGCATTCGAGGACCGCCGCGTGCTGGAAGAGGCAGTCCTCGATCTCCGGGCTCGAGATGTTCTCGCCGCCCGAGATGATCACGTCCTTCTTGCGGTCGACGATGTGGATGTTCTCGACCTCGTCCCAGACGGCGAGGTCGCCCGTGTGGAAGTAGCCGTCGTAGATGGCGGCGTCGGTCTGGTCCGGCTGCTCGTAGTAGCCGGCGAAGACGACGTTGCTCCGGGCGCAGATCTCGCCGACGGACTTTCCGTCCTTGGGGACCGGGTTGCCGTCGTCGTCGAGGAGCTGCAGATCGACGCCGATCCCGGCGACGCCGGCGCGGGAGCGTCGCGCCCAGTCCTCGGCGTCGCAGTTGGCGTCCGGGCGCGAGATCGTGAGCAGCGGGGCGGTCTCCGTCAGGCCGTAGATCTGCATGAAGTGCCAGCCCATCTCCTTCTCGAGACGCTCGATGAAGGCAGAGGGGGGCGGGGCGCCGGCGACGGTGAAGCGCGGCTTCGTCTTCACGTCGAAGCGGTCCTTGTCCGGCGTATCGAGGATCGTGCGCAGGACGGCGGGCGCCATGCAAGCGAAGGTCACGCCTTCGTCGGCGATCAGCTGCAGGATCTCGTCGCCGTCGATCGCCCGCAGGATCACGTGCTTGCCGGCCAGGGCGGTCATCGCGAACACGCCGCCCCAGCCGTTGCAGTGGAACATCGGCAGCGTCCAGAGCTCGACGTCGTCGTGGGTCAGTCCGTTGTGGACGATCATGTTGTAGGCGTTCAGGTACGAGTTGCGGTGGGTCATGATCACGCCCTTGGGGCGGCTCGTGGTCCCACTCGTGTAGTTGATCGAGACGGTCTCGTTCTCGCCGATCTCGGGGCGGGTCGGCGGCGTCGCGCTCGCCTTCGTGACGAGCTCGTTCCAGCAGGTCCAGCCTTGCGGCACGTCGCCTTCGTCCTGGGCGACGATCCAGTGCTCGACCTTCGGGAGCTGGTCACGGATCTCGTCCACGACGCTCGTGTATTCCCAGTCGACGAGGACGGCGCGGACGCCGGCGTGGTTCAGGATGTACTCGTGGTCCGCGGCGACGAGGCGGTAGTTGAGCGGGACGAGGATGATCCCGATCTGGGCGGTCGCGTAGAAGCTCTCGAGATAGAAGTGGGAGTTCGGGCTGAGCATGCAGACCCGGTCGCCGCGCTTGAGGCCGAGGTCGAGGAGGGCGTTCGAGAGTCGGTCCACCCGTTCGTTGAACTCCCGGTACGTATACGTCCGGGGGCCGTCGACGATCGCCGTCTTGTCCGGGTACAGGCGCACGGCGCGGTCCAGGAAATCGGTGACGAGCATGGGCACTTCCATGGGAACCTCCTCGGCGGGGATCGTGCGAAGCCGACGCGGCCGCTCGGCGGAGCGCGAGTGTAGAAGGCCGCGCCGGGGGCGGGGAGGGGGCCGCACCGGACCCGGAGCCGCGATCGGTCGGGCGGGTTGCTAATGTCCGCGAGCCGGCGATCCGCCGGGATCACGCAGGGCCGAGCCGGCCCGATGAGCGAGGGGTGAGATGAGCCAGCGAAGGGATCGCATGACATCCAGGGGACTTCAGTCGGCCACGAGCCTCTGGGGCGACGAGGGCGAGACGAAGGAAGAGGGCGAAAATCCCTCGGAGGTCCTCGGCCTGCGCATGCTCAAGACCCGGACCGTGCTGGTGAACGGCCCCGTGGACCAGAAGCTGGCCGAGAAGGTGATGGGCCAGCTGCTGATCCTCGACGCGGACAACCACGACCCGATCCGCGTGATGATCACGTCCCAGGGCGGCCACGTGGACTCGGGCTTCGCGATCCACGACATGCTGCGCTTCATCGAATCCGACGTGATCACGATCGGGGCGGGCTGGTGCGCTTCGATCGCGGTCCCGATCCTGTTCGGCGCGCCGAAGGAGCGACGCTTCTCGCTGCCGCACACGCGCTTCCTGCTCCACCAGCCGAGTGGCGGCGCCGGCGGTCAGGCGACGGACATCCGGATCGAGGCCGAGGAGATCCTCAAGGTCCGCGAGCGCCTCAACAACCTGATCGCGAACGAGACCGGTCAGGATGTCGAGAAGGTCACCAGAGACAGCGACCGTAACTTCTGGATGAACGCGGAAGAGGCCCGGGAGTACGGTCTCGTCTCGAAGGTCATCACGAGCGCGACCGAGCTTCCGTAGCGCTCCTCAGAGCTTGAAGGACTCGCCGCAGCCGCAGGTCTCCTCGGCGGCGGGGTTGTCGATCTTGAAGCCCGCATCGTTGAGCGTGTCCGAGAAGTCGATCGTGATTCCGTCGAGGAAGGTCGCGCTCTCGGGATCGACCCAGACCTTCAGCCCCTGGAACTCGAGCTCGTCGTCGTCGTCTCGGCGGTCGCCGTCGAAGAGCAGCTCGTAGCGCATGCCGCTGCAGCCGCCGTTCTTGACGGCGACGCGGAGTGCGGTGTGGTCTTCGGGGCTCGAGGCGAGAAGCTTCTTCGCCTTTTCGGCAGCGGCGTCGGTGAGGGCGAGATTGACCATGGTCGTGTCCTTCGGTCGGTAGGGCGGGCGTCTAGAGGGGCGCGCGGTGATCGGTCGCCGCGGCATGGACTGCATTCAGCGTCGGCAGCGCGACCGGCTCCTCGGTCTCGAGGGCGCCCGCGCAGAGGTCGGCGAGGGAAACGGATTCGAGGGAGGCGCGGATGTCGCGGCCCAGCGTTCGCCAGAGCGAGGTGACCGCACAGGTCGTGGTGCGCTGGCAGTCGAGGCGCTCGCTCGGGCTGCAGTCGCAGCGGGCGCCCGGCAGGAAGCTCTCGTCGAGGGCGTGGATCGCGTCCCAGACGCTGATCGCGGCGGCCGGGCGCGTCAGCCGGTAGCCCCCGCTGGCACCGCGCACGCTCTCCACCAGGCCTGCCAGGCGCAGCTGACGCAGGAGCTTGGCCGCGTAGACGTCCGAGAGGCCCTCCGCCTCCGCGATCCGCGCGATCGGGACCGGGCCGGCCTCGGCCCCGCCCTGCGCGGTGAGGGCCACCTGGAGGAGGCATCGGAGCCCCGTTTCTTCCCGTGCGAGGAGGTGCATGAACAGGATCCTAAGATAGAATACCGATCGGTCAAGATTGGTCGGCGGATCGTGCGCAACGCGCCGGTCCGGCGCCGGCAATCGGCCTCCGCGGTCGCCTGGCGGGCGGGCGCTGGCGCGCGATCGCTGTCAAACTGGCCGCCCGGGCTCTCGGGTGGACTCGAAGCTTCTGGCTTCATGTCCTCGATCCGAAAGCTCTTTCGCTTCCGTGCCCGACTGGAGCTTCCGACTCGTGCCCCCGAACGAGAACCCCCTCGCCGTCCTCGAGGACCGCCGCGCTCGGCCGCTCCGCGACCTGCGCATCTCGGTCACGGACAAGTGCAATTTCCGCTGTCCCTACTGCATGCCGGCGGAGATCTTCGGCGAGAAGTACCCCTTCCTCCAGCGAGACGAGGTCCTGACCTTCGAAGAGGTCGAGCGCCTCGTCCGTCTCTTCGTGGGCTTCGGCGTGGAGAAGCTCCGGATCACCGGCGGCGAGCCGCTCCTGCGTCACGGCATCCAGGACCTGATCGCGCGCCTGCGGCAGGTCGGGCGCGAGGCGGGGGTCGACCTCGATCTGGCCATGACGACCAACGGCAGCCTGCTCCGTCGCTGGGCGAACGACCTCGCGGAAGCCGGACTCGATCGGATCACCGTCTCCCTCGACAGCCTCGACCCCGACGTCTTCCACCGGATGAACGGTGAGCGCTTCGACGTCGACCGCGTGCTCGACGGAATCGCCGCGGCCGAAGAGGCCGGTCTCGGTCCGATCAAGGTCAACTGCGTCGTCCAGCGCGGCGTGAACGACTACGGCCTTGTCGATCTCGCCCGCCACTTCCACGGCACGGGCCACATCCTGCGCTTCATCGAGTTCATGGACGTGGGCACCCTCAACGAGTGGAAGCGGGACGAGGTCGTGACCGGCAAGGAGATCGTCGAGCGGATCGGCGCCGAGATCCCCCTCGAGCCTGCGGACCCGAACTACCGCGGCGAGGTCGCGTCCCGCTATCGCTACGCGGACGGAGGCGGCGAGATCGGCGTGATCACGAGCGTGTCCTCGCCGTTCTGCGGGGACTGCACCCGCGCCCGCCTGACGGTCGAGGGTCAGCTCGTGACCTGTCTCTTCGCGGACGGCGGGGTCGATCTGCGTGAGCCGATGCGCGCCGGGAAGGACGACGACACGCTCCGCCAGGTGATCGCCTCGACCTGGACGAACCGCACGGATCGCTATTCGGAAGAGCGCGCGGGGCTGCTCCAGGTGGACGGGACGACGCCGAAGCGCGAGCGCGTCGAGATGTACCACATCGGCGGTTGACGTCGAAAGCGAAATTCCTCGCTTGACCTTTTGGTCGTTGCGGGCCTAGCATGAATTCGACGTCCGGCGGATCGGGCGGGGAGGGCATGCGATGGACCGCGCAGACACCGATCGAACCTCGACTCGCTCCCGACGCGACCGCCGGTCACAGAAGTTCCGGCGCGCCGCGCTCCTGGTCGTGGCGCTCGCGGCGATTCCGCTCGTCGGTTCGCGTTGCGCAGGGCCGGTGGGGCCGATGCGCGTCGGCGTCTGCAAGGTCGACATCACCCCGATCAGCCCGAGCCTCCTGGACGAGTACGAGGCGACCTTCGGCGTGCCCGGGACCGTCAACCACACCGATCCCGTCTACGTGGCCGGCTTCGGAAACGATCGTCAGGCGACGGGTTACAACGACCAGATCTGGGCCCGAGGCGTCGTCGTCGACGGCGCGGACGGACGCGTGGCGATCGTGTCCCTCGACCTCGTCGGCTACTTCAACCAGGAGGTCGAGACGATTCGGGGTCTGATCGATCCCGCGGCGGGAATCGACTACCTCGTCGCTTCCAGCACGCACAACCACGAAGGACCCGACACGATCGGGATCTGGGGCCCCGACGCGACCACGTCGGGTCTCGACTTCGGCTACCTCGACTTCGTGAACGCCTCCGTCGCCTCCTGCGTCGAAGACGCCGTCGCGGACATGCGGCCGGCGCGGATCAAGTTCGACACGGTCACCTCCGAAGGCCTGTCGATCGGATCCGACCCCGAGGACGACGGGTTCGGCGTCGCCGACAGCCGCGTGCTGGTGGGCGACGACCTGATCGCCCCGGACACCGACGGCCGGATCATCGACCCGCGCCTCGCGATCATGCAGGTGACCGAGCTTCGCCGACCCTTCGAACCGATCGCGACCCTCGTCAACTTCGCGAGTCACCCCGAGAGCCTCGGCAGCAACAACACGCTGATCACCTCGGACTTCCCGCACTACGCGCGCGAGCGCATCGAGGAGAACGAGGGCGGCCTGGCCATCTGGGTCAGCGGCGACCTGGGCGTGCTGCAGGGCCCCCTCGACATCGACGTCGAGGATCCGGAGACCGGAGCCGCGGCCCCGCGTCGAACGTTCCGGTGGGCAGAGGTCCACGGCCAGCAGCTCGGCGACCGCGTCTCGGAGGGCATCTCGCCCCGCCGCGGCCACTGGCTCGGTCGCGTCGAAACCGCGGAGCCCGAGAGGGTGTTCCTGCCGCTCTCGAATCCCTATTTCCGCTTCTTCATCGGGATCGGTGTCCTGCCTTCGGGGCTGTTCACCGGCGGCGCGCCGGACGAATCCGTGGGCTTCCCGTTCCCGGCGCCCTTCGACGTGATTCCTCAGGCCCTCGGCGAGGATCTGGGGACGGAGGTCGGTGGATTCCGGATCAACGAGGCGAGCTTCGCGGTCGTGCCGAGCGAGCTCGACCCGCAGATCGGGGAGCTCTATCGGGAGCGGATGGTCGGTGCGAAGCACACGTTCATCATCGGCCTCGGAAACGACCTGATCGGCTACCAGCTGCCCGAAGAGAAGTGGGACGATTCCTGCCACGCCTGTGGCCCCTTCGTCCTCGCGGGCGCCCCGGAATTCTGCCCTCTCTTCCCGAACATCGACTGCGACACGATCTTCCAGAACAACGTGGGACCGGACGTCGATCCGACGATCTCGGCGTCGATCGAGCCGCTGCTCGACGCGTTGCACGACCCGTCCCGCTTCCACCGCGAATAGGTGTCGCGCACCGCTCCGCATCGCCGCAGCCGCGCCGTGCGCGGGGCCGCGACCGGGTGGACTCGCTTCGGCGCGATCGTCTTCGTCGCCTGGGCCTTCTGCAACCCCGCGTGGGGCCACATCGAGGTCGGCGAGAAGAACCTCCTCGTGCAGGTCGCGGACGCGTCGGTGATCGTCCACGCCCGGATCGAGGAGAGCGGTCGCCCGTTTCGCTCGGCGGACGGGACGATCTCGCGACCCGTGGTCCGCGCGAAGGTGCTCGAGACGCTCAAGGGCGGCGCGAGCTTCGACACGATCGTGTTCGCGCAGCACGGTCATGGCGTGGCCGACTACCGAGCCGGCCAGGAAGCGCTGCTCTTCCTCGATCGGTTGGGATCGGAGGGCGAGCTCGCCTCGCTCGCCGGGCTGCCGGGGGCGCCGACGCACGTCTCACGGCAGGAGCACGACGACGCGTATCGCCTGACCGCGACGTCGCGCGACGTCCTGCTCCCTGCGGTGCGGGACCTCGTGCGAGCGCAGTCGCTCGGCGGGGCGCCGACCGGTGCGGAGGACGGGCGGACGTCGCGCCGGGCGCTCACCCGCCGCGCGGTCCTGCGTCTGCTGACGTCGGGGGATGTCCGCCTCGGGAACACCGTGCTCGTGGGCCTGGCGTCGTCCGGGGGCGGAGGCCTCCTGGAGCCCTCCGATCTGCCCCGACTGCTCGAGGTCGTCCGCGACGGGACGCTGTCGGCGGGCTACCGCGGCGCGCTCCTCGGGGTGCTCGAGTCGGCCGGGCTCGTCGAGGGCGCAGGCGCGTGGCGGGCCTTCGTCGAGAGCGCGCCCGCCGGCAAGCGCGCCGGCGCGCTTCGCGCGGCCGGCCGGAGTGACCATCCCGAAGTGGTCGCCTACCTCGTCGGATTGCTGGCGAGCGACGATCCCCGGGTCGCCGAAGAAGCGGCGATCGCCCTGGGGCGTCCGGGGCGGCGGGCGGCGGTCCCGGCGCTCGCCGCCGCTCTCGACCGAGAGGACCCCCGTCTGCGCGGCGCGGCGGTTCGGTCCCTCTCGACCATCGGCGGTCCGTCGGCGCGGGCGGTGCTCGAACGCGCCGCGGCCGACCACGCGGATGAGACGACGCGTCGGCGAGCGGGGGCGGCGCTGCGAAGCGGGCGCTAGCGCTCCCCTGCGGCGGAGCGGACGCTATTTGCTGCGTACGAAGAGAAAGTCGCCGTCTTCGTGGCGTGCGCTCCGGATCGGGCCGAACTGCGGCGTCTGGTCCGAGTCCCGCATGATCGGCTCGCGGATCTGGGCGTGGAGGGTGGTCGCGTCGAGGACTTCGTCGTTCTCGCGCAGCGACCGGAGGAAGGCGTTGGCGAAGACCGAGTGGCCTCCGCCGCCGCCGTCGACGACCGGCTCGTTGCCACCGGAGGTGAGGGCCAGGCGGGTCCGCCGCGAGGCGAGGCGCTCGACATGGGACGGGCCCTTGCGGGTGATCGCGATGCCGCGGGTGAGGGTCCCCGAGTAGCAGCTGTCCGAGACGACCATCACGTGCTTCGCGTCCATGGCGCGCAGGATCGAGGTGACCTTCGCGTTCGAGACCCAGTTCGTCTCGTCGTCCGGGTCCGCATCCGAGGGCAGCCAGTAGCCGAGATCCGCCTCCTCGTCGTTCCAGCCGTGGCCGGCGTAGTAGATCAGCAGGTTGTCGCGGGGACCCACCTTCTCCCGGTAGGCCGAGAGCGCGCGGATCAGGTCGGCGCGGGTGGCGTTCTCGAGGATCTCGGTCTCGAAGCCGTAGGCGGTCTCGAGCAGGCCCGACACGGCGCGGGCGTCGGATACGGCGGTCTTGAGGCGCGGCAGGGTGTCGTAGTCGTCGATCCCGATCGCGAGCAGGTAGTACTTGCCGTAGTCGACGTCATGCGAGCTCGAGGGAGCGGGACGGTCGAGGATCGCGAGGCCCTGGGGCAGGAGCGTCGAGGTCGGGGTGGCTTCGATCGCGACGCGAACGTGATCGAGTTCCTCGGTCGCCCGATCGGTCAGATCGTCGAGGGCCTTGTCGAGCGCCTGGCGCCACATGCCGCGGGTATAGCCGCCGCGGACGACCTTGCCGTAGGACTCGACCACGGAGCCCGTCTTGAGACCGGGAAGCTGGCTGGTGATGCGGGCGCGGATCTCGCCGCGCACGTAGGGCGACGCGCTCGGCGGGCTCTTCATCATCCAGTACTGCTCGACGGCGATGTCGACCGGAATCGCGCGCTCGTAGCCCTTGTCGCCTTTCTCCAGGACGCGGAAGCCGGCGCTTCGGAGGGCGCGGGCGATGGCGTCCGCGGTGGTGGACTGGACGGTGCGGTTGGGCTCGAGGAAGACGTTGTGGCCGGCGGTCCCGTTGGGTGTGTTCGAGCGCCCGATCGCCCGGCTGCGACGGACCGGGTCGTCGGCATTGCCGGTCAGGGTCGGAACGAGGCGGGTTCCCGCGAAGTCGCCGAAGCGGCGTTCATCGACGACGTCGCCGATCCGGACGGCGATGCCCTCGGCAGGGTTCTCGGTCAGCCCCGACTCCGGGGTCGGGATCACGCCGGTCCGGCTGGCACAGCCGGAGACGAGGGTGGCGAGGAGGGCGCTGAGGAGGAGGAGGGCACGGAGTCGCATGGTGTCCCCTGAATCGTTCGATGACGGGTTCATTTGCTGGAATCTACCGCACGGGGTGCCGCCGGGCGCGGAATCGGTTCCGCGCCCCGGAGGTACCGACCTCGGGGAGAAGGCCGAGACCTGCCCGCGGGCTGCTCGGAGGTTCGCCCTACGTCGGCGCAACCTGCGCGCAGCGGCTCAAGCGACCCGGACATCCTCCGATCCGAAAGGGGAACAAGGGGGCAGCGTGGCGCTATTCGGCAAGAAGAAGAAGCTCGGGAAGTCCAAGGGAGAGGAGGGCTACGGGCAGGGTGAGGCTTCGATCGCCGAAGGCGACGACGTCCTCCTCGACGAAGAGGAGATGGTCCAGAAGCTCCTCGCGATGATCGAGTCGCCGGACTACCGCCCGCCGACGCTGCCCGCCGTCGCCGTCGAGCTGATGACGCTCTCCCAGCGCGCCGACGTCGAGATCGACGACGTGGTCTCGCTCCTCGAGCAGGACAGCATGATCGCGGGGCGCGTGCTCAAGCTGGTCGGCACGGTCGGGCTCGCCGGGGCCGTGAAGATCACGTCGCTCCGGGAGGCGACCATGCGGATCGGCCTGGGGACCATCCGCGACATCGTGATGGAGATCGCGATGAACATGCGCGTGTTCAAGTCCGAAGACTACGGCGATACGATGGAGCTCCTGCGCCAGCACGCGACGGCGACCGCCCACTTCTCGCGCATCCTCACGAAGTACACGACCCTCGAATCGGAATTCGCCTTCATGGGGGGGCTCATGCACGACGTCGGGATCGCGGGCACGCTGCTCGCGCTCTCCGAGTCGAAGGGCCGCCGGAAGTCGCCGCCGGATCTGATCTCGATCTGGCCGGCGGTCGAGCGGGTGCACATGCGTGCCGGCGAGCTGATGGCGAAGCACTGGGATCTGCCCGCCGACATCCAGCTGGCGATCGCCAATCACCATCAGGTCATGATCGGCGGCCAGCCCCATCCCCTCTCCGCCGCGATCGCCCTGGCCAACGAGATGTCCCACTTCTTCGGCCTCGGGATCCTGCCGAAGGAGGGCGCCGCGCTCGAGCAGCTGAGCGAGCACGAGGCGGACTGCATCCGCTCCTACACCACCCTCGACAAGACCGGGGCGAAGACGCTGATCCAGGCGCGCGAGGCGCTCTCCCTCGACGAGAAGACGCTCGGCCTGATCCGCGAAGAGTCGGAGCAGGCCCTCGAGGCGATCGGGCTCGGCCGAGGCTGAATTCGCGCCGCGCTTTCCATACGCTCCGCGTCATGGAAAAGCTCGCCTACCTGCTCTGGAACGACGACCCGAACCTGTCCGTGGACGACTTCCGGGATCGCCTGATCGAGGAACTCCCGAGACCGCTCGAAGAGGCGCAGGCGACGCGGCTCAAGGTGAGCGCCACCGACTCCGACGTCGCCGCGGGCGCGGGGCTCCATCTCGGGAGCCTGCGGCCGGACGCGCTCGTGACGTTCTGGCTCGAGTGCTGCCAGGACCGGGCGCCGGTGGAGGCGGCGCTCACGTCGGTCTGTGATCGCCTCGCCGGCTATCTCGTCGTCGAGTCCCATCCACTTCGGACGAGCACGCCCGAAGGCGGCGTGGGCCAGCGCATGCCCGGCTTCAGTCTGGTCGGATGCATCGAGCCCAAGCCCGGCGTCGACCACGAGACCTTCGTGACGACCTGGGAGAGGGTGCACCGGGACGTGGCCATCGCCGTCCAGTCGACGTTCTCCTACGTCCGCAACGAAGTCGTTCGTCCGCTGACGGACGGCGCCCCGCCGTGGGGCGGGATCGTCGAGGAGGGCTTCCCGCTCGCGGCGCTCGAGGACCCCCAGGCCTTCTACGACGCCGTCGGGGACGATGCGAAGTACCAGGACCACCTGAAGCAGATGGTCGACAGCTGCAACGCCTTCCTCGACATGCAGAAAGTCGACTCGCATCCGATGAGCGAGTACCGGTTCTATTGACCGAGCCGACGGCCCGCCCGTGCCCGCACCGCGGGACGGACGCCTGGATGCGGCCTCATCGCTCTCGTCGCCGCGCCGGCGTGGGTGCCGAGCGGGCGGAGGACTGCCCCCGACGTCGCCGCGAGGCAGGGCGCTCCGAAGGCGAAGCGCCCACGCTTCCCTAACGAAGAGTCGCTTCGCGGAGCCCGTCGAGCGCTTCCTGGAGACCGAGTACGCGCTCGTTGACCACGTCGACGGCGCTGTCGACGCGATCCAGGGCGGCTTCCGCGCCGTCGGCGCGGGCGGACTCGGAATCGATCCGCTCGACGGCGGCGGCGAGGGCCTGCTCGTACTCCGAGCTGCGCGCTTCGAGCGTCGCGACGTCGCGGGACTGCTTGAGGTTGATCGCCACGGAGCCGAGCAGCAGACCGGCGAGGACGATCAGGACCAGGCCCGATCCGCCGCGCGACGACTTCTCCTCTTCGCCGGGCGTCTCGGCGGCGGAAGCGTCCGTCGCGTCGCCTTCGTCAGCGACGGAATCGTCGACCTCGAGCGTGGTCTCGGCCGCGGCGTCGAGATCGTCGACCTCGAGCTCCGGGCGGTCGTCTTCCGGTTCGGTGGCGTTCGGGAGGGTCGAGATCGGATTGGACATGGGGGGCTCCTGGTGAGGAAGGGCGCTTCGCGATCGGCGCGCGCGTGCCTTCCCGGAGTAGCAAATGCCCCGCCCCTGCGCTGCGTCACAATCCGGATCCGGCGCCGGAATCCCCTCGGATGTTCCGATCAGGCGTTCCGCTTCGGCGATCGCGTCATGCCGCCGGGGTCAGCCCGTCACCATCCCGGTCCGGGTGTGAAGGACGCGGCGCACGATCGGCTCGAACTCCTCGAGCGGCATGGTCTCGCCGGCCGGGTCGAAGGCGGCCTGGTCGTAGAGCTCGCAGAACTCGGCACAGTCGTCGTACCACTCGTGGCCGGCGAACTGGTCGCGGGCGTCCCGGTCCATTCCGATGTGGTGCCAGAAGTAGTACCCCTGGAAGACGCCGTGGTGCTGGACGATCCAGTGGACGCGGGGCGAGACGAAGGGGCGCAGGATCGCCGCGCCGACCTCGGGATGGTTGTTCGGGGCGAGGGTGTCGCCGATGTCGTGGAGGAGGGCGGCGACGACGTACTCGTCGTCCCGGCCGTCGCGGATCGCGAGGGTCGCCGTCTGCAGGCTGTGGGTCAGTCGGTCCACGGCGAAGCCGCCGTAGTCGCCGTCGAGCAGGCGGAGGTGGGCCAGCACGCGGTCCGCCGTTCCTTCGCAGAGCTTCGCGTGGTTTCCGCCGATGATCTGCCAGTCCTCCTTCGTTCCGTGCTTCATCTGATGGAAGGACGCGCGGGCCTCGGCGGTCGGTTCGGCACTCATCGGGATCTCCTCGTGGGTTGGCCGGAAGATACCGGATCGTCGTTCGGCCTCAGGGACTCGGGGTCGGGCCCGCCGCCGGCCGAGGCGCGGGCTTTCTGCGATTCTCCCGCCGGGCGCCGGCGTTGCTCCGAGACTGCGCCCGAGGAGGCGTCGTGACCCGGATCGAAGACCTGCCCACTCCGGCCCTCGTCGTCGACGGCGCGCGCCTCGAAGCGAACCTCGCCACGATGGCCGAGGCGCATCCGGGGGCCGCGCTCCGGCCTCACGTGAAGGCCCACAAGTGCACGGCCCTCGCGAAGCGTCAGGTGGCGCACGGGCACGCGACTTTCTGCGCCGCGACGATCCGCGAGATCGAGGGCATGGCGGCAGCGGGACTCGGTCAGGACCTGCTGCTGGCGAACGAGGTCCTCGACGCGAGGCGGCTCGGCGTGGTCGCGGCGGAGGGCGCGCGGGTGACCGTCGCCGTCGACTCCGAGGAGACGATCGAGGCAGCGGTCCGCGGCGGCGTCCGCGAGGTGCTCGTCGACGTGAACGTGGGCCTGCCGCGCTGTGGCTGCGCGCCGGACGAGGCCGGGCGCCTCGCCGAGCGCGCGCGGGCCGTTGGACTCGAGGTGCGCGGCGTCATGGGCTATGAGGGGCACGTGGTCGGCAACGCGGATCGCGCGGCGCGCGAAGCGGGCTGTCGCGCGAGCATGGAGCAGCTCGTCGCGGCCCACGCCGACGTCGGCGGGGACATCCTCTCCGCCGGGGGCACGGGCACGTACGACTGCAACACGTGGGCGAACGAGATCCAGGCGGGCTCCTATGCGCTTATGGATACGGCCTACGCGACCCTCGATCTTCCGTTCAGTCAGGCTTTCTTCGTGCTCTCGACCGTGGTCTCGATCGCGCCCGCCGGCGCGGGGTACGTGATCGGCGATGCCGGCCTCAAGGCGTTCGGTATGGATCACGGCAATCCGGCCCTCCCGGGCGGTCGCGTCCTCTTCTGTTCCGACGAACACGTGACCTTCGTCCCCGGCCGCGCAGAGGAGGAGACGGCGCCGTCGCCGATCGGCTGGGAGCTCGGCGCGAGTCCGAAGGTCGGCGACCGGATCCGGCTGGTGCCGGCCCACGTCGATCCGACCCTCGCATACCACGACCGGCTCTACGTGGCCGACGGTGAACACGTCGTCGACGAGTGGCCGATCGACCTGCGCGGCTGGCTGTAGGCGGAGCGACCGCGGTCGCTCACGCCGCCTTCGCGAGCATCGTCACCAGCGGGACCATCGAAGCCGCGAACACGACCGAGCGCAGGAGGTCGAGGTCGAGCAGGTACAGCGCGATGTGGAGGATCCGCAGGAGCACGAACCCGATCGCCCAGGGCGCCGCCTCCGCAGGGTCGACGCCGGCGAGATGGGTCATGATCACCGTCGGCGCGAAGAGGATCGTCGCCTCCCAGCTGTTCTCCTGGGCGCCGTAGAGGCGCGCCGGGAAGCCCTCGAGTGACCGGATCTGGCGGCGCGGCGTCTTGTTGTCCGCTTCCTCGAGCGTGCGCGTCCGCACGGCGAAGCCCGTGAGGGCAAGGGGAATCGGGATGAACATCACGATCACGAGGCACCAGAACGGAACGGTCATGCGAGGCCTCCCGGGTTTTTCGCCTATCGGGGTTCGAAGCGGAGGAATCGAGCGGACCGCGGCGAGACCGTCGACCAGGGGCCTTCGATTTCGAAGCGAGCGGTGGTCGCGGGGGTGAAACCGCTGCGCAGGACGTCGCGCGCCGCGTCGTCGCCGCCGGCGAGCTCGAGGGCCAGCACGGAGATCCCCGGGTTGTGCGCGAGCAGGAGGAGCGTCTCGACCCGTTCGTCGACGAGCGTGAGCCCGTCGAGGAGCCCGGCGGCGCTCGCATTGTAGAGGCTCGCCTCGAAGGTCGCCTCGCGGGGCGCGTCGAAAGCCGCGGACACGCATTCCCAGGTCTGTCGACACCGCAGGGCGGTCGAGGAGAGCGCGTGGTCCGGTATCCGCCCTTCGCGTCGAAGGGTCTCGCCCACCCGGTGGGCCGCCTCCCGCCCTTCGTCGGTCAACGGACGCTCGTGATCGCGCGCGGCGAGCGCGCTCTGCTTCGCGTGGCGCATGAGGATCAGGGTGCGCGGCATGCCGGAAGGACTAGCAGGCCTTCGGTCGCGACGCCGCGAAGGGCCAGGGGCTATCCTTCGATCGTTCGCCGGGTTCGCCGCCGGCGGCGTGGGAGACGGATGCATGCGCGAAGCGAAGTTCGGAATCGGGGAGATCGTCGCCCACCGCTTCCGTCCCTTTCGCGGCGTCGTCTTCGACGTCGACCCGCGCTTCAACCACACCGAGGAGTGGTGGCTCTCGATTCCCGAGGAGGTCCGGCCCCCCAAGGACCAGCCCTACTACCATCTCTTCGCCGAGACCGACGACTCCACCTACGTGGCCTGCGTGTCCGAACAGAACCTCGTGCACGATGGCGTGCACGGACCCTGCCGGCATCCCCAGCTCGACCTCGTCTTCGATGGCTTCGAGGAAGGGGCCTACGTCCCCAAGGATCGGGTCCAGAACTGAGCGCTCTTCCGCGGTCGTGCGCTGGCTAGAAACCGCAGCTCGGTCGCGAGCGCGGCTCCGGCGGCGGGAAACGGCGCTTCATCTCTTCGAGGGGCATGTCCTGGAACTGCTTGATCACCGCGATCCGGCAGGCACGCAGCTCGTTGCCGATCTGCCCCTCGCAGAGCGCCGTCACCTGCGCGCTCACGTAGTCGGACTTCGAGGGAGTGCGTTCGCAGCTCGCCAGGACGACGGCAATCGCGAGGAAGCCGACCACGCCGAGGTGGCGAAGCACGCGCGCGGATCCATCGGTCATCGTTCCCCCTCTGCCCGTACGCCGGTCCCCGTCAGGGACCGTCGCCATAGGCCTGCGCCGGGAGCCAGGTCGCGAGCTCCGGCCACACAAAGATGAGGGCGAGGCCGAGCAGCTGCAAGCCCACGAAGGGGAGGATCCCCACGTAGAGCGTGCGCACGTCGATCTCCGGAGGGGCGACGCCCTTCACGTAGAAGAGGGCGAAGCCGACCGGCGGCGTGAGGAACGAGGTCTGGAGGCAGACGGCGAAGAGGACGGTGAACCAGACGAGGTCGAAGCCGAGCTCGACGACGACGGGGGCGACGAGCGGCAGGACGATGAAGGTGATCTCGATCCAGTCGAGGAAGAAGCCCAGCAGGAAGGTCACGAAGAGGATCGAGAGGACGACGCCGTTCGGACCGAAGGGGAGGCCCAGGAGGGCGCGGGCGATCAGCTCGTCGCCGCCGAGTCCGCGCAGGACGAGGGCGAAAGCGGAGGCCCCCACGAAGATGCCGAAGAGATAGCCGGTCGTGAGGCTGGTCTCGCGGAGCACGTCCTGGAGGACGCTGCGACCGAGTCGCCCGCGCCACCCGGCGAGACAGAGGGCGCCGAACGCACCGACGCCGGAGGCCTCGGTCGGGGTCGCCACGCCGAAGAAGATGCTGCCGAGGACGGCGAGGATGAGGGCGGCGGCGGGCACGATGTCCCGGAGGACCGAGAGGACCAGGGAGAGCTCGACGGCCTCGGCGTCTTCCGGGGCCGGCGCGATCTCGGGTCGGAGCGCCGGCCAGAGGACGAGGAACACGATGTAGAGCGACGCGAGGAGCAGGCCGGGGATCATCGCGCCGAGAAAGAGATCGCCGACGGACATCGCGAGACGGTCCGCCATCAGGACGAGCATGATGCTTGGTGGGATCAGGATTCCGAGCGTGCCGACGGCGCACACGGTCCCCGCGGCGTAGGTCGGGGCATAGCGGGCCTCGAGCATCGGCGGGAGTCCGAGGAGGGCGAGCAGCACGACGCTGGCGCCGATGATCCCCGTGCTCGCGGCGAGGACGACGCCGATCAGGGCGACGGTCACCGCGAGGCCGCCCCGCACGCGGCCGAAGAGGCGCGACACGTCGCGCATGAGATCGGCGGCGATGCCGGCGCGATCGAGGAGGAGGCCCATGCAGACGAACATCGGCAGCGCGACCAGCACCCAGTTGTCCATCAGGTCCCAGATCCGATCGGCGACCAGCGACGCGTAGCTCCAGTCGACGCCCGTGAAGAACCCGAGATCGCGTTCGACGATGATCGCGATCGCCGTGAAGAGGATGGCGATCCCGCCGAGGACCCAGGCGACCGGAAAGCCCGACAGGATGCCCAGGATGAACGACGCGAACATCGCGACGGCGAGCCACTCGCGCACGCTCACGCGTCCGTCTCCGGGAAGAGCGATCGGTACAGGCGGCGCAGCCGGGTCAGGGTCGCCACGCCGAGCGCGGCGAAGGCCAGCGGGAGAACCGCCTTGAGGAGCCACCGGTAGGGCAGGCCGCCGGCGGACGCGGACTCCTCCCCGGCGCGGAAGCTCTCCGCCACGAAGGGAGCGGCGCTCCACAGGACGAGGACGACGAGCGGGAGCTGGAAGAGCAGCACACCGTAGAAGTCGATCCAGTCCCGGGTACGCGGGCGCATGCGCTCGCGCAGCACGTCGACGCGCACGTGACGGTCGTGGACGACGCAGCCGACGATTCCGGCGAGGAAGCCCACGGCGTAGAGATGCCACTGGAGCTCCTCGAGCTGGATCAGGCCGACGCCGAACACGAAGCGGAGCACGACCGCGGAGACGATCACGGCGATCAGCGCGATCCAGATCCAGGAGATCGCGTCCCCGATCCGGTCGAGGGCGGCGTTCACACCCCGCGGCGACGGCCCGTCTTCAGTCGCCACCGGCGTCTCCGTGGGGGCCGCCGGGGCCGTCGGGGTCGGGATAGGCGAGGGCGCGCCACCTCGCGTAGCGCGCCCGGAACGCCCGTTGGTGGGCGAGGACGCGCGCGAAACCGGGATCCGCGTTCGCTTCCTCTTCGAGGACCGCGTTCGCCTCGGCCTCGAGGATCGCGAGGAGCGAGGGCGAGAGCGATCGCGTCTGCACGCCCTTGCGCGCGAGGGCCTCGATCACGGGACCCTGACTCGCCTCGGCGCGGGCGAAGTTGCGGTAGACGCCGTTGCCGCAGGCGAGCTCGATCGTGGCGCGGTCGTTCTCCGGCAGCGCGTCCCAGGTCGGCTTGTGGACGACGAGATGGAAGGTCGTGTGCGGTTGGTGCCAGCCGGGGAAGTAGTTGAACGTCGCCACGCGATCGAAGCCGAGGCGTTCGTCGACGGCGGGCAGGGAGAACTCGGTCGCGTCGATGGCCCCCTTCTCGAGGGCCTGGAAGAGCTCGCCCCCCGGCATCATCGTCACCGACGCACCGAGCCGCTGAAGCACGCGTCCGCCGAGGCCGGCGAAGCGGATCTTCAGGCCCTCGACGTCTTCGGGGGCGTTCACCTCCTTTCGGAACCAGCCCGCCGTCTCCGGACCGATCATGCCGCACAGGATCGGCTCGACGCCGAGCGGTCGATAGATCTCACGGGCCAGGTCGCCCCCGCCGCCGCCGACCCACCAGGCGGTGTACTCCCAGGGCGTCATGCCGAAGGGGACGGCGCCGAAGAGCACCGACACCGCGAGTCTCCCCTGGTCGTAACCGAGCCAGGTATAACCGGCCTCGATCTTGCCCCGGCTGACCGCTTCGACGATTGCGAAGGCGGGGACGACTTCGCCTGGATCGTCGACGGTCCAGTCGATCCGCCCTCCAGTCGCCGCCCGGAGCGCATCGGCCACCTCGACGGGGTTGTCGCCGAGGGCGGGGAGATGGGTGCCGAAGGCGCTCGTCACGCGCCAGCGCACGGAGGGGCCGCTCGCGACGGCCTCGCCGCTCGCGGGCGCGGTGTCGCGCGCCGACCGGAGCGAGCCTGCGGCGAGGACGCCGACGAGGAACGCGATCACGACGGCGACGAGGGCTTCGCGTCTGGACAACCGGGGCTCCTCTCCGCTTCGACCCGAAGCGTCGCGCGCGGCCTAGCGCCCGAGTTCCTGAAGGCGCATCTCGATCTCGAGGATCTCGTCGTCGCGCAGGACCGAAAGCGTGACCTTCTCGCCAGGCTCCCGACCGTCCAGGGCGTTGGCGAGGGCCGCGAAGCCGTCGATCCGTGCGCCGTCGAGCGCGATGACCACGTCGACGGAGGCGACGCGGCCGTAGCGGTCGGCGACGACGCTGCGCAGGCCTGCGCGTTCGGCTTCGCTGCCCGGCGCGACCTCGTGGATGCCGACGCCCGCGATTCCCCAGCGCTGGACGATCTGGTCCCGGAGCACACGCACGCCGAGGCCGACGCGGCGGACCTGCCCGAAGCGGATCAGCTGGGGGACGATCCGCTGGACCGTGTCGATCGGGATTGCGAAGCCGATGCCCGCGCTGGCACCGCTCGGGCTGTAGATCGCGGTGTTCACGCCGATCACGCGGCCCCGTGAGTCGAGCAGGGGGCCGCCGGAGTTGCCCGGATTGATCGACGCGTCGGTCTGGATCACGTCCTCGATCACGAAGCCGCCCTGGGTCGGGAACTCGCGGCCGAGGGCGCTGATGATGCCGGTCGTGAGGGTCCGGTCGAGGCCGAAGGGATTGCCGATCGCGAGGACCTTCTGGCCGACGGCGAGCTTCGCGCTCGCGCCGAGCGGAAGGGGTTGGAGGTCGAGCCCCTCCGTATCGAAATGGAGAACGGCGAGGTCCTTGCGCGGCTCGACGCCGACGACGCGCGCATCGCGGGTGACGCCTGTGGGCAGGGTGATCGAGAAGGTCTGCCCGCCTTCGAGGACGTGGAAATTCGTGACGACGTGGCCGTGCTCGTCCCACAGGAAGCCCGATCCGGCACCCTGGGGCACCTCGGTCACGTCCATCGAGAAGAAGTCGCGGCGGAGCGCGTTGTTCGTCACGAAGACGACCGAGGGATCCGCGCGGCGGAACACGTCCATCGTGTTGCGCTCGCTCTCGAGGAGCGCCGGATCGGGGGCGGAGAGCGGGGTGGGCGGTGCCAGAACGGGCCTATCAGGCTCGGCGACGGCCGGGCCCTCCGGTTCCGCGACCGCCGGCGTCGGTACGGAGAAGACGAGGCTCCCGATCCAGACCCCGAAGAGGATCAGTCCGAGGGAGACCGCAGCCGAGAAGACGACGCGCATCGACTAGCCCTGGAGTGCGTCCGAGCTGGCCAGCTCGACGGCGGCTTCGGCCAGGGCGTCGACCTGTTTGCGGAAGCGCTCGGTGTCGCCGCCGTCGCCCATCACGCCCTTGAGATAGCGAGCGAGCACCCCCTCGACGATCGCGGCGAGGCGCCAGTACTGGAATGCGCGGTAGTAGTCGACGCCGGCGGTGCTCCGGCCGGTCAGCTCTTCGTAGCGTGCCAGCATCGCCTCCCGCGTCGGGAACCCGCCGCAGGAGATCGCCGACTCGCCGGTTCCGCTCGCGGTCGGACGCGAGTCGTTCGGGCCGTTCCAGTCGTTCATCAAGTAGCCGACGTCCGCCATCGGGTCGCCCAGGGTGCAGAGCTCCCAGTCGAGCACCGCGGCGATCCGGCCGTTCGCTCCGTCCGACAGGAAGTTCCCCATGCGGTAGTCGCCGTGGACGATCGAAGCCCCGTTCTGCTCCGGCATCTTCGACTCGAGGAGCGCGTGCGCTTCCTCCATCGCCGCCAGCTCGCGCGTCTTCGACTTCTCCCACTGTCCCTTCCAGCGCTTGAGCTGGCGGGTGAGGTACGCCTCGCGGCGTCCGAGGTCGCCGAGACCGACGTCGTCGGGCTCGATGTCGTGGAGGTGCGCCAGGGTTTCGATGATGTGCATCCCGAGCGCTTCGCGTCGGTCCGCGGGGACGGTCTTCTCGGTCTGGCCCGGCGTCGTGAGGACGTCGCCCTCGACGTACTCCATCACGTAGAAGGGCGCGTCGTTCACCGACTCGTCTTCGCAGAGCGCGAGCACCGGCGCGACCGGGACGGCGCTGCCACCGAGACCCGCGAGGATGCGGTGCTCTCGGGACATGTCGTGGGCGGTAGCGAGGACCATCCCGAGCGGGGGGCGTCGCAGGACCATCTTTCGGCCCTTCGCGTCCTCGGCGAGGTAGGTCAGGTTGGAGTGGCCGCCGACGATCATGTCGAAGCGGAGCGGCGGCGCAACGCCCGCGATGTGCTCGGCGAAATAGCGGTCGAGGTTGTCTTGCTGGATGCCCTTCATGGCGCGCGAGTGTAGCGGGATCGCGCCTCCACGCGGACGACCGCCCGGTCAGGCCGCGCCGTCGACCACCTCGATCACCGGGCGTGCGCCCGCTGACGGGACCAGCGTGCCAATCGGCACGGGCGACGGCTCCCCCGCCGCTTCGAAGGCGGCGATCGTCGCGTCGACCGCCTCGGGCGCCACCGCGAGGAGGAGGCCACCCGCCGTCTGCGGATCGAGGAGCCAGGCCTCGTCGAGATCGTCGGCGCCGCGGAGCCGTTCTCCGAACGCATCCCGATTGGCCGGGTGGGCCGTCGATCGGAGCCCCGTTTCCCAGAGACCCCGGGCCCCGGGCAGCATCGGCACCTGCTCGCGGTCGAGGCGCCCGTCGAGGGCGCCTTCGTCGAGCAGGGTCAACAGGTGCCCGGCGAGACCGAAGCCGGTCACGTCGGTCGCGGCATGCGTGCCCTCGATCTCGAGGGCGAGTCGACCGGCGACGTCGTTGGTGTGTTGCATCGCCCCGTGGGCCGCTTCGACCTGGGCGCCGGTCGCGAGTCCCTGCATGTCCGCGGCGAGGAGCACGCCGGTGCCGATCGGTTGCGTGAGCAGGAGTCGGTCGCCGGGCCGCCCGCCGGATTGCCGGAGCAACGCATCGGGAGAGGGACCGTCGCCGGACACGGCCAGGCCGACCGTGAGCGCATCGCCGAGGGTCGTGTGTCCACCGAGGAGCGAGACGCCGAGAGGGTCGAGGATCGAGCGCAGGCCGGCGAGGGTCTGGAACAGCTCCTCCTGCGCGGCCTGAGGCGGGAGCTCGGGCAGGCCGATGATCGCCTGGGCGTGACGCGGCCGGCCGCCCTTGGCATGCAGGTCGGAGAGCGCGTTCGTTGCGGCGACGCGGCCGACGAGCCACGGGTCGTCGCAGAAGGCGCGGATCACGTCGACGTTGTGGAGCGTCGTCCCTCCGCCCTCGGCGCGGGTCGCCGCGACGTCGTCCCGCGCGTCGAGACCGAGCACGACGCTCTGGTCGGGCGGGGGCTTCGGGAGGGCGGCGAGGGCCGCCGACAGGGGCTCGGCGCCGAGCTTCGCCGCGCAGCCGCCGCAGGCCATCTCTTCTTCCTCGTCGTCGCCCATCGCGCCGAGCTTCGCGTTCGCCGGACGCACCCGTCCTTCGTCGTCGAGGATCTGGAAACGATCCATGAAGCGGCGATCGATCCAGTCCTTCAGGTGGAAGACGGACGGACCGCTCGCGGCGCGCCCCCACTTCGCGCCGAGGGCCCGGCCGCCACCGAGATTCAAGAGCGAGAGAAAGTCCCGCTGTGGGCGATAGGGGCGGAGCCTTCCGCCCTCGGCCCGCGCGCGCAGGTTCCGCTCGAGGACGGGACCCTGACGGACCGCGTAGACCCCGGCGCGGGGCACCCAGGGATGGCTGGAGAGCCGCGCGCAGTCGCCGACGGCGAAGACGTCGTCGTGGCCCTCCGCCTGGAGCGTGTCGCGAACCAGCAGGAAGCCCTCGTCGTCGGTCGCGAGCCGTGAGACGCCCTCGTGCGCCGGGAACGCGCCCGAGGCCGCGCCCGCGGCCCAGACCACGAGATCCGCGGCGAGGGTCTCGCTCCCGCGATCGCCCGCGGCCGTCACGTCCTCCGACACCACGCCCCCGGCTTCCACGCGAAGGACGCGACGGTGGGTGTGGGTCTCGATCCCGCGCGCGGCGGCTTCCTGCGCGATCGCCGATCGAGCGGCGGGGGCGGCGCCGCGGAGCAGCGCGTCGTCGCTCGTGAGCACGTGCAGCTCGGGCTCGATTCCCTCGCCTCGGAGTCGGCTGTCGAGCGTGAAGGCGAGCTCGACGCCCGCTGCGCCACCCCCGACGAGCACGATCCGGGGGCGTCCGCCGAGCGCTTTCAGGCGTTCCACCTGCGTCTCGACCTCGCGGACGAAGCGCCCGATCGGGCGAGTCGCGAGGGCGTGCTCGCGAACGCCGGGCAGGTCGAGGCCGCGGACGGTCGAGCCGACGTCGAGGCTGGCCAGGTCGAATCGGAGCGGTGGGCGACCTTCGATCTGGATTTCGCGGCGGACCGGGTCGAGGTCGAGGGCCGGGGCGAGGACGACGCCCGCGCCGGCGCGGCGGGCCAGGGGGACGACGTCGATCTCGAGCTCGGAGGCGCGGTAGTCCCCGGCGACGAGCCCGGGCACCATGCCCGAGTAGACGGCGACGGCACGGTCGAGGACGACGATCGGACGAATCGCTTGCGGCGGATCCATCGCCCAGCGTCGGAGCACCTGGACGTGGGCGTGGCCTCCGCCCACCAGAACGACGGTCTTGCGATCGGTCGCCGTCTTCGTCTCCGTGTTCAAAGGAGGGGCCGCCGCACCGGTCGGATCAGATCTTGTGTCGCTCGACGAGCTGGTCGATGTCGCGAACGGCGCCCTTGGCCGCGCTGGTCGCCATCATCCCGTAGGCCTTGAGCGCCTGGGACACCTCGCGCTTGCGGTTGGGCGTCCACGCCGCGTCGCCGCGTTCGTTCATCGCCTTCCGCCGCTTTGCGAGGGTCTCGTCGTCGACCACCAGATCGATCGTTCGGTTCGGGATGTCGATCCTGATCCGATCGCCTTCTTCGACGAGTCCGATCGCGCCGCCCTCCGCCGCTTCCGGGGACACGTGGCCGATCGAGAGGCCGGAGGTCCCGCCGCTGAAGCGCCCGTCGGTGATGAGCGCGCAGGCCTTCCCGAGCTTCTTCGACTTGAGGTACGAGGTCGGGTAGAGCATCTCCTGCATACCCGGTCCGCCCTTGGGGCCCTCGTAGAGGATGACGACGATGTCGCCTTCCTTGACCTGGTTGTTCAGGATCGCATCGCAGGCGTTGTCCTGGGAGTGGAAGACCCGGCACGGACCTTCGAACTGCCAGATCGACTCGTCGACGCCCGCTGTCTTCACGACGCAGCCGTCCTCCGCGATGTTGCCGAAGAGGATCGCGAGGCCGCCCTCGGTCGAATAGGCGTGCTCCACGTCGCGAATGCAGCCGTTCTCGGCGTCGTCATCGGTCGAGTCGAAGTACTTGTCCTGAGAGAAGCCCTCGTTCGTGCGGACGCCGCCGGGGGCGGCGAGGGCGTACGCCTTCGCCTCGTCGAGGGCGGTGGGGCGACGGAGGTCGTGCTGGTCGATGCCTTCGCCCAGCGTCTTCGCATGGACCGTGTGGACGTCCCGGTGGATCAGTCCGCCGCGATCGAGCTCGCCGAGGATCGTGAAGATCCCGCCGGCGCGGTGGACGTCTTCGACGTGGTACTTCTCGGTCGCCGGGGCGACCTTGCAGAGGTTCGGGACGCGCCGCGAGAGCCGATCCATGTCGGCCATCGTGTAGTCGACGCCCGCCTCCTGGGCGATCCCGAGCAGGTGGAGGATCGTGTTCGTCGAGCCGCCCATCGCGATGTCGAGCGCCATCGCGTTCTCGAAGGCCTCGAAGGTCGCGATCGATCGCGGCAGCACCGAGTCGTCGCCATCGACGTAGTGCTGCCTCGCCATCTCGACGATCCGCTTCGAAGCGCGCTCGAAAAGCTCCCAGCGGCGCTTGTGGGTCGCGACGATCGTTCCGTTGCCGGGTAGCGCGAGGCCGATCGCCTCGTTCAGGCAGTTCATGCTGTTCGCGGTGAACATGCCGGAGCAGGAGCCGCAGGTCGGACACGCGGAGCGCTCCATCTCGAGGAGCTCCGCGTCGGAGACCTCGTCGTCGCCGGCGGCGATCATCGGGTCGATCAGGTCGAGCTTGCGACCCTCGCGGTCGTGGGTTCCGGCGATCTTGCCCGCTTCCATCGGACCGCCCGAGACGAAGATCGTCGGCACGTTCAGCCGCATCGTCGCGAGCAGCATGCCCGGGGTGATCTTGTCGCAGTTCGAGATGCAGATCAGCGCGTCGGCGCAGTGGGCGTTCACCATGTACTCGACGCTGTCCGCGATCAGGTCGCGAGAGGGCAGGGAGTAGAGCATCCCGTCGTGGCCCATCGCGATCCCGTCGTCGACGGCGATCGTGTTGAACTCTACGCCCCAGCCTCCGGCTCCGTCGATGATCGACTTCACTTTCTGTCCGACCGGATGAAGGTGGACGTGGCCCGGAACGAACTGGGTGAAGGAGTTGGCGATCGCGATGATCGGCTTGGTGAAGTCTTCGTCGGTCATGCCCGTCGCGCGCCAGAGCGCGCGCGCGCCGGACATGTTGCGTCCGAAGGTCGTCGTGCGGCTGCGGTATCCCTGCATGGCGACAGGATAGGGGGCGCCTCCCGGGGCCGCACGAAAAAGCCTTCGAGGACGAACGGATAGGGGTCCCCTCTCATGCGGAATCGGCGAATCCTTCCGGACGTCGCTGGGCTGAATTAGGCTTTTGCGCATGCTCGAGCAATACGAAACGACTTCGTTCACCCACGACGGACTGACCCGGGACGTCTTCGTCCGCGGCGAGGGGCCCGGCATCGTCGTGATGACGGAGATCCCCGGGATCTACGAAGCCGTCATCGAGTTCTCCGACCGCCTCGTCGACGCGGGCTACCGCGTCTACCTGCCCGACCTGATCGGGACGCCGGGCAAGCCCTTCTCGAACGGCTACGCCCTGAAGTCGATGGCCCGCGCCTGCATCGCGCGGGAGTTCCACGTCCTCGCCAGCCGCGGGTCGAGCCCGATCACGGTCTGGCTCCGCGCGCTCGCGCGCAAGGCCCATGAGGAATGCGGGGGGCCCGGCGTCGGATGCATCGGGATGTGCCTCACCGGGAACTTCGGTCTCGCCATGATGGTCGACGAGGCCGTGATGGCGCCCGTGCTCTCCCAGCCTTCGCTGCCGTTCCCGTTCGGCGCGGAGCGTCGCGCCGCGCTCCATCTCTCGGACGAGGACCTGGCCGTGGTCAAGCAGCGCGTCGATGAGAATGGCTGCAAGGTGCTCGGTCTGCGTTTCACCGGCGACCCGATGTGTCCGCCCGAACGCTTCGAGACGCTCCGGCGCGAGCTGGGCGACGGGTTCGAAGGAATCGAGATCGATTCCTCGAAGCAGAACCCGCACGGGAATCCGGCGGACGCCCACAGCGTCGTCACGCGTCATCTGATCGACGAAGAGGGACATCCGACGAAGGCGGCCCTCGACCGCGTGATGTCCTTCTTCGCGGAGCGCCTCCGATCGGCCTGATCGCGCGCGCTCCCTGAAGATCCCGATCGAGTGGGATCGTCCGTGTTGCGTTCGTGTGACGCCCGCCATCCCGAGGCCATGCGTTCGCCACCCGCGTCGATGCGCGCTTCGCGGGAACGTGCATTCGTGGCACGGCGCCGCCACGGCCCTGCCGTCGTTGCCTCGTAGCCTCCCCTCCACACCAACGCGTTGGAGGATGACGCATGCTCTCGAAGGTTCGGTTCGATCTTGCAAGGATGGGCGCCACGGTCGCGATGGCGACGACGATGGCCGCGTCCGTCGGATTCGCCGCGGGCACGGTCCGCGTGACGACCGGGGCGGACGACGGTCCGGGGTCCTTCCGTGCCGCCGTCGAAGCGGCGAACGCGAACGGCGCGATTCGCAGGATCGTCTTCACGCGCGGCCTCGACGTGGTCGTCGACTCCGACGTGACCTACACCGGCTCGCAGAGCCTGGCGTTGGTCGGGCGCGGATCGAGCGTGACCGCTTCCGAGAGCGCGCTTCCGGCGCCGGCCTGGGACGGCGGGCTCTTCGCCTCGACCGGCGGTGGGAACCTCCGGATCCAGAGCCTGGGCTTCTACGACAGCCCGAACAACGGGATCGGCGTCTTCGTGCCCGCCGACGCCGAGGGCACGATCCGACTCGTCCTCGAGAACGTGACCGTCGACGGCGCGCGCTTCCACGGCGTCTTCTTCGACGGCCAGACGACGACCGGCTTCAACACCGACGACGTGATCCACCCCGACTGCGTCGATCCCTATCCGGTCGACCCGGCGGCGAGCATGGACATCTCGGTCTGGGGCTCGACGATCACGAACAACGGCACCCTCGCCGGAGGCTTCGACACCGGCACGCCCTTCGAGCTCGACGGCGAGACGGTCTTGACCGGCTGTCCGGCGGACTTCGACGGGATTCGCGTCGATGACGGCGGCGACGGCGGGATCAGCGGCTCCGTCGTCTTCTCCACGGTAGACGGCAACCTCGCGGACGGAATCGAGTTCGACGACACGGGCGCCGGGGGTGTGTCCCTGTTCGCAGCCGCGACGCAGATCCATGGCAACGGCGAGACCGGAACCGACGACCTCGACGACGGCCTCGACATCGACGAGGCCGACGAAGGGGACCTGCAGGCGGTGCTGATCGGGCTCTCGATCCGCGACAACCGGGACGAGGGTCTCGACCTCGACGAAGCAGGGGACGGCGACGTGGTCGTGATCGTGCGCGGCACCGACTCGAGCGCCAACGAGGACGAGGGCTTCAAGATCGACGAGGAAGACGCCGGGAACCTCTTCGTGCAGGTGAGCCGCTCCTCCTTCGACGACAGTCTGAGCCAGGACGGCGTGGACCTCACGGAGGCGGGTGACGGGAGCTTCTTCGGTGTCTTCCTGCAGACGCTGGTCCAGGGCAACGACGGCGACGCCATCGATGCCGACCAGGACGACGCGGGCGAAGGCGCGCTGATCGTGATCGGCAGCGACCTCACCGGCAACGCCAACGTGCCCTCCCTCGATCTGGGCGGCATCGTGCCGACCCTGATCGGCACGGCCGTCGACGAGTAGACCGGATCCGACATCCCCGGACGCCACCCATTCGAGGGAGGCGGGCGCCGTCCACCGTGCGGGGTGGGCGGCGTCTTCGCTTCGGAACGACGCCCAGATGCCGACCGCGGGCGAGCGCGTCAGCCCCGCGCCGTGTAGCCGATCCGACAGGCGCGATCCGCGCGCGCGACCCCGCCGATCTGGCGCCGCCGCGGCTGGGGGTCCCGGAAGCGGGGCTCGAGGGCGAAGCCGTCGACGAGGGCCTGGGTCGCAAGACAGATGGCGCGGATCGAGAAGCGGGCCGCCGGGCAGTAGTGGGCGCCGTGGCCGAAGGTCGTGACCCACTCCCGCGCCGGGAGCTCGCCCTGGCGCGCGAACATCGGTCCGTTCGCGTAGTGCTCGGGATCGAACCGGTCGAGGCCTTCGATCCCGCGCACGTTCGTGACCGACATCATGGTCGCCAGGAAGAGCCCGGGCTCGAGCTGATAGGCGGCGTGTTCGTCCTCGATCACGCAGGGCTGCAGGATCTGCCGCAGCACGATCGAGCGCTGGCGCAGACGGATCGATTCGTGGGCACATTGCTCGAGCAGTCGCTCGTCGCCGTCGCGTACCCGCTCGAGCAGGGGCGGGCGCTCCAGGAGATGGACCAGCGTCCACGCCATCGCGGCGAAGAGATTCGACTGGCTGCCCATGTGGACCAGCATCACGTCGCGGGCGATCCCGGTTGCCCGCACGTCCTCTGGTTCACCCTCCCAGTTTCCACAGAGCTCGGCGAAGAAGCCCTCCTGTCGCGCCGCTTCCGGGATCGCGTCGCGCTCGGCGAGGATCTCGCGATAGACCGATTCGATCTCGGCGAGTGCGGCCTTCTCGCGACGCTTGCCCGTCGCCCAGGTGAAGAAGCCCTTCGACGGGTGGACGAAGGACTCGGAGCTGTCGAGGGCATCGAAGGCCGGGATCAATCGCTCGAGGCGCCCGGGCCGGGTCGCGAGGGGCGAGCCCCAGGACGCGAGCCCCATGCGATGGGCCAGACGACGGGTGAATGCGAAGGCCTCGACCTCGCCGCCGGGCCCGAGACCCGCGAGCTCGAGGTCGACCGCCTCGCGCAGGTTCTCGAGGTAGACCTCGACGTTCTCGCGGGCGAAGAGGCCGTGCGGAAACGTCCGGCGCCCGTCGAAGAGCTCCGCCGGGACCTTGTGCAAGAGGAGCGCGAAGTCGCCGACGCCCTTGCTCGCGCTGGCTTCCGGGAGCGCCCACAGGTTCTTCACACCGAGCGGCGAGAAGACGTTGAAGACGCGGTACCCGAAGGTCTCGAAGACGTAGGTGTCCCCGAGGCGCTGGCGCTGGCGTTGGAACCAGGCCGTCGGGTCGTTCAGGAGCGACAGCCCGGGGCCGATCCAGGGCAGACGGCCCGGAACGCGAGGGGCGGCGGTCCAGGGAAGAGGGGCGGATGCCCCCGCCGCGCTCACGCGTCTCCTCCGACGAGCGCCCGGCGCTTGGCGACGATCACGCGCCGTCCACGAAGGCGTCGTAGATCACGCGCACGGTCTTCTCGAAGTCGCCGTTCTCGACGCCCACGATGATGTTCAGCTCGCTCGATCCCTGATCGATCATGCGGATGTTGATGCCCGCGTCGGCGAGCGCGCCGAAGAGCCGGGCCGCGGTTCCGGGAACGTGGCTCATGCCGCGCCCGACGGTCGCGATCAGCGCGATGCCCGCGTTGACCTCGATCGTGTCGGGCGCACATTCCCTTCGGATCGCTTCGAGGAGATCGTCGAGGCGGCCCTCGACCGCATCGCTCTTCAGCACGATCGAGAGCGTGTCGATTCCGCTCGGGATGTGCTCCCAGGACAGGCCGTGGGCCTCGAGGACGCCGAGCAGGCGCCGGCCGAAGCCGATCTCGGCGTTCATCAGCGTCTTCTCGAGGGCGATGATCGTGAAGTCCTTGCGGCCGGCGATGCCGGTCACGCGGCCCGTCGGCGCCCCCTCGAGGCCGCCCCGCGCGATCACGGTCCCTCGATCGTCGGGCGCGTTGGTGTTCTTGATGTGAACGGGGATGCCCGCTTCGCGCACGGGGAAGATCGCCTCGTCGTGGAGAACGGTTGCGCCCATGTACGCGAGCTCGCGGAGCTCGCGATAGGTGAGCTCGCCGATGGTCCGCGGCGAATCGACGATCCGCGGGTCGGTCATCAGCAGGCCCGAGACGTCGGTCCAGTTCTCGTAGACCGATGCGCCGACGCCGCGGGACACGATCGCGCCCGTCACGTCCGAGCCACCTCGGGAGAAGGTCTTGATCGAGCCGTCGGGCAGGGCGCCGTAGAAGCCGGGGACGACCCCGGTCTCCTCCGAACCCAGCCGCTCTGCGACGGCCTTCTGCGTCTCCTCCGCGAGGAAGCGGCCGTCCGCGTCGAAACGGATCATCGTCGCCGGGTCGATCAGCGGACGATCCAACAGCTTCGAGAGGATCACGCCGTTCAGGTACTCCCCGCGGCTCGCTGCGTAGTCCGCCCCGGCGCCGCCGGCGATCCGGTCGTGGACCTCGGCGAGGGCGGGGTCGAGATCGAAGTCGAGGCCGAGGTCCGCGACGATCTTCTGATAACGCTCCGCGATCTGGTCGAAGAGGGGCTCGATCGATTCGCCGGCGGTCGCTGCGTCGTTCGTACGGTAGAGAAGGTCGGTGACCTTGATGTCGTCGGCGCTTCGTTTGCCGGGCGCGGAGGGGACGACGAAGCGTCGCTCTGCCTCCGCCTCGACGATCGCGCGCACCTTTCGCATCTGGCCGGCGTCGGCCACGCTGCTGCCGCCGAATTTGCAGACACGAATGCTCATGCGAAGGACCGGACTGGAGGGAGGAGGGGAGGAAGGAAGGAGCGCACGCGGCGTGGCCCCGGTTCTCGGACGCGCGCGGGGAGGGCGACCTCCGCGCGAAAATCGGGCGCGCAGTGTACTCGTCCCGGGATGGCTTTCAAAGGCATCCCGGCCGTCCTGCGCGTCGCCTTCCGATGGGGCCCTGCCCTCACCGGCCGGCAGCTGGCATCGGATAGACTCGTCGCCGCATGACTTCCACGGGATCGGGCGACCAGGCACGGAACGGGGAGCGAGGGCCGCGTCTCGATGGCTTCCTCTCGCGCGCGGGTCTCGCGTCGAGAAAGCAGGCCCGCGCCCTGATCAAGCAGGGGCGCGTCACCGTCGACGGCGAGGTCTGCCGGGACGCGAGCCGGCGGATCGGCGACGAGGTCGTCGCGCTCGACGAAGCCCCGGTCGAGTCTCCGGTCTCGCGGGCGGACTTCCTGATGCACAAGCCGGTCGGGGTCGCGTGCAGCCACGACGAGCGGGAGGCGCCGCTCGTCTTCGACCTGCTCGACGCGCGCCTTCGCGCGCGATCGCTCAAGATCGCCGGCCGGCTCGATCGCGAGACCTCGGGCCTTCTCGTGCTCACGACCGACGGCGACTTCATCCATCGCATGACCCACCCCACCCGCAAGGTCGCCAAGCGCTATCGGGTCGAGTATCGGGGGGCGCTACCCGAGGACGCCGCGGCGCGTTGCCGCGAGGGGATCCTGTTGAACGGCGAGGACAAGCCGACGCGTCCCGCCGAGCTCGTGGTCGAGGACGATGGGCGGGCGACGCTCGTCCTTCGCGAGGGACGCACGCATCAGGTACGCCGGATGTTCCGGGCCCTCGGCGCGACGGTGACCACGCTTCACCGCGACCGGGTGGCCGCGCTCGATCTGCCGCCGGATCTGGCGCCTGGGGATCTCCGTCCTCTCGCTCCGGAGGAGCGGGCGCTCCTCTTGAGCGAGAGCAGCTTGTAGCCGCGCGTCGAGGCCACCGTCTCGACCTGCCCCTCTTCGGCGAGGGCCTGCTCGTAGGGCAGCGTCCGGTTCGCGACGACCAGGGCGCGTCCGTTCCGGCCGAGCCAGGTCCCGAGGCTCCGGAAGAGCGCGAGGGCCGGTCCGAGGTCGACCTCGGTCCCGTGCTGATGGAAGGGCGGGTTCACGAGCGCGAGATCGAAGCGGTCACCGAGCGGCGTCTCCCGCGCGTCCCACCACTCGACCCGGCATCGCGCGGAAAGCCCCAGGGCGGCGACGTTCGCGCGGGTGCAAGCGACGGCGCGCGCGTCGGCGTCGGCCAACAGGCATTCGGCCTCCCGATAGAGCGTCGCGGCGGCCAGGCCCAGGACGCCGGTGCCGCAACCGAGGTCGACGATCCGCTTCGGCGGCTTGTGGCCGACGAAGCCGGCGAGGGCGCCCAGCAGGAGCTCGCTCCCGGTGTCGAGCTTCTTCGCGCTGAAGACCCCGGGGCGCGTCTCGAGGGCCAGGGGGTGGCGAGTCCCGTCGAGGGCGTCGACGTACGCCTCGATGTCGGGCGTGGCCTCGCGTTCCGGGCCGGGGCCTTCGTCCTTCTTGAAGCGCACGACTCGGGCACGGGCCCGGTTCGTGACGACGATCGGGGACTGGTCGAGCGCCTTGGCGAGGCGCTTGACCGCGGAGGTGACGCCCACGCTGTTGGTCCCGGCGAAGAGGAGCTGGCCGCCGGGCGCGAGGATCCGCCAGGCCTCGGCGAGATCCGAAGCGGTCGCGGCGCGGCCCTTCTGGAGGTGGACCACGACCTGCGAGAACGAGGCGTCGCCCACGCCTTCGGTCGAAGAAGCCACCTCGAGGTCGGCGATCTCGGCGGCGCGGTAGCGGTTGCGCCAGGGCGTGACGACGAGCCCGCCGCAGGCCTCGACGGCGAGGGCGCCGCCGATCTCGCAGACGGGGCCTTCGCGCAGGACCCCTTCGTCGAGGACGAGCGCCTCGGGCTTCCGGTCCCGCCGACTCATCGCGTCATGCCTCGGGGCAACCGGCGTAGGGAGGCCGCTTCTCGACGTAGGCCATCCACATCGCGTCGAGCATCGTCCAGAGGATGTCGAGCTTGAACTGCAGCACCTCGACCGCGCGGTCCTGGAGCGCGCGGGTATCGAAGCCGTCGAGGGTCAGCTGGAGGCCGTGCTCGACGTCGCGGCGCGCTTCGCCCAGGCGTCGTCGGAAGTAGTCGTAGCCGCCTTCGTCGATCCACGGATAGAGGGTCGGCCAGTTGTCGAGACGCTTCTGGTGGATCGTCGGCGCGAAGAGCTCGGTCAGCGACGAGGCGGCCGCTTCCTGCCAGGGCGCCGTCTGCGCGAAGCGCACATAGGCATCGACAGCGAAGCGGACGCCGGGCAGGACGTGTCGCTGGTCGAGAATCTCCTCGCGGGTCAGGCCGACGGATTCGCCGAGTCGCAGCCACGCCTCGATCCCGCCGGAGTCGTCGCCGTCTCCCGCCTCGCCGTCGTGATCGAGGATCCGCCGGATCCAGAGGCGCCGGACGTTCCGGTCGGGGCAGTTCGAGAGGATCGCCGCGTCCTTGCGGGGGATCTGGATCTGGTAGTAGAAGCGGTTCGCCACCCAGCCGCGCACCGCCTCTTTATCGAGGCCCCCCTCGTTCATCGCGAGTTGGAAGGGGTGGTGGATGTGATAGAAGCGCTCCATCCCGCGCAGGCGCGCCTCGAACTCCGCGCGGGTCTGGACCGGGGCTCCTGCGGTCATGCGACTTCGATCTCCATGCCGTCGTAGGCGACTTCGATTCCGGCGGCCGCGAGCTTCGCGCGTTCCGGGCTCGCCTCGTCGAGGATCGGGTTGGTGTTGTTGATGTGGATCAGGATCTTGCGCCCAGCGAGGGGCGTGAGCCGCTCGAGCATCCCGTCGTCTCCGGTCTGCGCGAGGTGGCCCATCTCCCGGCCGGTCTTGTCGGCGGCGCCGCGATCCGCGAGCTCGTCGTCCTTCCAGAGCGTGCCGTCGATCAGTACGACGTCGGCCCGCTCCGCCTGCTCGATCACGAGGTCGGTCCAGCCGCCGAGGCCGGGGGCATAGAAGACGCGCTTGCCGCTCGCGCGATCGACGAAGGTCACGCCGATCGTGTCGTCCTCCGCGGGCTGGTGGCGACGGGGTGAATAGGGCGGGGCTTCGCCCGGAAGCGGGATCGGATGGAGCTCGATCCCGGGTAGCTCGGGTACCCGGAAGGGGACGCGCCCGACGGCATCCACGGGACGCCAGTCGACGCCCCGGAAATGTTCGAGCACGTTCAGGAGCGGGTAGCCCGTCGTGAGATCGCTGTGGACGCTCGGCGTGCAGTAGACCGGGAGGCGCTGGGTGTGCTCGCGAAGGGTCATCAAGCCCGTCGTGTGGTCGATCTGTGCGTCCACGATCAGGACTGCCGCGATCGCGGTGTCGCGGACGGCGCGCGCGGGCTGGAGGGCGGGACAGGTCTCGAGCTGGGCGCGAAGGTCCGGGGACGCGTTCACGAGGAGCCAGTCCTCGCCGCCATCGTTGATCGCGAGCGAAGACTGGGTGCGCGCGCTCGACCGGATCGTGCCCGCGCGCAGACCGCTGCAATTCGGGCAGTTGCAGTTCCACTGGGGAAAGCCGCCACCGGCGCCGGAGCCGAGCACGAAGATCTTCATCGGGGGGTGTCCATGGAAGGGGGAGCGGGAGGCGCGCCCGCTCAGAAGGGCTTCACGATCACGCAGATCACGATGCCGATCATCAGCAGCGTCGGCACCTCGTTCATGATGCGGTAGAAGCGGTGCTCGCGCTGGTTGCGGTCTTCGGCGAAGTCGTCCCGCCAGCGCATCTGCAGGAAGTGCATGTGGAGCAGGGCGCCCACGAAGAGCAGCTTCAGCCAGATCCAGTAGCCGGCCTGCGGGAGGTAGCCGGGCGTTCCCGGGATCGAGACCATCGCGAGGCCCGCCCCGACGCTCACGATCATCGCCGGCCGCATGATCAGCCGCGCCAGGCGGTCCTCCATCCCCTTGAAGACCTCGCTCGTCTCGGTCCCGACCTCGACCTGCGCGTGGTTCACGAAGAGGCGCGGGAGATAGAGCAGACCGGCCATCCAGGAGATGACGGCCAGGACGTGGAGGACCTTGATCCACGGGTAGATCGCGATCAGGAAGGCGCTCATCAGAGGCTGAACTGCTCCGCGAGGTTGCGCTCGGAGAGGCTCTGCCCCGCCTCGAAGAGGACCTGGACCTCGACGTCCCGGTCTTCTTCGACCTCGATCGCGACGACCTCCCGGATCTCCGTCGAATCCGCCACGGCGGAGACCGGGCGCTTGTCCGCTTCCAGCACTTCGACCCGGATCTTCGACGAGCGGGGGATCAGCGCGCCGCGCCAGCGCCGCGGGCGGAAGACGCTGATCGGAGTCAGCGCCAGGACGCCGGCATCGAGCGGCAGGATCGGGCCGTGGGCGGAGAGATTGTAGGCCGTGCTGCCCGCCGGCGTCGCGACGAGCGCCCCGTCGCAGGTCATCTCCTCGAGCCGGATCACGCCGTCGACGAAGACCCGGAGCTTCGCCGCCTGGCGCGTCTGCCGGAAGATCGAGACCTCGTTCATCGCCTGGAGCTCGACCTTCGCGCCCGTTTCGAGGTGGGCCACCATCCGCAGGGGGTTGAGCCGCGCGCATTCGGCCCGACGGATCCGGCCGAGCAGGTCGTCCGTCGAGAACGGGTTCATCAGGAAGCCGACGGAACCGCGGTTCATCCCGTAGATCGGCGTCCCCTGGGCCATGAAGCGGTGGATCGTCTGGAGCATGAAGCCGTCCCCGCCGAGGGCGACGATCACGTCCGCGTCGGTCGCCGGCTTCGTCGGATAGAGCGCTTCGAGCTGGGCGAGGGCGGCCTGGGCGGGCTCGGTCCGGGCCGCGACGAACGCCATGTGTTCGGCGTCGGCGAAGGTTTTCGCGTCGCCGGTCGATTCTGCGCTGTCGTTGCTCATGAAATGCGACCCGGGTTGGGGAAGGCTCGTGCGGGTGACCGCTCGTTCGGACGCGCGGAGAATAGCAAGTGTGATCGCCTCTCCCGATCGTGGAAGGCCTCGGGTATCCTCGCGCTCCCGCGTGACGGTCCTCGTCCGCGCGCCCCCGATCCCCCTTTCTGGCGTCGCCCCCAGCCGTCGCCGCCGATTCGTTGGAACCCCTCCGATGTCCGAGCAGGAAGCGCCCGCGCGCGACGCCTCGTCGCCCCTCTCCACCCGTCGGAAGGTGGGCCTCGCCGCGGCCGCACTCTTCGTCCTCTATCTGGCCCTCGGCTACCTGGTCGTCCCTTCGGTGGTCGAGTCCCAGCTCGTCGCGGTCGTCGAAGAGCAGACCGGAACGCGCCCGAGCCTCGAGACGGTCTCCTTCGATCCCTTCGGCTGGCGCCTCTCGCTCCACGACTTCGCGCTCCCCGACCCGTCCGGACGCGGAGACGCGGTCGCCTTCACCACGTTCGCCGCGGACGTGTCGATCCTGAACCTGTTGATCGCGAACCTGGCGCTCGAAGAAGTCGTCCTCGTCGAGCCGAGGATCTCCGCGGTGATCGACGAGGCGGGGGCGTTGAACCTGCTGGCGTTCCTTCCCGAGGCGAGCGAGGAAGCCCCCGTCGAAGCGGACGACGAGGAAGAATCCGAGCTCCCCGTCGTGGACGTCGGCTCGATCCGGATCGAGCGGGGCGACTTTCGCTTCGAGGACCTCTCCCGGACGCGCCCCTTCGCCGTCGCCGTGAAGCCCCTCGATCTCGAGGTCGAGGGATTCACGACGCGCGCCGGGGCCGAGTCCCCGTACTCGATTTCGATCCGGATCGGCGACGAGACGGCCCTGATCTGGACGGGAACCGTCGGGCTCGAGCCGATCCGGTCGAAGGGCGAGCTCGCGCTCGAGAGGTTCGAGCTACGCCTGCCCTGGGACTTCCTCTCCGATCAGCTTGCGTTCGAGGTCGAAGGCGGACACCTCGCCGTGTCTGCGCGCTACGACCTCGACCTCTCGGAAGGCCTGGATCTCACCGTGGAAGACGCGAGCGTCGGTCTCCGGGACCTCCGCATCCTCGATCCGGAGATCGAGGGACCCGTCGTCGTGGTCCCGGCCCTCGACCTGTCCGGAATCGCGGCCCGGATCGATCCCGAAGGTCTCGTCTCGGTCGACGTCGCCGACGTGGCGCTCGAAGGGGGACGCGTCCGATCCCACGTCGCCCCGGACGGAGAAGTCCATCTCGCCACCCTGTTCACGCCGGTCGGGTCGAAAACGGCCGCGGAGGCCGCGCCGTCCGACGAGGTCGCCGAGCCGGCTCCCGAGGACGCGTCGTCGCGCGCGCCGGAGATCTCGATCGATCGCATCGCCCTTCGCGCGCTCGACGTCGCGATCGAGGATCGAAGCGCCGCGCGACCGGTCTCGCTCGCCGTGGGACCACTCGATCTCGAGCTCACCGGGTATGCGAGCGCGCCGGGCACCGAGCTCGGGCTGCGCTTCTCGACCGGCGTGGGTGAGGCCGGGAAGCTCGCGATCGCAGGTCCGTTCACCCTCGACCCGCTGGCGACGAAGCTCGAGATCGAGCTCGACTCGATCGCGCTCGGTCCCTACCAGCCCTACCTCGAAGACGTGGCGCGACTCGAAGTGCCGAGCGCTTCGCTCTCGGCGACGCTCGACGTCGACGTTCGCTCGAGCGGCGAGGCGGGACCGATGGCGATCACCGCGGCGGGGCGCGTCCAGCTCGACGACCTGCTCACGATCGATCGGCGTCTCGAGCGCCCCTTCCTCGAGTGGGACAGCCTGCGGATCGAGGACCTCGACTTCGCGACGGCCGCTGCATCCGGCGAGTCGAGCGATCGGGTCCGGATCGGCGAGATCGCGTTGTCCGAAGCGCTCGCCCACGTCGTGATCGGCGCCGACGGCGCCACGAATCTCGGTGCGATCTTCGCGGGCGGGGAGCCCGAGGGCGATGGGGTGGCCGATTCGCCGGCGGAGGCGGCGAGTGACGAGGCCCGCTCCGGATCGCCCGCACCACGGATCGAGATCGGCAAGATCACCCTCGATGCGATCGGGGCCGAGTTCGACGATCTCTCCCAGGATCCGCATTTCGAGATCTCCCTCGATGCGCTGACCGGGACGATCGAGGGGCTCTCTTCCGAGGATGTCGCCCGGGCGCGCATCGCCCTCGCGGGCAAGATCGACGAAGTGGCGCCGATCCGGATCGCAGGGCAGATCAATCCGCTCTCGGGCGACGCGTATACCGACGTCGAGATCGAGGTCCAGGGCGTCTCGCTCCCGGCCTTCACGCCGTACTCCGGCCGCTTCGTCGGCCTCGCGATCGATCGCGGCAAGCTCGGCCTCGACCTCGCCTACAAGGTCAATGCGCGCCACCTCGAAGCGTCGAACCTCGTGCACCTCGGCCAGTTCGAGTTCGGCCGCCGGGTCGAGAGCCAAGACGCCACGTCGCTCCCCGTCGGCCTCGCCGTCGCCGTCATGCGGGACACGTCGGGGAACATCGAGATCCCGTTGCCGATCGAAGGCGATCTCGACGACCCGAGCTTCTCCGTCTTCCGGCTACTGAGGAAGGCGCTCGTCAACGTCGTGACCAAGGTCGCGAAGTCGCCCTTCGCCGCCGTGGCCGGCCTGGTGGGCACGTCCGGAGACGACCTCGCGCAGGTGGCCTTCGCCTCGGGCTCCCCGCGTCTCTCCGAGCTCGAAGGCAGCCAGCTGGCCAGCCTCGTGCCGATCCTGGTCAAACGCCCGGCACTCCGCCTCGAGATCCGGGGGCGTGCGGATCCGGTCGCCGACGAGCCCGGGCTGCGCCGGGAGAAGGTCGAGGCCGCGGTGCGGCTCGACGCCTACGAGCAGATGTCGAGTCGGGCCCGGAAGCGCCTCAGGGATCCGTCGAACGTCGAGCTCGATGCCGAGGATCGCCTGGAGGGGCTCGATCGCCTCGCTCGCGCACGACTCGGCCAGCGCGCCCGGGACCTGGTTCCGGCGGATGCGCTCCCGCCGCGGGGCGAAGAGCGCGACCGGGTCGTCGCGGAGGCCGCCCTCGACGCCCTCGCGGCCCAGGTCGATCTCGAGGAGGCCGACTGGCGCCGGCTCGCGCTGGCCCGGGCGGCGGCCATCCAGGGGGCGCTGCTGGCGACCGCCGAGCTCTCGCCGGATCGGCTCTTCCTGGTCGACGTCGAGATCGGTCCCGCCGCCGAGGGCGACGCGGTCACGGCTCTGCTCGAGCTCACGGCCGACTGACGCGGCTCCCGGGCGGCGGCGTTCGTGCCCTGAGCCCGTTCCTGACGCTGGGCCACCTTGCAGACCCTGCCTGAGAGATGAGGGGCTAGGGCTCCAGAATTACGACGTTTTCGTTTCGCATGCTTGGCGACGGGTCCACGATTGGAAGCAAACGTGCCCTCGCGGTCGATTTTTCTTTTGTGAATCCTTGTGACGGGTAACGTACTGATTCGCATTCAGTCGGTGGGCGGACGAGAGCACCCTCACCGCATCCCTCCAGGAGAGAATCGAGAAAATGGATCCGAACGAAGCGAGCGAAATGATGACCGGTCTGGTCGAGACCACCGGCAACCTCATCATCGAGTACGGCCTGAGCGTGATCGGCGCGATCGTCGTCTTCATCATCGGTCGAGCGATCGCGAGTTGGGCTCGCTCGAAGCTGAGCAACTCACTGACGAAGGCGGGGACGGACCAGTCTCTCATCCCCTTCTTCTCGAGCATGCTCTACTACGTGATTCTCGGCGTCGTCCTGATCGCCGTCCTGAATCTCTTCGGGATCGAGACGACCTCGCTGATCGCCGTCCTCGGTACCGCCGGCCTGGCCGTCGGTCTGGCGCTCCAGGGCACGCTGTCGAACTTCTCGGCCGGCGTCATGCTGCTGATCTTCCGGCCGATCCGCGTCGGTGACTTCGTCGAGGTCGCGGGCCAGGCGGGGACCGTCAAGGAGATCGCGATCTTCAACACGATCATGCACACCGGCGACAACGTGCGAATCGTGATCCCGAACGGCGCGGTCTACGGCGACATCGTCAAGAACTACTCCTACAACGAAACCCGCCGGATCGACCTCGTCATGGGCATCGGCTACGGCGACGACATCGGCAAGGCGATCGAGATCATCGAGCGCGTCGTCACCGCCGACGACCGGGTCCTCAAGGATCCCGCCCCGACGATCGCCGTCTCCGAGCTGGCCGACTCCTCGGTCAACCTCGTCGTGCGCCCCTGGTGCAACGCCGGCGACTACTGGCCCACGCGCTGGGATCTGACCCGCGCGCTGAAGGAAGAACTCGAAGCGGGCGGCTGCAACATCCCGTTCCCGCAGACGGACGTGCACGTCATCGACATGCCGGCGCGCTAGGCGCGGGTCGACAGCAACGAAACGCGACTTTCCGCAGCGTGGAAATTCGCTAGAACACGGGCGCCGCGGCGACAGCCGCGGCGCTTCGTACATCCGGACGCGCGTAGGCGAGTCGCTCGCGCGTCCCAGGGGAGATTCCGATGATTCGAACGATTTCGGCGGCGGTGGCCGCGATGATGCTCCTCGTGGCGACTGCCGCGACGGCGGAAGACGAAGGCTGGTCGGGCGACATAGGCCTCTCTTTCAGCGCGCAGACCGGCACGATCGACACGACGTCCGGCACGCTCGACATCAAGGGCGCGCGCGCCTGGGAGAACGACGAACTCGATCTCCGATTTCTGGGCACGCTCGGTACCACGCGGGAGAAGGGCAGCGACGTGGACGACACGACCCAGGATTCGCAGGCCCTGTTCGGGACACACAAGCACACGTTCACGGAGCGCTTCTTCGTCGGAACCGGGTCCGAGCTCTCGAGGGACGGTACGCAGGACCGCGACGTCCGCTTCCTGATCAACACCGGCCCGGGCTACCGGGCGTGGCTGGGAGAGGACGCGCCGAAGGAGCACTTCGACCTGTTGGTGGGTGTCGGCTACCGCTACGAACAGTACGACGGGAACGCGAACGACCCCGATTCGGACAAGAGCGCCGACAACTTCGCGGATATCGTGGCGTCGTTCGAGTACAAGAACCTGCTCTTCGACGGCAAGATCGAGTACACGCACACGGGGAGTGCCCGGATGCCGGCCAACCGCCCCGAAGCCTACATCCTCCGCACCGAGCTGAGCGGTGCCGTTCCGCTGACCGAGGCCTGGGACCTTCGACTGGGGTTCCTCGCCGAGTTCGTGAACGACGCACCCCAGGAAAACAACGCGTTGACGACGCAGACGACGATCGGCGTCGGATACAAGTTCTAGCCGCGGCTCGCGCCGACCGCGCGAGCGGTCGCTGGACGCCGCTCTCCGCCTCGCGCGGAGGGCGGCGTCGTCGTTTCGGGGGCGCGTCCGGGGGCGCTGACCCCCTCGGGCTCGATCCGCTAGGATCCGCGCGCTCCGCGCCGCTCGAGGGCGCCCTTCGGAGCCTCTGCCAGGAATCCCGGACCCATGTACACGATCCTCATCGCACTCCTGATCGGCGCGGCCAGCGGCGGCATCTGGACGGCGCTCGCGCTGTGGAAGACGTGGCAGATGGGTCTCGTGCTCTTCGTCCTCGTCTCGGTCGTGAGCTTCATCGTGATCTCGCGGGTGATGGCACGCCGGGTCGAGCCGCGCTTCATGGACGTCCAGCGCATGATCCAGTCCGGGCAGACGGCGCTCGCGATCCAGTCCCTCGAAGAGCTCATGCCGATGTCCCGCTGGCAGATCCTGTTGGAGGGGCAGATCCACGCGCAGATCGGGCTGCTGGCCTATGCGAGCGGCGACGAGGCGCGGGCCGAAGCGCATCTCCCGCAGTCCGGGTACCGAGCGACCGAGGCGCAGATGGCGCTCGCGGCGCTCAACTACCGGAAGGGGCGCAAGGAGCAGGCCTACGACGCGCTCGATACGTGCATCCGCGCGGCCAAGAAGCAGATCATGCCCTACCACGTGTGGGCGTGGATGGCGCTCAAGGACGGCGAGAAGGAGAAGGCGCTCGACAAGCTCCTCGCCGCCGAGAAGGTCGAGAAGAGCAACGAGTCGACCCAGGAGAACCTGGATCGCCTCCGCAACGGCAAGAAGCTCAACATGAAGCGCTTCGGCATGGCCTGGTTCGGCCTCCAGCTCGAGAAGCCGCCGGCGCAGTACCGAGCGGCCCAGGGCCAGCCCGCCCGCAAGGGCTTCCGCCAGCGCAAGCAGAAGCGCCGCTAGGCGAACGCCGCCGCGGGCCGAGCGAACGCGTCAGACCTCGTTGGCGAGCGCCTGCTCGAGGGTCTGACGCTCGCGGATGAGCCGGGGCTCCCCGTCGAGGCCGATCAGGACCTCCGCCGCTTCCGGGAACGCGTTGTAGTTCTTCGCGCTCATGCCGGCCGCGTACGCGCCGGCGCCTTCGATCACGAGGGTGTCGCCGATCCGGGCGCGCGGGAGGCGCCGCGGAGCGAGGCCTTCGGGGTCGCCGGGGGCGGGCGTCAGGATGTCGCCGGACTCGCAGCAGTGGCCCGCGATCACGTAGTCGACCTCGTCCTCCGACGCCTCCCGCCCGTGCGGGACGACGTGGATCGGGTGCTGGGCGCCGTACAGCGAGGGCCGGAGCAGCTCGGTCATGCCGGTGTCGACCTTGAGGAAGTCCATGCCGGTCGCGGCTTCGCCATGCTCACTCGCCGGCGTGTGGGTGTCCACGACGTCCATGATCTCCGCCAGAATCGCCCCCGCGTTGGCGACCAGGTAGGAGCCGGGCTCGATCTCGAGCTGGAAGGCGTCGCCGCGACCGGCCACGTAGCTTGCGAGCTCCTCGGCAAGGTGGCGGCCGATGTCCTGGAGGTCGGCACTGTTCTCGTCGGGCAGCCGCGCGACCTTGAAGCCTCCGCCGAGGGAGAGCCGGTTCAATTCCGGCAGCCGGCGTGCGATGGCGAGGGTCAACGCGGCGCAGCGCTTCCACACTTCCGGGTCTCCGCCGGAGCCGATGTGCGTATGAAGCCCGGAGATCGTCAGGTCGAACTCCGCCGCGATCGCGAGGACCTCGTCGACCTTGGCGTGCCAGATCCCGAACGACGAAGAGGGGCCGCCCACGTTCGTTCGGTTGTTGTGGCCGGAACCGAGTCCCGGGTTGATGCGGACCGAGAGTTCGCCGCCCGGAAAGAGCTCGCCGAAGGTGCGGAGCTGGTGGATCGAGCACGCGTTGTAGAGGACGCCGCGCTGGACGAGCCCCTTCAGGTCCTTGGGGATCTCCTGGGCGGTGATCTGGATGCGCTCCGGGGCGATGCCCGCCGCGAGGGCGCGCTCGGCTTCGAAACCCGAGCTCGCGTCGACGTGGAGGCCCGCGGCGTCGAAGATCTGGAGCACCGAGCGGTTGGGCAGGGCCTTCATCGCGTAGCGACCGACGAGGGAGCAGGGCGCGGGGAAGGCCTTCACCTCGCGCGCGGCCTGCTCGAGGGTCGCCTGGTCGTAGACGTAGACCGGGGTTCCGAATCGTTCACGGATCCGCTCGATGAGGGCTTCGTTCAAGAATCGCAGGGCGGGCATGGCTCGGGGGCTCCTGGCTCGCGAGCGGGCAGGCGAGTGGCCGCGCGAGCGCGCCGAACCATAGCAGCCGCCGGCGCCGGGACTTCGACGAGACGAGCACGCGCGTTGGGCGGCGGGGACCCGGGGCCCGAGCCGTGTCGAGTGACGCGCCGGACTTTGCCGATCTCGCGACAGGTGCGAGACTCCCGGCCGAGCGGGCCCCTCGCCCCCCGAGGAGGGCCCAGGCAGGGGTGGGCACGGTGTCTTCTGACGACACGCGCAAGAGCGACGAGACGACCGCCGAGACGAGCGGGCTCGACTTCATCCGCACGATCATCGCCGAGGATCTCGCGAGCGGAAAGCACGAGCGGGTCGTGACCCGCTTTCCGCCGGAACCCAACGGCTATCTGCATGTCGGGCACGCGATGGCGATCTGTCTCGACTTCGGGGTCGCCGCGGAGAACCCGGACAGCCGATGCCATCTCCGGTTCGACGACACGAACCCTTCGACCGAGGACACCGAGTACGTCGACGGAATCATGGAGGACGTCCGCTGGCTCGGCTTCGACTGGGGCGAGCACCTGCACTTCACCTCCGACTACTTCGAGACCCTCTACGGCTACGCCGTCTCGTTGATCGAGCAGGGGAAGGCCTTCGTCGACGACCAGGACGCGGACGAGATCCGCGCCAACCAGGGCTCGTTGACCGAGCCCGGGACCGACAGCCCCTTCCGGAACCGGAGCGCCCCGGAAAACCTCGACCTGCTCGCGCGCATGCGTGCCGGCGAGTTCGCGGACGGAGAGAAGGTCCTGCGCGCGAAGATCGACATGGCGGCGCCGGTCGTCGCGATGCGCGATCCGATCCTCTACCGGATCCAGAACAAGGCGCACCACCGGACCGGCGACGCGTGGTGCATCTATCCGATGTACGACTTCGCGCACGGCTATTCGGACGCGCTCGAAGGGGTGACCCACTCGCTGTGCTCCCTCGAGTTCCAGGACCACCGCCCTCTCTACGACTGGCTCCTCGACCAGGTCGAGACGCCCTCGCGCCCGCGCCAGATCGAGTTCGCACGGCTCAACGTCTCCCACACGATCACGAGCAAGCGCGCGCTGCGCCGGCTGGTCGAAGGTGGACACGTGCGTGGCTGGGACGACCCGCGGATGCCGACCCTCGCGGCGATGCGCCGGCGCGGCTATCCGCCGGAGGGGATCCGCGCGTTCTGCAAGGCGGTCGGCGTCGGGAAGAGTCCGAAGCTGATCGAGCTGTCGAATCTCGAGTTCCACGTCCGGCAGGTCCTGAACAAGGAGGTGCCGCGCCGCATGGGCGTGGTCGATCCGCTGAAGCTCGTGATCGAGAACTACCCGGAGGACCAGGAGGAGTTCCTCGAGGCGATCAACAACCCCGAGGACGAATCCGCCGGAAAACGCTCCGTTCCCTTCAGTCGCGAGCTCTACATCGAACGCGAAGACTTCCTGGAAGATCCACCGAAGAAGTTCTTCCGCCTGGCCCCGGGTCGAGAGGTCCGGCTGCGAGCGGCGTATTTCGTGACATGCACCGACGTCGTGAAGGACGAGGCGGGGGAGATCGTCGAGCTCCGCTGCACCTACGATCCCGAGACGCGCGGCGGCGACGCGCCGGACGGCCGCAAGGTGAAGGGCACGCTCCACTGGGTGAGCGCCCGGCACGCGATCGAGGCCGAGATCCGCGACTACGAGACGCTCTTCCTGGACGAGGAGCCGGACCTGGACGGGGAGGGGGGCCTCGAGGCCGCGCTCAACCCCGACTCGCTCTGCGTGCGCAACGGCGCGAAGCTCGAGCCCGTCCTCGGCGAGGCGAACGTCGGCGATCGTTTCCAGCTCGAGCGCCTCGGCTACTACAGCGTAGACCCCGACAGCGTGCCGGGGGTCCTCGTGCTCAACCGGACCGCGACGCTCCGCGATACCTGGGCGAAGGTGGCGAAGGGTGGGGGTGCGAAGGGCGGCGGTCCGACCCAGGGCAAGAAGAAGAACAAGCAGAAGAAGCGGAAGGAAGGGGACGCGTGATGAAGCGTTTCGGCATGTCTCTCCCGATCGGCGGTGTTCCCCTCCACGAGCATCGCGACTGGATCCTCGAGCTGGCCGACCTCGGCTACACCGACCTGTGGTCCTCGGAGGCGGGCGGGCACGACGGCTTCACGCCGCTTGCCCTCGCCGCGGCCTGGGCGCCGGAGATGCGTCTCGGAATCGCGATCATCCCCGCCTTCACCCGCGGCCCGGCGCTCCTCGCCCAGAGCGCGGCCAGCCTCGCCGAGGCGGCGCCCGGTCGCTTCGTGATGGGAATCGGAACCTCCTCGAACGTGATCGTCGAGAACTGGAACGGCATCCCCTTCGAAGAGCCCTACAAGCGGACGCGCGACACCGTGAACTTCATGCGCCAGGCGCTCGCGGGCGAGAAGGTGACCGAGACCTTCGACTCCTTCGACGTGAAGGGCTTCCGGCTCCAGATGCCGCCGCCGGATCCGCAGCCGCCGATCCTGATCGCGGCGCTGCGCCAGGGGATGCTCCGGCTCGCCGGCAAGGTCGGTGACGGCGCGATCCTGAACTGGCTGTCGGCCGAGGACGTGAAGACGGTCGCGCCCTACGTTCACGAAGGCGGACCGGACAAGGAGATCGTGGCGCGGCTCTTCGTGATCCCGACGGCGGACCGCGAGAAGGCCCGCGCGATCGCGCGCCGGGGCGCCGCGGCCTACCTGAACGTGCCGGTCTACGCGGCGTTCCACGAGTGGCTCGGGCGGGGCGACCAGCTGAAGGGCATGTGGGACGCGTGGAAGGCGGGGGACCGGAAGGCGGCCCTCGAAGCGATCCCGGACGAGATCGTCGACGACCTCGTGATCCACGGTTCGCCCGAGGAGTGCCGCGAGCACATCGAGCGCTACCGCGAAGCCGGCGTGACGACCCCCGCCCTGGCGATCCTCTACGCCGATGACCAGCGTCAGGCGATGCGCGACCTCGCGCCGCGTTAGGCGTTCTCGCTTCGAGGCGGTGCCGGACGGCTTCGGACGATCGACGTTGCACATGGCTCGCGTCTCGATTGCGCCGGCTCTGCCGGACGAGCCTTTCCCGAAGATCTGACGCGCCGAGGGCTCAGCCCCGCGCGGGGGGTGGCCGATGAACAGTCGGACCCTCCGCCACCGGACTCGAGGCCCCGCGTATGGGCGCAGATCGACAGGAAGCAGGTACCGGCCAAGCGCCGCCGCCGATCGCACTCCGAGCGTTCGAAGAGCGGACTCGTGCCCTGTCCCTCGAATCGCAGATGGTCGAGTGCGTCGATCTGCTCCAGAACCCGGCGCTCCTCGTCGACGAGGTCCTCCAGAGCGTCGCCGAGGTCCGTGAGGCCAAGGAGAACCGGGCGGATCTCCGCGTCGTCTCCGGCAACGGGGCGGACCGGAGCGCCTTCTTCTATCCGTCTCGGGAGCTCTTCGTCCAGGGGGATGGCTGTTCGTTCACGTGTCTGGCCACCGAGCTCGACTTCGAGGACGTCGCCGAGGGCGGGACCGGACCCGATCCGAGCGATCGGGGAGACGCGCGGCAGGACGGAACGATCGACTACGCTGCGGTCACCTGCGAGTCGCGTCCCTTCCCGGTCCTCGGCTTTGCCCAGCGCAGCGAGGGGGAGAGCGGCTACCCGCTCCTGATGCGCGCCCTCTCGAGCCTGATCGAGCTGGTCGGGCCGCGCCGCTTCGACCTGCTCGACCGGGATGTCTATCGCGGATTGCTCGGACCGGCGCCGGTCTTCGACCTCGCCCTCGTGCTCTGGGACGACGACGAGGTCCCCGACGAACGCCGCCCGCTCTGTGAGCTGACGCGCGATCTGGCGGAGCTCTTGAAGCAGGTCCTCGGCGCGGAGCCCGGCTTTCCGCCGATCCTGAACGACGTCGTCTGCCTGCGCATGAACAACAAGCGCTTCGACGGACGGCTGCGCTTCGTCTGGCGCGTCTGACACGGCGTCGCGCCGCCCGCATCCGAAACGCATCCGCCGGTGACGACCGAGCCTCGCCGCGCGCCCGGGGATCGGGGATGCTTGGGCCCATGGCCAGCCGGGATCCCCATCGCGGTGCGACCGAGATCGTGGTCTTCGGTCGCCACCCCGTCCTCGACGCGCTCGCGAGCGAGCACGTCGAGGTCTCGCTCGTCCGATTCGCGAAGGGCACCTCGCCCCAGGATCGCAAGGCCCTCCAGTCGGCCTGTCGCGCGGAGGACGTGCCGCTCGAGGAGACGTCTCGCGACGAGCTCTCCCGCTGGACCCACGCGGCGCGCCACGATCAGGGGATCGCCGCGCGCGTCCGCCTGCTCGAAGTGACCGAGGTCGACGCCTTCCTCGCCGCAGCGACCGGGCGCAGCGCCCGCCGTCCCCTGCGACTGCTCGCCCTCGACGGCGTGACCAACTCCCAGAACGTGGGGATGGTCGTGCGCTCCGTGGTCGGAGCGGGGCTCGACGGCCTGCTCTGGCCGACGGTGGGGCAGCCCTGGGTGAACGGTCTCGTCGTGCGGGCCGCGGCGGGTTCGGTCTTCGCGTGTCCGGTCCTGCGCTGCGCGTCGCTGGTCGACGGGCTCGCCGCGCTTCAGGCCGGGGGCTTCTCGCTGTACGGACTCGATGCGGGCGGCACCCGCAGCCTCTTCGAAGTCGAGCCTGCCCATCGCGCCGTCTTCGTGCTCGGCAGCGAGTCGCAGGGGCTGTCGGAGGCGACCGCCGGGATGCTCGACGAGCGGCTCTCGATCCCGATGGCCGGGCCGCTCGAATCCCTGAACGTCGCCGTCGCCGCCGGGCTCGTGTCCTATCACGCCGCTGGGCTCACGGGGGGCGACGCGCGCTAGGCGGTCGCCCGCTCAGATCGCGTCGATCCGGAGGCCGCAGACCCCGCCTTCCGGGTCGCCGAACGTGAAGTGGACGTCGGGACCGTCGTAGTCGATCCCGGGCGTTCCGGGGCGAATGAGGACATCGCCCGGGAACCGCGGCTCGAAGACCGCGTCGCCGGGGGCCAGCGCCTCGAAGATCGTATCGACGCGGAGCGTCGTATCGGGATCGAGGGGTGTCGTGCGCGCGAGCGGCAGCGACAGATCGATGCGCGTGATCGTCCCGTCGCAGTATTCCGTGGCGGCGACGAAGCCGTTGTCGTCCCGGATCGCGGCGGACGTCTGCGCGACGCAGACGCTGTCGAGCGGACCGTCGGCTCGCTTCGGGAGCTCGAATGGACGCGCGGCGTCGTAGACGCGCGCGTCCGGAAAGCCCGGGGTCATGCCGTCGAGCACGATCGGCAGGGTCTCCGGCCCGAGTCCGAGGCTCGGGTCGTCGAGTGCCGCGAGGTCGATTGCGTAGAGCGCACGGTTCGCCACCGCACCGATCACCGCGATCCGGTTCGTCGCGTCGATCGCGAACCCGTCGAACCCCAGGCCGGCGAAGCCGAGCGGAATCGTCGCGATCAGGTCGAGGCTCGTCGCGTCGAGCACGTCGATCGCCGATGGCGTCACGAGGTCGCCGTCGCGGGTCAAGGCGCCGGTCACCCCGACCAGGACGAGCTCGCGTCCGGACGGCGTGGTGTACGCGGCGAGCGAGGTCGGATTGTACCCGGTGGTCGGTCGGACGGCGTCGGCCGCGACGGGCGCGGCCCGTGGCGGAGAGACGCTCTCGTCGAAGTCGAAGGCGAGGACGGTGCCGGGTGCGAATCGGCTCCCGCGAATCGGGAGCAGGTTCGAGGTCGCGACGAAGAGTCGGCCGTTCGAACGGAGGACGTCCGACGTGAACGAAGTGAGGAATCCGTCCCGCCCGGGGTCGCAGAGGGGATCGGCGCCGACGGGATCGCCGTCGGAGTCGAGGATTCCCGCTCCGTAGACGCAGACCCAGGTCGAGAGGCCGGTCTGGAAGGGGCGTACGCCCGCTGCGGGCCAGAGGCGCCAGTCGGCCGGATCGAAGCCCGGGCCGGCCGGGGGAGGATCGAGTTGCACGGCCCGGAGCTCTCCATCGCGCGGGTCGAAGAAGAGGATCTGCTCGTAGCCCGACGTGGTGACGGCGACGAGGTCCGAAGCCAGCGCTTCGATGTTGCCCGGCTGTGGATCGAGGCCGCACGGGAATCCGTTTCGGAGTCCGAGCAAGTCGTTGTCGTCCCGGTCGGCGATGCCGTTGCTGTCACTGTCGACGAACAGGCCCGTGCGGCAGCGCCCGGCGACCTCCGGCAACGCCGGCGCCGTCGCGACCAGCGGCGTCGGCGGCTCGCCGTCGAGGTCGAGGCCGATCACGGCCAGCTCTCCAATTCCGAATTTCACGACGGCGGCCTGATCGAGGGTGCCCGGCAGGGCCGCGAAGCCCGAGGGAAAGCCACCCCCGATCACCCGGCAGTCGGGCGTGGAAGAGATGCGAACGATGGGCGTGGGTCCGTCGGTGCCATCTCCGGCGGGACAGCCGCAGAGGCCGATCCAGACGAGCAGGGCGGCGAGGCGGTGTCCTCGGCTCATCGGAGCACTCCTTCGATGGAGATCGTCACGTTTCGGCCCGGACGAGGGAAGAACGCGGCATCGCGGGTGGCGACGTTGCCGAGGTTCCGACCGCGGACGACGAGCCAGAGCGAGCGCAGCCGCTCGGGCAGCGGAATCGCCTCGATCCGGGCGAGATCGACGCTGGCGCTCGCATCGTAGAGCACGCGGGAGTCGAGCTTCGCGAGGCCGCCCGGCGAGGTGTTGATGTCGCCCGTGTACTGGAGCTCGCCCAGCAGCTTGAACCGGTCGCGGGGGCCGAGCTCCAGGCGGGCGTCGATCTGGGAGCGTGCGATCCCGGGCAGCTGGGTACCCGAACCCTTGTCCTTCGAGTCCGTCACGGTCCGGGCGGCAGTCACGCGGATCCATTCGTGCGGTCGCCAGCGAACCGAGAGCTCGTGACCCCGCGTCTCCGCGCGGCCCGTATTCACGAAGGAGCTCGTGAAGGGGCTGATTCGCGTGAACACGATCGAGTCGTCGATCTCGCCGGCGAAGTACGTCCCCTCGATCTCGAAGTCGAGGAGCGGCGAGGCGAAGGGACTGGTGAGCACGCCGCCGATCTCGAAATTCCAGGCGGACTCGGCGTCGAGGTTCTCGTTGCCGCGCTCGAAGCCCTTGTCGGGCAGGAAGAGCTCTCCGAACGAGGGCGCCCGGTAGCTGCGACTCGCCGAGCCTTTCAGCAGCAGCCAATCCGTCGCCTCGGCCTCGACGAAGAGTCCCGGGATCCACTCCGTGTCGAGATCCTCGAAGCGTTCGACGCGGACGGAGGGGGAGACGCGGAGGCGATCCGCGAACCAGTGGGCCGTGGCTTCCACGCGGACGGCGCCGCCGGCGCGAGAGCGACGATTCGCCTCATTGCTCGCCCGCGTGTCGAAGCGGCCCTCGAAGAGCACGCTCGCGTCGAGATCCGCGCCGAGGGCGTCGAAGGCGCCGGAGACCGTCAGCCGGGGGGTCAGCGAATCACTGGTCGTCTCGACGTCGAGACCGTCGAAGCCGAACTGGGGGACGGGGTCCTCGAAGTCGTCGCGTTGGTGCTGGTGGGCGACGAGGAGCTCCGCCTGACCTTCGGGCATGCCTTCGAGCGACGTCTCGAGCCGCGCGATCGAGAGGAGCGTCAGGATCTCGTCGCGGGCTTCGAGCCGCTGGTTGAGCTCCTGGCCGGGCGTGCCCCGTTCCAGGTGCGTCGTCAGCTGCGTCAGGCCCAGCTCGAAGCGGCCGAACTGGCGCTCGGCGCGCACGAGTCCCGTGTGTCGCTCGGCATCGTTGTTCACGCGCCGCTCGACCGGATTGGAGCCGCCGCCGGTCGACGTCGACGCACGCTGGTACTCGAAGTCGCCTTCGGTTCCGAACCCGCAGTAGGCGAGAGAGAGGCCCCAGTCGCCGATCCGGCGGGCGTGGCGGAGGCTGCCCTCGTAGGTCTCGAAGTGACCGCCGGAGAAGCGGAGCTTCGTCTCGGGCTCTTTCTGCGCCGGTCGCGAGACGAGATTCACCACCCCGCCGATCGCGCCGCTCCCGGCGCGCGCCGCGCCCGCGCCTCGCGTGACCTGGATCTCGTCGAGGACGTCGAGACAGAGGGCGGAGAGATCGGTGCGGCTCGTGAGCGTCGACTCGACGCGGACGCCGTCCAGGAAGACGGGGACCTGCTGCGGCCGGGATCCGCGGATCGAGATCTCGACGGGCTCTCCGGCGCCGCCGAAGTTGCGGATCTGGACGCCGGGCACGTCGGCCAGGAGCTCGTCGATGCGCGCGCCTTCGAGCAGGCCCGCGTCGGCGGAGAGGACGCTGGTGGTGGCGCCGGCCAGCACGTCCGGTGCCGGCCGCTGTTCCCCGACGACGATCATCTCCTCGACGGGATCCTTCTCCGGTCCGATCGCGCGCTCCGCTGCGAGGGCGGCGGGCGTCGCGGTCCAGAGAAGTGCGAGGAGAGCGATCGCGATCCGGTCCGGGCGTCGCACGCACATGGCCCGACCTAACGGCGGCTCCGGCGGCCGGAAGCGACGCCGAGGGCGAAGGCGCCCGCGCCGAGGAGACCGGCGAATCCGGGCTCCGGCGCGTGGATCACGCCGACCGCATCGAGGTCGAAGCCGCTCGAGGGAAAGGGCGTCGCGTAGGGGTCGTAGAGGGGGCCGCCGCTCGTCACCGTCGTCGAGCCGTCGCCGATCACGTCCGTGAGTCGCACGTAGCGGATGTCGTTCAGATCGACGGTGCCGGCGAGTACGAGGGGATCGCCGGCGAGGTCGGCGAGATCGAAGCCCGTCCCGGTCCGCGCCGGATGCCGCCCGGCGACGCCGACCCAGTCCGTGGGGTCGATCGTGTCGAAGCTTCCGACCGGGAGTGTGTTCACCGTATCGGTCTCGAACTCGGCGAAATCGATGCCGTTGCTCGCGACCTCGACGTAGGCGAATTCCGCAAAGAGACCGAAGAGATCGAAGAAGCCGTTCTCGAAGACGGCGAAGTCGTCTCCGGGACCGTTGTGGATGGCTTCATCGAAGGACAGGGTGATGGTCCCGGCATCGCCGAGGGAGACCGTGTCGCCCGGATCACCCGTTGCGGGGCCGACGGAGTTGGCGCCGGCGCCGGCGGTGGCAAGGGGGCTACCGGGCGTGTTGATGTCCTGCGGTCCGCGGTCGAGGGCCTCGACCGCGGTCGCCCAGGCAACCATCGAGTCGTCGGGGTGGCCCGGGTCGGACCAGGGGCCAGCGCCGGCCGGCGCGGCGAGCAGGGCGAGCAGCGGCAGAGTCGCGCCGACGGCGCGTCCTCGCCGGAAGGAGCCTTCGAGCATCGTTTCGTTTCCTCTGGACGTCGCTTCCGGACGTCCCAGCCGGGATCGGTTACGGGGATCGTCTCGACGAGACCCGCGTCCGCTCGCGGGGCTTTCGCCCGGTCGCCGTGACGGGCGACCGGGCTCGAGCCGTAGGAGCCCCGCCCGAGCTAGGCGCGGGCTCGCCGCGAGCGGCCCGCGAGTCCCGCCAGGCCGAGACCGAGGAGCAGCGCGGTCCCCGGTTCGGGCACCGTGACCAGATCGTCGATCGCGAAGTAGGCGGGCGTGTTCAGCCCGAAGCCCCCGACGTCGCTGCCGGTCAGGCTGAAGCGCAGGCCATTGACCTGGCCGAGCACGTCGAGGCTGACGGTCGTCCACTCGTCCACGATGTAGTCGAGGGCGTTGTCGGCGAAGCGATAGTCCGCGAGATAGAAGTCCACCGCGCCGGTGACGCCGCCGATTCCGTCGAGTCCTTCGATCGTGAGCAAGAAGAAGTCCTCGTCGTCCCCGGTCGGTCCCCCGAACTGCTTGGCGAACTGGTCGCCGTTCAGCATCGAGAGCGCCGCGTAGGTGGTGTTGGTGAACTCCGCAGTCAGCACCGTCTGGGGCGTCGAGAACGCGAGCTCGACGGGCGAGAACGCAGAGGCGATTCCGAAGGCCGAGGAACCCCCCGCGCCTTCCCCCGTGATGTTGCTGTACTGGTTGGTGAAGCCGGGGGTCGTCGTGTCCGACGTCGTCGAGGCGGAGAAGCCGCCGAAGCCACCATCGTTGAGGAAGGTCACGCCGCCCGAGACGAAGCTTCCGCCGGAGGTCGGCGGATCGATGAACTCGCCGGGCGGCGACGGGTCGAGGCCGAGATCCTCGAAGGTGGCCGTCAGCGCTGCGGCGTGTGTCGAAGTCAGGGTGGCCAGCGTGGCGACGAGGGCCGCCGCGCCGAAGGGACGACGCGTGCGCTCCGCCGAGTTACGGAGAGCAGGTGAGAACGAGAGCCGAATCAACATCAGAGTGCTCCTCGCAGTCCCGCTTCGGGGACCGCTGGCCGGGGTTTCCGGCCGATCGAGGACGGCGTTCGGTGATGCCGACCCGGGACGTTTCCGTCCGGAGTCACTCCTCGGAGCACGAATTCGCAGGGGGAGGTTCGAGATTCGGCGTCGGATCGAGAGGGGAGCGCGCGCTCCCCACGGGCCGCCCGCAGAGCGATCCGTGGAGCAGTCGGGCTGCCCCGTTCCAGATACGAAAGAGATCACGGTCCCCGCGTCCCGGCGGTGTCCGCGATCGTGCGTCGATTCCGTCTTGCCCTGCGCTCTCTGCTTCGGAGAGACGCAGCACCGATGAAGGGTCGGTCTTCTGGCTTCCGGATCAGCCGAAGCTGCACGCCTTCCCAGCTTCTTCTCGGGTCGCTGCGCCGCACGTCATGCGTGGTGCAGAGAGCCGGATTCGGCCAGTGGCTGGGGGCTTCGCCCCTGTGCAGTTCGTCCCCGGTTACAGCGACGGGCTCGCGCCGGATTTGCACCGGCTTCCCGTGAACAGGATCAGGTCCTGCCCGCCCCCCGTCGGTCGCCAACTTGACGCTCCAACGTGGGACACCCTTCACCGTCGTATCGGTGCTTCGTAGCCCACACTGGTGGGGGCTGCAATTTCGGCGAGCTCCGCCGACATACAGGCCGCTCTCGTTCCGCTGGGCCCCTTTCGCTCGTCTCTTGCGTGGGGCGACTCGGTGCGAACGAACCGGGTCTCGCACACTCGACCGGTCATCGGTCGAGTGCGCCGAGCCGAGCGCCGGTGTCGTCGGTCTCGTTGACGGTCGCACGGGGCCCGTGTCATAGTGGCGGCACATAACGAGTCAGGTGTCCTCCAGCAGATCTCGCTGGGGGCGGTCGGCTGCTTCGAAAGACGAGGCGGTCGACTGCGGGAAGCCGGTGCAATTCCGGCGCGAGCCCGTCGCTGTAACCGGGGACCGACGCGAATTCATGCCACTGACCCGATGGGGTTGGGAAGGCTTCGCGAAGGGTTGATCCGGGAGCCAGAAGACCGGCCTGTCTCGAGCTTCGTTCTTCTTCGGTGTCAGGAGGAGCGGCGGCAGGCCGGCGGATTCGCTCGGTCCCGTGGATCGCGAGAAGCGGGTGTCTCGTCTTCGAGACGACACACGACCTTCGATCGACGGGCTGGCCCGCGAACCCCCGTCCTTCTCCCGGTCCCCACGATGTCGAGCTGAAACGAAGCGAACCCCAGCGGCGGATGCATCCGCCGCACTGTGGGCGGTGCGATCGCATGCCGCCCGGGAGAGCTCCATGTTTCGATCCAGCTCGAAAATCGTGACGACGGTCGTCGCGACGCTTCTCGCTTCCTTGTCCTTCGTGCTGTCGGCCGCCCCTGCACTCGCCGGTCCCTTCACGGAGTCGGGCGTCGATTCCGGCTCGGTGGTCGCCTGGGCCTCCGGCGTATCGGACTTCGCGCGCGGTCCGCAGGACATCGCCAACCCCGCTGGTCCGCTCGCGACGTTTGGCGTCGATACCCACGCCACAGGCTCCGCGGACGGTTCTCTGGTCTCGCTGGGCGACGGCGGCTCGATCACACTCGAGTTCGACATTCTGCTCAGGAACGATGCCGGGGCGGATTTCGCGGTGTGGGAGAACGGATTCGAGTCCGGGGGAGGTCTCTTCGCGGAGCTCGGTTTCGTCGACGTATCCTCCGACGGGCTGAACTTCGCGCGCTTCGCCTCGGAATCCCTCACGCCGGCCCCGGTCGGTCCCTTCAGCGCGATCGACCCGACGGACGTGCGAGACCTCGCCGGCAGGCATGCCGCGGGCACCGGCACGGGGTTCGATCTCGAAGAACTCCTCGCCGACCCGCTCGTGATCGGCGGCGTCGTCGATCTCTCTGCGATTCGTTTCGTGCGGATCACCGATGTCGTCGGAGACGGCTCGACCTTCGATTCGATGGGTCGGCCGATCTATGACCCCTATGCGACGCCTTTCTCGAGCAGCGTTCTCGATCTCGACGCCGTCGGTGCGCTCAACATCGTGCCGGAGCCGGGGACCGCGTTGCTGATGGGGCTCGGTCTGGTCGGGCTCGGCTGGGGAGGGCGCCGCCGCTAGCGACGCGACGGTCGTGGGCATCGATTCGGCGCGTCGTGCATCCAGGCAAGGCGCGTCGGATCGATGCCCGATCGCCCGCGTCCCATCAACCTGCGCGGAGGGCGTCGTCGATCGCGCGGGCGAGTCCACCGACGTAGCGCCCGCCGAAGAGGCAGACGTGCACCAGCAGCGGCAGCACCTGGTAGAGCGGCAGGCGGGCCTCGGCGCCCGGCGCGAGTGGCCAGACCTCCTGGTAGGCGGCGAACACGCGCGGTCCGAAGCCGCCGAAGAGGTCCATCATCGCGAGGTCGATCTCCCGATGTCCGCCGTAGACCGCCGGGTCGATCAGGCAGGGACCGCCGTTCGAATCGCAGATCGCGTTCCCGGACCAGAGGTCGCCATGGAGGCGCGCCGGAGGCTCGTCCGGACCGGCGAGCTCCGGCAGCGCGTCGATCAGTCGGTCCAGGTCGACGGCGATGTTCGTCGGAAGGGCGCCGTCGTCCCGCGCGCGCCGCGCGAGGGGGCGCAGTCGGCGTTCCGCGTAGAAGTCGGCCCAGTCGGCGCAGGGCGCGTTCGACCAGGGGATCCGGGCGATCCAGTTCGAGGTCGGGAAGCCGAACTCGCCCGGCGATGCCGCGTGCAGCCGGGCCAGTCCACGTCCGAGTCGCTCGTCGTGGTCGGGCGCCGGGGCGCGCGATTCGATCCACTCGAGCGCGAGCCAGTCCTCGCCGTAGGCGACGGGGCGGGCGATCCGGAGCTCCTCCACCTGCGCGTCGGCCAGCCACTCGAGCCCTCGGGCCTCCGCCTCGGCGATGCCCGGGATCTCCGAGGCCGCCTTCGGAACGCACGGGTAGTGCTTGACGAAGAGGACCTGTCCATCGGCGAGCTCGACCCGTCCGCTGTCGCCGATGTCGCCTCCGGAGACGGGTGCGGTCCGCGAGACCTGCTCCCCGGTCGCCTCCTCGAGCGCCGCTCGCCAGGGCGGGTCGGCGCTCAATCCAGGTGACCCGCGTCGCGCAGGTGATCGATCAGTCCGCGACATGCGGCCTCGCAGAGGTCGAGCACGTCGTCGAAGCCGCGGTCGCCGCCGTAGTAGGGATCGGGCACGTCCGCGTCGCGCGTCGAGGCCGGATCGAAGTCGCGGGCGAGGCGCAGCTCGCCCGTGAAACCCGCGGCGCTGGGCAGGGCCTGGAGGTCGGCGAGGTTCTCCCGGTCCATCGCCAGGACGAAGTCGAAGCGCGCGAAGTCCTCGTCTTCGAACTGGCGGCCGCGGCTGTCGAGGGCGATGCCCCGGGCGCGCGCGAACCGGCGGGCCCGGGGGTCGGCACGCTCACCGACGTGATACGCCGCGGTTCCCGCGCTGTCGACGTGGATGCGGTCCTCCAGCCCCTGACCGGAGACGAGGTGGCGCAGCACGCCTTCGGCGGTCGGAGATCGGCAGATGTTGCCGAGACAGACGAAGCAGACGTGGATGGGAGGGCGACTCATGGTTCTCCGGGGCGTTGTCCCTAGCGACGTTGCTCAAGGGTTGACCCGATCGGGGCAGGGCACCGACGGGACGATAGAACTTGGGCATTCCTCCGATTCTACGAGGGCAGGGCGTTCCCTGCTTCGCATTCGAGAACATGGTCGATCTCAGTTTCGCCATCGCCGCGACCACGTTGTGTCTGATCGGTCTTTCCTCCTGGCGGGTGGGGAAGACGCCGATTGGTCGCGCCTATCTGGCTTTCGTCGTCGCGATTGGACTCTGGGCGGCGATCCGCCTCGCCGCGTCGCGCGGGATCGTGACGAGTCCCATGGCGGACGGCCTCACGCTGGCGCTCGCGCTCACCGGTACGGTCAACGCGGCGCGACTCGCGATGCTCGCGTCGAGCGACGACCGTGAGATCCCCGCGGCGCTCGAGTGCGCCTTCTGGGGCACCGCCGCGCTGGTCTGGTTCGTCGACGACCGGGGCCTGAGCTCGGTCTTCGCTGGCCTCCTCCTCGCGTCCTCGAGTCTCCGTCTGGCCGGCATGCCGCGGCGGAGCTGGGACGGCTTCCAGACCGCGCTCCGCGCCGTCTGCTGCTCGCTGATGACCCTCGCCCTGCTGCCGCTCCTGTGGCTGTTGGGCGTGCCGGAAATCTTGTGTCTGGTCTCGATGCCGCTCACGGCGACCGCGGCTGGGCTCGCGCTCCTCTACGGCCTGCCGCGGCTCGGGCTCCTGTCGACGGACCGGGTCCAGCACGGTCGCGTGATCCAGGCGATGAACGACGGGGTGCTCGTCGTGGACCTGAACGGTCGGCTCGTCGACTTCAACGAGGCGGCGGCGGAGATCCTCGAGCTCGACGACCGGGCGCGCGCCGTGAAGCCCCTCGAGAGCGCACTGTCGCATCATCCGGATCTCGTCGAGCTCTTCAGCGGTGCGATCGACGGGCGCAGCGTCTACGCGCCGGAAGCCCTCGCGGCCAAGGGCGAGCCCCGGACCTTCGACCTCCAGCTCTCTGCGCTCTACGACGTGAGCGGGGCGATCGAGAGCCGCGTGCTCGTTCTTCGTGACATCTCCGATCGGATCGAGGTCGAGGAAGAGAACGAGCGACAGGCCAAACACATTCGGCTCGTTCACGAGGTCTCGGCCGCGGTCCACGAGGCCGACACGATCGACGCCGGCCTCGAGGCGGCGCTCGCTCGCGTCGCGAACACCATGGAGGTCCCCCTCGGTCAGTTCCTGCGATCCGTCGAGGGCGAAGAGGGCACGCGGCTCGTCGCGTCCGGCATTGTCTTCTGTGGGCTCCCGCTCGACGAATCCTACGCCGAAGGCGCCGCGTCGGATTCGCTCGTCGACCTCGTGGGCGAGGGACCCGGCGCGTTCCGCGCGCTCGGGATGGAGACCCTCGATCCGCGGGGCACGACCTGGTGGAAGGATCTGGGCTTCGAGGCCGCCTTCTCGGTTCCGGTGCTGATCGGTCCGCGCCTCTACGGCATGTTCGAGTTCTTCACGGAAGAGACCGTCCACACCGAGGACTCGACCGCCGAGGTGCTCGACCGCGTCGGCGAGCTCGTCGGTCGGGCGATCGAGCGGAAGCTCGCGGAAGAGCAGATCCGCCGGCTCGCCTTCCGGGACGACCTCACCGGCCTGCCGAATCGCCAGCGCTTCAATCACCTGCTCCGCGGCGCTGTCTCGCTCGCTGCCCGCGCCGAGCGGCGTATGGCGCTGCTCTTCCTCGATCTCGACGGCTTCAAGAAGGTGAACGACACCCTCGGCCACGACGTCGGCGACCGCTTGCTGGCGGAGGTCGCGAGCCGCTTCCTCCGCGTCGTGCGCGTGAGCGACCACATCGGTTGTCAGAGCGGCGACGCTCCCGCATCCGAAGTCTCGCGGCTCGGCGGCGACGAGTTCACCGTCCTGCTCACCGAGATCAGGGAACCGAGCGACGCCGCGCTCGTGGCCGAGCGGCTCCTGCAGACCCTCGAATCGCCCTTCGTGCTGGGCGGTCGTGAGGTCTTCATGGGGACGTCGATCGGCATCGCGGTCTTCCCGGACGACGGTCGGGACACCGAAGAACTCCTGCGCAACGCCGACGCCGCGATGTACTTCGCGAAGGGCCGCGGTCGCAACGGCTACCAGTTCTACTCCGAAGAGATGAACACGTCGCAGGCGAGGCAGATCGAGATCGAGGGCCGGCTGCGCGGGGCGCTCGAGCGCGACGAGTTCCAGCTCCACTATCAGCCGATTCTCGATGCGGAGAGCGGAGAGATCGTCGCGGCGGAGGCGCTCCTGCGTTGGGTCGATCGCGAGGGGGGCATGGTCCCGCCGGACGAGTTCGTGTCCGTCGCCGAAGAGACCGGCCTGATCGTGCCGATCGGTCAGTGGGTCTTCCAGACCGCCTGCGAGCAGGCCCAGCGCTGGAAGCGCGAACTCGGGAGGTCGATCCGGATCGGGGTGAACGTCTCCGGTCACCAGATTCGCGAGCCCGGGATGCTCGAGATGGTCCGCAGCGCGATCGCCGAGACCGGCGTCGATCCGCGCCAGGTCGAGCTCGAGCTGACCGAGTCGACGATCATGCAGGACGATGCGCTCACGGTGCACACGCTGGGCGAGTTCCGGGAGATGGGCATCGGCCTCGCCCTCGACGACTTCGGAACCGGCTACTCGTCCCTCTCCTATCTCCGTCGCTTCACGATCGATCGGGTGAAGATCGATCGATCGTTCGTGAGCGAGCTTCCCGACAATCCGGACGATGCCGCGCTCACGTCCGCGATCCTCGCGATGGCGCACGGGCTTCGGTTGCAGGTGGTCGCCGAGGGCGTGGAGACCGCGCGCCAGGCGCTCTTCCTGCGTGCGCGAGGCTGTGACGAAGTGCAGGGCTACCTCTTCGGGCGCCCCGTACCTGCGGACGATTTCCTCGACCGACTCAGGGCGCGCCCGATCCCCATCGACGCGGACGCCAAGGACGACTCCTGGGAGCTCTAGCTCGGCGCGCGTCGGGTGCCGCGATCGGGTCGTCCCGGTAGACTGCGCCCCACCGCGCAGGCTCCTTCCGGGTCGCGCGCCCGAGAGCGATCTGCGCCCGTGTCACCGCTTCCCGACCGACTCGAAATCACCCGGCCCGACGACTGGCATCTGCATCTGCGCGACGGGCCGATGCTCGAGCGGGTGGTCTGCGCGACCGCGCGGGTCTTTGCGCGGGCGATCGTGATGCCGAATCTCTCGCCGCCGGTCGCGACCATCGCCCAGGCGGAAGGGTACGCCGCGCGGATCGCGGCGGCGGCACCGCCGGAGACCGGCTTCACGCCGCTCATGACCCTCTACCTGACCGACGAGACGAGCGCCGGGGAGATCGCCCGGGCGGCGGCCTCTCCATCGGTCTTCGCCGTCAAGCTCTATCCGAAAGGCGCGACGACGAACTCGGCTTCGGGGGTCGAGGGGCTCGATGCGCTCGCGCCGGTCCTCGAGGCGATGGAGGCACACGACGTCCCGCTCCTCGTCCACGGCGAGTCGACGGCGCCGCAGGACGACGTCTTCGATCGCGAGCGCGTCTTCCTCGAGGACACCCTCGCGCCGCTGGTCGAGCGCCATGCCGGCCTGCGCGTGGTCTTCGAGCACATCACCACGTCCGAGGCCGCGGCCTTCGTCGCCGAAGCCCCGCCGCGGGTCGGCGCGACGATCACGCCCCAGCACCTGCTCCTCAATCGCAACGCGCTCTTCGAGGGCGGGCTGCGTCCCCACCACTACTGCCTTCCCGTGTTGAAGCGGGAGGGGGATCGCGAGGCGCTCGTCGCCGCCGCGACCTCCGGAGACCCGAGCTTCTTCCTCGGGACGGACAGCGCACCCCACGCCCGTCACACCAAGGAAGCGGGCTGCGGCTGCGCGGGGATCTACAGCGCGCCCGTCGCGATCGAGTCGTACGCGGAGGTCTTCGCCGAGGCGGAGGCCCTCGATCGCTTCGAGGGCTTCGCGAGCCACCACGGTCCCGACTTCTACCGACTCCCGCGGAACCGGGAGCGGATCGCCCTCGTGCGCGAGGATTGGGCGGGGCCGGAGAGCGATGGGGACGGGCCCGAAGGGCTCGAGGTGTTCTGGGCGGGTCGGACCTTCCGCTATCGCTTCGACGGCCTCACCCGCTAGGCGAGGCGTCCGCGGTCGGTGTCGCGGGGCGCTCGTCGTCGCCGAGGACGCGGCGCATGGCGCGGTGATCGATGCCCGCCTCTTCGAAGATCGGACCCTCCGCGACGTAGCCAAGGGCCTCGTAGAACGGGAGTGCGGTCAGCTGCGCATCGAGCACGATCTCTGCACAACCCCGCGCTCGGGCCCGCACCTCGAGAGCCTCCATCAGGGCGCGACCGACTCCGGTCTCGCGGGCGTCTGCGCGGACCGCGACGCGCTCGGCCTTGGCCCGACCCGCGACGACGCGAAGTCGCGCCGTGCCCAGTGGCAGCGCGTCCCCGGTGCGGCGAGCCAGGAAGTGCTCCGCGAGCGCGTCCAGGTCGTCCCACTCGAGGTTCGCATCGACGCGCTGCTCATCCACGAAGACGACGCGACGAAGGGCGTGGCAGGCTTCGAGGCAGGCGCGGTGTTCGGCCGCGTCGGCCCCGCCGACCGGGATGTGCTCCAGCGTGCAGCGCGTCATTCCGGTCGCTTCGAGAGACCTCGGAGCATCTGATCACGGAACGGCGCATTGAGGGGGTCGTCCCCGAGCCAGATGCCGAAGTAGTCCGCGGCGAAATCCGCCCCCGGAATCGTGCCGAGGGCTTCGCCGTTCAGGGTGAGGGTCGTTCCGACGCCAGGGCTGTAGGTCAGTCGGTAGCGGTCGCCTTCCTCGACGTCCCGGTACAAGGCGTGTAAACGGTCGAGGCGGCTCCGGAGCGCAGCCAGGCGCTCCGGGGGCAGGGAGCGCGCGAGGAGCTCGTCGGCCGCCTCGCCGAAGAAGCGCCCCTCGATGTCCCAGAAGTAGTAGAGCTCGAGGGCCTTCGGCACGTCTTCGAAGAGCCGGTTCGGGCGGACGTCGGTCGGCAGGTAGAGACCCCCGACATAGCCGCGGAAGAGGACGCGGTAGCGGAGCAGGCCGAGCCCGAAGAGGGGCATCGGGCCGGCATCGGAGGTGACCTGGTCGGGGAACGGCACGTCCTCGATCTCGGCGGCGAACGAGGGCGGAGCGGCGAGGAGCACCGTCAGGGCGGCGAGCAGCGCACGCGGGCGCGAAAGCGAACGGTGGCGCGGCAAGGCGTCCTCCGGGTCGGTTGGGCGCGGGGAGAATAGCCTCCGACGGCCGGACGCCGCCGGTCGTTCCCTCAGCCAGGGAGACGGCGTGCCTGGTTAGACGGCGTGCCTGGGAGACCGAGCGAATAGCGGCTCCGGAAACGCGAACGCCCCGACGTCGGATGACGGCGGGGCGTTTGGCGTGGACGCTCTCTGGATCGGTGGCTCAAACCGCCGGCTCGGTGCTCAATCGAGCCGGACTCCTTCGTTCGTCCCTGGCTTTCTGGCTGGTCTGCCGTCTCCGGCCGACCTGGATGCGCGATGGCAAGTGGAGAACCCGACCTTCGCTACGGGAGCTGGCTGGCGCCCGCGTTATCCGCAGCACTTCTAAAGCACATCGCGTGCCAAGCGGGGCGCAGATGCGAATTCCGCTTTATTGTCGGATTCTTATGGCGATTCCTGCGGCCCTCGCGGGCCGCCGAGAACTTCTCCTGAATGGTGCATTCTGCTCCGTTTGGGTAGGGGAGTTCGTGATCATTGAGTTCAAGTATCCGTTTTCAATGAGGTTTCAGGGATTTTTCGAGAGTCGGTGCGTTTTGCTCCGGTGGAGCGAAATGCACCAGTTCGACCGGCGATCGCCCCGGGCCCGTCCTCGTGATAGCCTGCGCGCGGCTCGAAGAGCGGTCGGGCAGGGGGCGCAGGCAAAATGACGACGACGGACGAGGGCGAAGACGGAGCGCCCCGCACGGCTCGTCGCACCGGCCTCCTGATCGGCCTCGCGCTCCTCGCGACGATCGTCCTCGGGCTCGTCGGCCTGCTCCGCTCCCTGGCACCGTCCGAGCGGCCGACCCCGATCGCGGACGTCTCCTCCGAGCGGCTGCTCGCACAGGGCCCGGTGGTGGGATTCGCCGCGGAGGCGGAGGCCCATGCCTGGATCGGGCTGCCGTATGCACAGGCCCCGATCGGCCCCTTGCGCTGGCGAGCCCCGCGTCCACCCGAGACCTGGGCGGAGACCCGGGATGCCCTGACCTTCGGGCGGCCCTGCGTCCAGCCGGGCTCGCCGGTGGCCGGCGTGCCCGCCGAGACCGAGGACGGCCTCGCCGGCGACGAGGACTGTCTCTACCTCAACGTCTGGGCCCCGCGCTTCGAGCCCGACGACGTGCCCGGCGGCGCCGATCGGCTCCCGGTCATGGTCTGGATCCACGGGGGCGGCAATACGCGGGGTTGGCCCGGGTCCGCGATGTACGACGGCGCGCGTCTGGCGGGCACGCAGGGGATCGTCGTCGTTTCGGTCGCCTATCGCCTGGGCCCCTTCGGCTGGTTCAGCCACCCCGCGCTGCGCGCCGAGACCGGAGACGCGCTCGAGGCGAGCGGCAACTTCGGGATCCTCGATCAGATCGCGGCGCTTCGCTGGGTTCGTGATCACATCGAGGAGTTCGGCGGCGATCCCGACAACGTCACGATCTTCGGCGAGAGCGCAGGGGGGACCGACGTGTTCGCGCTCATGCTGGCGCCGGAAGCGCGCGGTCTCTTCCACCGGGCCCTTGCCCAGAGTGGGAGCACCCGCGCGTACAGCCGGGCCGAAGCCGAGCACCCGGCGGACGATCCCGAAGCTCCGGGACACGCGTTCAGCAGCGCCGAGGTCGTGGTTCGACTGCTCGTCGACGCCGGTGTCGTTCCGGACGCGGCGGCGGCGCGGAGCTACGCGGCGGAGCTGTCCCCGCCGGATCTCCTCGCGTTCCTTCGGGCGCGCGAGCCACGGGAGGTGATGCTCGCCTACCGCAACGGAGACGGGGCGCTCCGACTCGAGATGCCCAGGCCCTTCCGCGACGGCGCGCTGCTCCCGGAAGAGGACTGGCTCGAGGCCCTGGAGGCCGGGCGTTTTCACGACGTGCCGGTTCTCGCCGGCGCGACGCGGGACGAGTGGAAGCTCTTCCTCGCGGTCGACCCGGACCACGTCCGACGTCGTTTCGGGCTCCTGTTCCGGATTCGCGATTCCGACGACTTCGAGCGTCGAGCGCGGCTGCTGTCGGACCGACGGATCGTCCAGGGCGTCCACGATCCCCTGGGCGCCCTGGCGCGCGCGGGCCGGGAAGGGCTGTTCGCGTACCGCTTCGACTACGACGACCTGGCACGGATTCCCGGCCTCGATCCGCAACGGCTCCTCGGTGCGGCTCACGGCTTCGAGCTGCCCGTGCTCTTCGGGACCTGGGACCTGGGCGAGCCGATCCTCTCCCGCGTGCTCTATCGCGAGACGAATCGGCCCGGCCGAGAGCGCCTGTCGGACGAGATGATGAGCTACTGGGCGGCGTTCGCGCGTGATGGCCGGCCCGGGCGTGGGATGCGCGGGGACCTCCCGGAGTGGCAATCGTGGTCGGCGTCGCCGGATGAGGGCGACCGTCGATGGTTGCTCCTCGACGACGCCGCGAGCGGCGGCCCGAGGATGGCCCCCACGACCCTCCGCCGGGAGGCGGTGCGCGATCGGCTGGTCCGGGACACGGCGCTCGATCGCGCGACCCGCTGCGAGCTCTACCGAACCGTCTTCGGCGAGCTTCCGTCGTGGAGCTCGGCGGCCGCGTACCGCGCCCTTCCGCCGGAAGGCTGCGCCGGCGAGCCGCCGCTCCGGTAGCCCCCCGGTCGCCCAGGCGAGCCGCCACTCGGCCGCCCCCCGGTCGCCCAGGCGAGCCGCCACTCGGTCGCCCCGGTCGCCGGGGCGGGATTCTGGCCTAGACTCCCGCGCCCCGAGCCGCGCGTCGTGCGGCCTCCCCCTCGATCCACGGTCCACGACGACCTCCCAAGCCCCCGTACGACCCCCTACGAACCGGAGCGCACATGGCGACGGACGCCTCGGCCGAGATCCTCGAGCGGCTCTACGAAGTCGTGGTCGCGCGTCGCGACGCGCGGCCGGAAGGGTCGTACGTGGTTCAGCTGCTCGACGGCGGCTGGGAAGCGATCGGCGCCAAGATCCTCGAAGAAGCCCACGAGGTCGTCGAAGCGGGGACGGGCGAGCCCGACGAGGCGGTGACCCACGAAGCGGCGGACCTGCTCTTCCATCTCTGGGTCGGTCTGGCCCAGCGCGACGTCGATCCGAAGGCGGTCTTCGCGGAGCTGGGGCGACGTTTCGGAATCGGCGGGCTGGAAGAGAAGGCCGCCCGAGGCACGAGCGAAGAGGATTGAGGCGATGATCCCGGACGAACGACTGCGCATCGCGATCCCCTCCAAGGGTCGCCTCCGCGACGCGGCCCTCGAGACCCTCGAACGGGCGGGGTTGCGCTTCCGCGTCTCCGGTCGGCGCCTCTTCTCCGTCTGCTCGGATACGGGGATCCGGATCATCTTCACGAACACCGCGGACATCCCCGTCCTCGTCGCCGAGGGCGTCGTCGACCTCGGGATCACCGGCAGCGACCAGGTGCTCGAGAAGCGCGTGGACGTGGTCGAACACCGCAAGCTCGGTTTCGGGCGGTGTCGTCTCTCCGTCGCCGTCCACAAGGACGCGCCCTATTCGCGCTCGAGCGATCTCGCGGGCAAGGTCGTCGGCGCCAAGTTCGTGAATCTCGCGCGGGACCACTTCGCCGCGATCGGCGCCGACGGCGTGCGGATCGTCGAGATCCAGGGCGCCGTCGAAGTGATGGTCCTGCTCGGTCTGGTCGACGGCATCGTCGAGATCGTCGAGACCGGGAACAGCCTGGTCGAGAACGATCTGATCGAGCTCGAGAAGGTGCTCGATGCAGAGGCCGTCCTGATCGGCGGCGTGGCACCGCGGGACGTCGAGCTTCGCGACCAGCTGCTGCGTCGGATCGACGGCGTCCTGGCGGCGTCGCGCTACACGCTGCTCGAGTACAACTGTCCGGCGGCGCGGATCGAGGAGGCGTCGGCGATCACGCCCGGCTTCTCGTCGCCGACGATCACGCCGCTCCAGGACGAGGCGTGGCTCTCGGTGAAGGTCCTCGTCGAGAAGGCGACGACCCAGCGCGTGATCGACGGCCTCGAAGCGATCGGGTGCGTCGCGATCCTCGAGACCGAGCTGCGGCACGCCCGGCTCTAGTCGCGGTCGGCGCGCCCCGACCGGCTCGCTCGCGTGTCGTGGCGGGTCATCACGGTCGCAGGGGCGCCTTGTCCTGTCCTTCCCCCTTTTCGAGTTGGAACGTCGCGGCGGAACGTGCGCCTTCGGCCGTTCGCTCTGAAAGGAATCGGGCGAACGCCGGCCACGCAGGTCCGCACCGACGGCGACGCCTCCGGAGGTCTTCCGAGTGGGGAAATCACTTCGACCCTCCGTGGATCATCCGGGCTGATCTCAGGAAAATACCTGACACCGAATCGGAATCTTCGCCTATTCCTGGAATTCTCCATCATGCATTTCGCGGAATCGCCGATGAGAACGCCAGGTCCGAGGGGACCCTCCCACTCGGATGGAGACCGGACATGGCGAGCGTGCTCCTGATCGACGACTGCCCCGATTTTCGCGCCTGGGCACGTTGCACCCTGGAACGCGAGGGCCTCGAAGTGATCGAGGCGCGCGACGCGCTCGCCGGTCTCCAGCGCGCCGTCGAAGATCGTCCCGATTGCGTGATCGTGGCCGCCGCGCTGCCCGGTCTCGATGGTCTCGACGTCGCGAGGCGGATCGCCGACGAGCCTGCGACGACGGGGCTGCCGGTCCTCGTGTCCTGTGAGCTCGCGGACGCGGCCCTGCGCCGCGCGGTGATGGCGGTCGGTGCCCGGGTCCTGCACTCCCGGACCTCTCGCGCGGCCGATCTGATCGAGCCTGTTCGCGACGCGCTCTGGACCGTCGGTGGGGCCCGGCTCTCCGAAGAGGCTCGCCCGGCCGCCGAGCCGGCCGCGCTCTAGACGCGGGCGCGACGGGTCGGTGCGCGTGCGATCCAGAACGCGCTTCCGACCACGAGGGCGCCTCCCGCGAAAGCCCAGGCATCCGGCGTCTCGCCGAACACCAGCACGCCCCAGCCGATGGCGAAGACCACCTGCAGATAGGAGAGGGCGGTGCCGTGGGCCGCGGGCAGGAGGGCGAGCCCACGCGTGAGCGTGACCTGGCCGACCTGAGTCGCGAGGCCGATCCCGAGGAGCAGGACCCACTCGAAGCCGACCGGCCAGACGAAGTCCGGCCACATCGTCGGCAGCGCCGCCGGCAGGGTGACCATCGGGAAGTAGAAGACGATCACGAGCGGGTCCTCGCCGCTCGTGGAGAGCTTCCGGACGACCACGTAGGCGGCGGCCGTGAAGACGGCGCCCAGCAGGGCGACGCCCACCCAGAGCGGATCGAGGGGGTTCGAGGTCCCGCCGAACAGAAAGCCCGGCTTCGCGATCAGCGCGACGCCGACGAGGCTCGCCGCCGTCGCGAAGAAGATCCGGCGCGGGACGCGTTCGCCCAGGAAGAGACCGGCGAAGAGCGCGGCCAGCGGCGGGTGGAGATGCTGGAGCATCGTCGTCTCGGCGAGCGGGAGATGGGTGACCGCGCCGTAGAGACACGAGAGGCCTCCGAAGCCGAGGAAACCGCGGATCCAGAGCCACTTGCGGTCGTGGCCCCAGGGCGAGACGCCGGCGGCGCGCAGCAGCGACCAGCTGAGCACCAGGCTCACGATCGCGCGCGCGACGACGATCTCCTGGCTCGGCAGGTTCTCGCCGGCGAGCTTCACGAGCGCGGACATCGCGCTGAAGGCGAGCGCCGAGGCGATCATGAACAGGACGCCCCACTGCATCGCTCTCGACTCCTCCCCGGGCGGGGCGCCATCTTGTCGCAGGTCGGCGCGCTACGCCCGCCGGGAATGCCCGCCGAGACCGGGAGCGCCTCGGGCGTCCGGTGGGCTCCGCGGATAGACTGCGCGTGGAGCCCGAACCATGCCCGACCTCTCGCCCAGCCTTCGCATCCTTCGCGACCTGATCGCGATCCCGTCGGTGAACCCGATGGGGCGGGACGACCTCGCTGCGGAGATCGTGGGTGAGCACGCGATCGCCGAAGATCTCGCGGCGCGGCTCTCGCGCCTCGGACTCGACGCGTCCCTGCTCGGGGAGGGCGGGCGGACGAGCGTGGTCGCCGAGGCGGTCGCGGGCCCGGGCGCAGAGACGATGCTCGTCGCGAGCCACATAGACACGGTGCCCGTCGACGGCATGGAGATCGATCCCTTCGATCCGGTGGTCGAGGGCGGTCGGATCCTGGGCCGCGGCGCCTGCGATACGAAGGCCGGGATGGCGGCCCTCCTCGAGGCCCTCGAGCGGGTCCTCGAGCGCGGCACGCTTCGCCGCAACGTGCTCGTCGTCGGCGAGGCGGACGAGGAACTCGGCAGCGTCGGCGTGCGGGACGTCCTGGATTTTCTCGGAGACCGGCGCCCGGACTGGGTGCTCGCCACGGAGCCGACGGACCTGCGTCTGATCAACGCCCACAAGGGCGTCGTGCACGCCCGGGTCTGCGCCCGGGGACGCGCCTGCCACAGCTCGGATCCGAGCCTCGGACGCAACGCGATCGTGCTGCTGGCGAAGGCGATCCTCGCGATCGAAGAGAGCGCTTCGGTCTTCACCACGCGACCGCATCCCCAGCTCGGTCCGGCGACCCTCTCGGTCGGGATCGTACGCGGCGGCCAGGCGCCGAACATCGTGCCGGACGAGGCGCGGATCTGGGTCGACCGCCGGACGCTGCCGGACGAGACCGCCGAGAGCGTGCGGCAGCAGGTGGCGGCCGCCCTCGAGGACGCCGGGCTGGCCGACGACGTCGTGGTCGAGTCCTGCAGCGAAGAGAAGCCGCCCCTCGAGACGAGCGTCGACGCCGTCGCCACCCGGGCCACCGCCGAGGCGATGGGGGCCGTCGGGCTCTCGGCCGAGCCGACCCACGTGGCGTTCGGCACGGACGCCGGGGTCTTCGGACGCGCGGACCTGCCGGGCGTCGTGCTGGGGCCCGGCTCGATCGACGTCGCCCACACGTCCCGGGAGTTCGTCCCGATGGACGAGGTCGAGACGATGGTGCGGATCTTCGAGCAGCTGCTGACGACCCCGGGCCGGGGCGCCGGGGGTCGGTAGGGCGCGCCTCAAGCGCTCCGGGCGCGCCGCCGATATCGGGACATCGCTTCCCCGTCGGAGGAGGATCGCCCATGTCGTCCCAGGCTCCCGTCCGCCTGTCCCGCGCGCTCGCCGCGCTGCTCGCCGTCTTCGCCGTGGCCGTGGCCGTCGCCGGTTGCGCCAGTGGTCCGCCCCCGACCCCGACGGAGCAGGGCTGGGCGGCCCTCGAGGCCGGGGACTGGCGGACGGCGAAGACCCATTTCGCCGAGGCGCTTCGACGTGACGACCGGAATGCGCGTGCCTGGCATGGACAGGCCGCGGCGCAGCTCGCCGGCCGGGACGGCGAGGGCGCCCTGCGCAGCCTCGGCTCCCTGTCGAAGGTCGATCCGGCGCGCTTCTCGGCCGAGGCGCAGGAGACCTACGCCGGCGCGCTCGAGCGCGCCGTCTCCCAGCGCCTCGATCGCAAGCAGACCGGTCCGGCCCTCGCCGCCGCCCGCGCGCTCGCGGCGCTCGAGCCGGACCGCCGGGGCCTCACCCGGCTACTCGGTCGGGCGCTCATGGCGGAGGCGGACCACAAGCGCCTGCGCGGCCGGTCCGACGAGGCTCTCGCGCTCTACGAGGAAGCGGCGCAGCGCGTTCCCGCGGAGCTCGACGCCTGGGTCCGCGCGGTCGAGATCCTGCTCGAGAAGAAGCAGGGGAAGAAAGCGATGCGGCTGCTCGAAGCGGCGCGTCGCAGCCACCCGACGGCGGGGGTGATCCGAACCCTCGCGCGTCAAGCGATGCGCTACCGCAAGCGCTAGGCGCGTCGCCGTTCGGCGCGGCCTAACGGATCACCCGGACCGGAATCCAGCGCTGGACGATCGGTTCGATCATCCCTTCCCGCTGCAGGTGCGCGAGCGTCGCGTCGAGGACGGCGCGCAGCTGCTGGTCCTCGCGACGCACGGCCCAGGCGAGCGATTCCTCGGTCAGCGGTCGATAGAGGCCGATCAGATCGCGGTGGTCGAGGCCGCCAGCGATCTGCCAGATCGTCGGGGCGTCGTGGACGAAGTAGTCGATCCGGTCGGCGCGCAGGCTGCGTAGCCCCGCCTCGACCGAATCGAACGCGAAGCTCTCGGCGAAGGGCAGGGCCTCGGCGACGAACTGCTCGCCGGTCGTCGCGCGCTGGTAGCCGACCCGCGAGCCCGCGCGGCGGATGGTGTGGGGGCGACCGAAGCGCGCGATGTCCCGCTTGCGGATCATCGCGAGCTGCCCGACCTGCATGTACGGCGCCGTGAACTGGACCCGCTCCAAGCGCTCGGGGGTGATCGACAGGCCACTCATCACGACGTCGACTTCGCCCGCTTCGAGGGCATCGAGCAGTTCGGGGAAAGGGATGCGGACGAACTCGATCGGCCGCTTCAGGGCCTCGCCGGCACGCCGCGCGAGGTCGGCTTCGATCCCGAGGATCGCGCCGTCGCGCTCGAAGATGACCGGCGGATAGTCGGGGGAGACGCCGACCCGGAGCGGAGGGCCGCCGAAGGGGCGGGGGCCGCCGGCACACCCGAAGAAGGTGGTGGCGCCGAGCAGAGTGGCGACCAGGAGCAGAAGGGCCGTTCGCAGGGCGGGCGGGGACGCGAGCGTGCGGCATCGATGGCGTCGATGGCGATCCTCGATCATCGCTGGCGAACCCCCTTTCGCACGACGGCGCAAGCTACTGCCTTGCACCCTCTATCGCCAATTTCTACTGTGCGCGCGCAACCTTGGGGGGATCCTGGATGAGTGCTTCGTCGAGCGGCAGCAAGCCCGAAGCAGTCCTGCGAAGCAGCTACTGCGTGCCGGACTACCTGATCGACACCGTCGACCTCGCCTTCGATCTGGGCGAGGAGGAGACGACCGTCGAGGCGCGCCTCTCGGTCCGGCGTCGCGAGGACGCGCTCACCGACGATACGCCGCCCCTCGTGCTCGACGGGGAGTCCCTCGAGCTTCGGGAGATCGAGATCGACGGAGAGGCCCTCGCCGAGTCCGCCTATCGGATCGAGGGGGATCAGCTCACGATCCACGCTCCGCCGCCGCGATTCGAGCTCCGTACGGTCGTCGCGATCCATCCCGAGACGAACACGGCGCTCTCGGGCCTCTACAAGTCGAGCGGGAACTTCTGCACCCAGTGCGAGGCGATGGGCTTCCGGCGCATCACCTGGTTCCTCGATCGCCCGGACGTCATGGCCCGCTACACGGTCTCGATCGAGGCCGAGCGCGAGCGCTATCCCGTCCTCCTCTCGAACGGGAATCGGACGGCGGAGGAGGACCTCGGGAACGGGCGTCATCGCGTCGCCTGGGAAGATCCCTTTCCGAAGCCCAGCTACCTCTTCGCGCTCGTCGCCGGGGATCTGCGCCGTCACGAGGGCAGCTATACGACGGCGTCGGGGCGCGAGGTCAAGCTCGAGATCTGGGTCGAGCCCCAGAACATCGACCAGTGCGAGCACGCCCTCCGCAGCCTGAAGCGGGCCATGAAGTGGGACGAGGACGAGTTCGGCCTCGAGTACGACCTCGACATCTACATGATCGTCGCCGTCGGCGACTTCAACATGGGCGCGATGGAGAACAAGGGGCTGAACGTCTTCAACTCGAAGTACGTCCTCGCCCTGCCGGAGACCGCGACCGACGACGACTACGAAGCGATCGAAGGCGTGATCGCCCACGAGTACTTCCACAACTGGACGGGCAATCGCGTGACCTGCCGTGACTGGTTCCAGTTGACCCTCAAGGAAGGGCTCACGGTCTTCCGGGACCAGCGCTTCAGCGAGGACATGACCAGCGAGGCGGTCAATCGGATCGCCAACGTGAAGCAGCTGCGCGCGCGGCAGTTTCCGGAAGACGAGGGGCCGATGGCCCATCCGATCCGGCCCGAGTCTTACATCTCGATGGACAACTTCTACACCGCGACCGTCTACGAGAAGGGCAGCGAGATCATCCGGATGTACGACGCGCTGCTCGGTCGCGAAGGCTTCCGCAAAGGCATGGATCTCTACTTCGACCGTCACGACGGACAGGCGGTCACCTGCGACGATTTCCGCTTCGCCATGGCGGACGCGACCGGTCGGGATCTCGGCCAGTTCGAGCGCTGGTACCTGCAGGCGGGAACGCCGCGGCTGCGCGCGAGGGGGGCTTTCGATGCCGCCACCGGCGAGTACCGGCTCACCCTGGCCCAGGACTACCCGGAGACCGCGTTCGAGATTTCCGGCGCCGCGGACCGCGCGCCGCTCCACATGCCGATCCGGATCGGGCTGCTCGGCGCGGACGGCGAGGCGCTCCCGGTCGTGCTCGCCGGCGAGAGCGGTCGGGGCGAGACCGAGCGCGTGCTCGAGCTGACCGAGGCGGAGCAGACCTTCGTCTTCACGGGCCTCGCGGAAGAGCCGGTCCCGTCGCTGCTGCGCGGGTTCTCCGCGCCGGTGAAGCTCGAGATGAAGCGCAGCAAGGCGGCGTTCGCCGTCCAGATGGCTCACGACGGCGACGCCTTCAACCGCTGGGACGCCGGGCAGCAGCTGGCCCTCGAGCTCCTCGTCGAGGCGACGGACCGGACCGAAGCCGGGGAGGCGGTCACGCTGGATCCGGAGTTCTCCGAAGCCTGGGGACGGGTCCTGGCCGACGACGGCCTCGACGGCTCGCTCCGCGCGCAGGCGCTCGTGCTGCCCGCCGAGCGTGTGATCGCACAGGAGATGCCGGTGATCCGCCCGGACGCGATCCACGCCGCGCGAGAGGCGATGGTCGAGGCGCTCGCCCGGGCGCACCGCGAAGGGATCGAATCGACCTGGGCGGCGCTCGCGGCGGACGGTCCCTACGCGCACGAGAAGGGGCAGATCGACCGGCGGCGGCTGCGCAACGTGCTCCTGCGCCTGCGCGTCGCGACCGGGGACGAAGCGGCGATCGAGGCCGCCTGGTCCCAGTACGAGAGCGCCGACAACATGACCGACGCCCAGGCCGCTTTCGTCGTCCTCGCGGACCAGGAACACCCGCGGCGCGACGACGTGATCGGGGCCTTCTACGACCGCTGGAAGCGCGATCCGCTCGTGCTCGACAAGTGGTTCTCGATCCAGGCCACGTCGACGCGAACGGACACGCTGGCGCGGGTGCGGAAGCTCGCCGAGCACCCGGACTTCTCGATGACCAACCCGAATCGCGTCCGCTCCCTCGTCGGTGCCTTCTGCTCCGGGAATCAGGTACGCTTCCACGACGGCTCGGGCGAGGGCTACCTGTTCCTCGCGGACAACGTCCTCGCGCTCGACGCCTCGAACCCGCAGGTCGCCTCCCGGATGGCCTCGATCTTCAACGACTGGCGTCGCTACGACGACGATCGACAGGCGAAGATCCAGACCCAGCTCGAGCGGATCGCCCAGCGCGGGGAACTCTCCAAGGACGTGTACGAAATCGTGCATCGCGCACTCTCTCGCTAGTCAGCTGAGGGCTCTCTCGCTAATCAGCTGAGGGCTCTCTCGCCAATCAGCTGAGGGCTCTCTCGCTGAGCAGAGCTCAGCGGCTGAGGGCGCTCACGCTGATTGCCGGCCCGAGCGGCTCGGCGAACGCGAGGCCCGCGGACGCGACTTCTGCGCGAGACCCTCGAATCCGAACCGATCAGGAGCCCTTCATGAGCACTCTTCACGATTTTTCTGCGAAGACGATTCGCGGTGACGCGATCGAACTCGCAAACTTCGCCGGCAGGGTCTGCCTCGTCGTGAACGTGGCGTCCCAATGCGGACTCACGCCTCAGTACGACGGTCTCCAGCGCCTCTACGACGAATACCAGGGGCGTGGGCTCGAGGTCCTGGGCTTCCCCTGCAACCAGTTCGGGGCCCAGGAGCCGGGGACCGAGGCCGAGATCGCCACGTTCTGCGAGACGAGCTACGGCGTGGGCTTCCCGATGTTCTCGAAGGTCGAGGTGAACGGGGAAGGGGCGGATCCGCTCTATCGCTGGCTGACCGCCGAGGAGACGAAGCCCGACGGCGCCGGCGACGTCGCCTGGAACTTCGCGAAGTTCCTCGTCGACCGGGAGGGCCGGGTCGTCGCGCGATTCGCCCCGCCGACCGAGCCCGGCGCAGCCGAAGTCAAGCAGGCCATCGAAGCCGCGCTCGGCTGAGCCGCGGAGGGAAGAATCGAATGAAGGGACTCAATCCCGGTCAGCCCATCCTGATCGCCAAGGATCTGGGACGCCGCTTCGGCGATCGCCAGATCCTGAAGGGCGCCTCGTTCAGTCTGATGCCCGGCGATCGCGTCGGTGTCCTGGGCGTGAACGGCGTCGGCAAGTCCACGCTGATGAAGATCCTCGCGGGCCGCGATGCCGAGTACGAAGGTGACTTCCACATCGCCAAGGGCGCGACCGTCGGGTACGTCTCGCAGGAGCCCGAGCTCGACTTCGACAAGTCCGTGCGCGAGAACGTCGAAGAGGCCGTCGGTGAGGTCCGCGGCCTGCTCCAGCGCTACGACGAGATCCTGAAGGCCTGGGAAGACCCGGCGGTGATGGAGGACCAGGAGCGGATGGACAAGCTCCTCGAGGAGCAGGGCGATGTCCAGGGGCAGCTCGAGGCGATGGACGCGATGGATCCCGCGGCCCTCGACGCGCGGATCGAGGCCGCCATGGACGCGCTCCGGCTCCCGCCCGGCGACCGGGACATCGCGTCGCTCTCCGGCGGCGAGCGTCGCCGGGTGTCGCTCTGCAAGGAGCTCCTCGCGCAGCCCGACGTGCTGATCCTGGACGAGCCCACCAACCATCTGGACGCGGATACCGTCGCCTGGCTCGAGAACTTCCTGGCCGGCTACTCCGGCACCTACGCGCTCGTGACGCATGATCGCTACTTCCTCGACCGGGTGGCGAACCGGATGCTCGAGGTGTTTCACGGCGAGATCCGGTCCTACGACGGGAACTACTCCGATTTCCTCGAGGCGAAGGAGAAGCAGCAGGAGATCCAGGACCGGACCGACGCGAACCTGCTGAAGGCGGTCGCCCGGGAGCTCGAGTGGATCCGCTCGACGCCCGCCGCACGGCGCACCAAGTCGAAGGCACGGATCGCGGCCTACGACGACCTCGTCGAGAAGGCCAGCCGGATCCAGCCCGCGGAAGAGCTCGACCTGCGGATCCCCTTCGGCCCGCGCCTCGGGAGCAAGGTCGTCTCGATGCGCGGAGTGAAGAAGTCCTTCGCAGACAAGGTGCTCCTCGACGGCTTCGACTTCGACATGCCTCCGGGTGCGATCGTCGGCATCACCGGCGCGAACGGCCTCGGCAAGACGACCCTCGTCAACATGATCGTCGGTCGCGAAGCGCCGGACGAGGGCAAGATCGAGATCGGGGAGACGACGAACTTCTGCTACGTGGACCAGACGCGGCAGACGCTCCGGGACGACCTCACGGTGTACGACGAGGTCGCCGATGGCTCCGACGTGATCGAGTACGGCGACAAGACGCTGTCGGTCCGACACTATCTCGCCCGGTTCCTCTTCAGCGGCTCGATCCAGCAGACCGAGGTGGGGCGCCTCTCGGGCGGGGAGCGCAATCGGCTCCAGCTGGCGAAGATGCTCCGCAAGCCGTCGAACTTCATCATCCTCGACGAGCCGACGAACGACCTCGACCTGATGACGCTCCGTGTGCTCGAGGACGCGATCTCCGCCTACCCGGGCTGCGCGATCGTGATCACCCATGACCGCTTCTTCCTCGACCGCGTGGCGACCCACATCCTGGGCTTCGAAGGCGACGCCGAGGTCGAGTTCTGCAGCGGCTCCTGGGACTTCTACGTGGAGCAGCGCGAGAAGCGCTGGGCCGAGAAGGGCGGCGCGAAGAGCCAGAGCTTCAAGCACCGCAAGATCGGTCTCTAGGCGAGTCGCCACCAGCCGCAGGACGCATCATGATCCGACACATCGCCATGTTCACGCTGAAGGACGACGCGCCCGAGGGCGCCGTCGAGCACCTCGAGGAGGGGCTCTTCCTGCTCGCCCAGACGATCGACGAGATCTCGGCCTACACCTACGGCCCGGATCTGGGTCTCCGGGAGGGCACCTGGGATTTTGCCGTCGTCGCGGACTTCGAGACCGCCGACGACTTCCGCACCTACGCGGAACACCCCGATCACGTCGCCTTCATCAAGGAGCGGCTGACGCCGGTCCTGAAGGACCGCGCTTCGCTGCAGTTCGAGCTCTAGGCGGTTCGAGCTCCAGGCGACGCGCCCTCCGATCCCGGCAGGGGCCGGCGTTCTCGCGTCTTCGCGACGATCCGGGCGTTCGCTCGAGCCGTGCCGCGAGGGAATTCGCGCTCCTCGCTTGACAGCGCCCGGGCCGCGCCCATCTCATGGATCGTCGCAGGACGAGACCGCGAGGAGGGCCGTATGCGCTTCGACAAGCTGACGATCAAGAGCCAGGAGGCGCTTCAAGAGGCGCAGAGCCAGTGCGGCGCACGAGGGCACCAGACTCTCGAGCCCACGCATCTGTTGGTCGCGCTTCTCGCGCAGCCCGAAGGCAGCACGATCCCGGTCCTGCAGAAGCTCGGAGTTTCTCTCGACGCGGTTGCCGCCGAGGCGGAGCGAACGCTCGAGCAGCAGCCGAAGGTGACCGGTGGGGCCCAGCCCCAGATGGGGCCGGCGGCCTCGCGCATCCTCCAGGCGGCGTTCGACGAAGCGGACGCGATGCAGGACGAGTACGTCTCGACCGAGCACCTGCTCCTCGCGATGGCGAAGGATGAGCAGGACGCCGTCGGGCGGACCCTGCGCGGCGCGGGGGCGACGGGAGACGGGATCCTCCAGGCGCTCCAGTCGATTCGCGGCGGTGCGAAGATCACCGACCCCGATCCCGAGTCGAAGTATCAGTCCCTCGAGAAGTTCGGTACGGATCTGACCGACCAGGCGCGCACCGGCAAGCTCGACCCCGTGATCGGGCGCGACGAAGAGATCCGTCGCGTCGTCCAGGTGCTCTCGCGACGCAGCAAGAACAACCCGGTCCTGATCGGCGAGCCCGGCGTGGGCAAGACCGCGATCGCCGAGGGGCTCGCGCTCCGTGTGATCGCCGGCGACGTACCCGAGACGCTCAAGGACCGCCGCGTCGTCTCTCTCGACATCGGCTCCCTGATCGCAGGCGCCAAGTACCGGGGCGAGTTCGAGGACCGCCTGAAGGCCGTCCTGCGCGAGGTCGAAGAGGCCGCCGGCCAGGTGATCCTCTTCATCGACGAGCTCCACACGATCGTGGGCGCCGGCAACGCCGAGGGCTCCGCCGACGCGGCGAACATGCTGAAGCCGGCGCTGGCCCGGGGCGAGCTGCGCTGCATCGGCGCCACGACCCTCGACGAGTATCGGAAGTACGTCGAAGGAGACGCTGCGCTGGCCCGCCGATTCCAGCCGGTCTTCGTGGGTGAGCCTTCCGTCGAGGACACCATCTCGATCCTGCGCGGCCTGAAGGAGCGCTACGAGGTCCATCACGGCGTCCGGATCCAGGATGCGGCCCTCGTCGCGGCCTCGACGCTGTCCCACCGCTACATCACCGACCGCTTCCTGCCGGACAAGGCGATCGACCTCGTCGACGAGGCGGCGAGCCGCGTGCGCGTCCAGGTCGACTCGATGCCCGAGGAGCTCGACCAGCTCGAGCGCAAGCGGACCCAGCTCGAGATCGAGCGCGAAGCGCTCAAGAAGGAAGACGACGCCGCGAGCGCCGAGCGCCTGACGAACGTCGAAGCGGAGATCGCGGAGCTGCGCGAGCAGTCCGACGCGCTCAAGGGCAGCTGGGAGGTCGAGAAGGGCCTGATCGCCGGCGTCCGCGAGGCGAAGGAACGGCGCGAAGCGCTGACCGCCGACTACGAGCGCGCCGAGCGCGCCGGCGACCTCGAGCGCGCCGCCGAGCTCCGCTACGGCAAGCTCGTCGAGCTCGAGAACGAGATCGCCGACAAGCAGAAGGAGCTCGAGACGCTCCAGGCGCAGGGCAGCGTTCTCTCCGAGGAGGTCACGAGCGAGGAGGTCGCCGAGATCGTCTCGAAGTGGACCGGTGTTCCGGTCTCGAAGATGCTCGAAGGCGAGCAGGAGAAGCTGCTCTCGATGGAGACGCGCCTCGGCGATCGCGTGATCGGCCAGCAGGAGGCCCTCGGCGCGGTCTCGAACGCGGTCCGTCGGGCCCGAGCGGGACTGCAGGACCCGAACCGGCCGATCGGCTCGTTCCTGTTCCTGGGCCCGACCGGGGTCGGCAAGACCGAGACCGCCCGGGCGCTCGCCGAGTTCCTCTTCGACGACGAGCAGGCGATGGTGCGCATCGACATGAGCGAGTTCATGGAGAAGCACGCCGTGTCCCGCCTGGTCGGGGCGCCTCCCGGCTACGTCGGCTACGACCAGGGCGGAGCGCTGACCGAGGCCGTCCGTCGACGGCCCTACAGCGTGGTGCTCTTCGACGAGATCGAGAAGGCCCACCCCGACGTGTTCAACGTCTTCCTCCAGATCCTCGACGACGGTCGGCTCACCGACGGTCAGGGACGGACGGTCGACTTCACGAACACGGTCCTGATCATGACCTCGAACCTCGGCAGCGAGCACATCGTGTCTCTCGGCGTCGACGACGAGGCCGAGATGCGGAGCCGGGTGATGGACGCGCTGCGCGGCCACTTCAAGCCGGAGTTCCTGAACCGGATCGACGACGTCGTGATCTACCACGCGCTCCGCGAGGACCAGATCGGCGCGATCCTCGACATCCAGCTCGGCCAGCTCGTGTCGCGGCTCGAGGATCGGCGGCTGGCCCTCGAACTCTCGGAGGCGGCCCGCGAGTTCCTCGCCCGACGCGGCTACGACCCGCAGTACGGGGCGCGACCGCTCAAGCGCTTGATCCAGCGCGAGGTCCAGGATCCGCTCGCGATGCGGATCCTCGAAGGGGAGTTCGTGGAAGGCACGACCGTCCACGCGGACCTCGACGAGGGCGGCGAGAAGCTCGTCTTCACGGCTCAGGCGCCGGCGACCGGGGCAGCCGAGTAGCGCGCGAGACCGGCGTCGATCAGGCGCCGGTCTCTGCGTCTTCCCGGGCGCGGGGGATGGTGAAGATGAATCGCGAGCCGACGCCGAGCTCGCTCTCGACGCGAATCGTACCGCCCATGGCCTGGACCAGGTGGCGCACGATCGCGAGGCCGAGGCCGGTCGAACCGACCGCGCGGGTACGCGAAGCGTCGACGCGATAGAAGCGCTCGAAGATCCGGCCCAGGCTCTTCTCGGGGATGCCGATTCCGGTGTCCTCGACGGTCACCTCGAGGAGCTCGGCCTTCGGTTCGATCAGGATCCGGATCCGGCCGCCTGCGTCCGTGTAGCGAATGGCGTTGGTCAGCAGGTTCTCGAGCACGTGTTCGAGCGCGCTCCGATCGCACCAGGCGTCCGGGGCGCTTCGCGTGACGAGCTCGGCCTCGAGCTCGGCGCTCGAAAGCCGCTTGCCGAGATCGACCAGGAGTTCGCGCGTGAGGCGCACGACGTCGACGCGCGTCAGCTCGGCGACGCTCGCTTGGTTCTCGATCCGCGAGAGCTCCATCAGGTCGTCGATCAGGTCGCGCATGCGGCCGACGTTGCGGAGGATCGTCTCGAGACAGCGATCCGCGTCTTCCGGACCGAGTCCGCCGGAGGCCAGAGTCTCGGCGAAGCCCTGGATCGACGTGAGGGGTGTGCGGAGCTCGTGACTCGCATTGGCGATGAAGTCGCGACGGACCTTGTCGACCCGACGGACCTCGGTCACGTCCTGGAAGACGGCGAGGGTTCCGGCCGGGGGGCCCTCGGCGGGGAAGCGGATCGCATGGGCCAGGATCGTTCGATCCCCGGCGCCGCGGAGCGGCAGATCGCGGATCACCGCATCCCGCGTGGTCTTCGCATCCGCCAGCAGGTCGTGGACCTCCGGCTGTCGGATCACCTCGATCAGGGTCCGGTCGCGAACCGGCCCCCAGGTTCGGAAGAGCTCGCGAAAGCCCGGATTCACGAGCACGATCCGATCCTGCACGTCGAGCACGAGCACGCCCTCCACCATGGCCGAGAGCACGGCCTGGAGCTGCTGGGCCTCGCGGTGGGCTTCGTCGATCTCCCGCACGAGGCGGTCGGCGGTCCGGTTGAGGGAGATCGCGGTCTCGTCCCGTTCGTCGCCGTAGGACCAGAGCAGGCGTTGGTCGCGCCGCCCGGTCGCGAGCCCGGCGGCGAGCGCACGGACCTGATCGAGCGGGTCGAGACTCATCCGTCCGACGAGCCAAGAGACGAGGAGACTGCCGGCGAGGCCCAGTCCCGCGAGCTTCAGGAAGGCGACGCCGGCGAAGGCGCCGGGCGGTGCGATCGCGACCGCCGCCAGCGCGAGACAGGTCGAGACGCTCGCCGCGAGGGCGAAGATCTTCCAGTAGAGTCGCTTCACTCCTGGAAGCGGTAGCCGACCCCGCGCACGGTGTCGATCAGGTCTCCGGCGGTGCCGAGCTTCTCTCGCAGGCGCTTCATGTGGGTGTCGACCGTCCGATGGGTCACGGCGATGCCTTCTCCCCAGACCTCCTCGAGGAGCCTTTCCCGGGTCAGGACGCGACCGGGGCGGCGCATGAGCGCCGTCAGGAGCAGGAACTCCTTGGCCGTCAGCGCGACTTCCTCGCCCTTCCAGGTACAGAGGTGGCGTTCGACGTCGAGGGTCAGGTCGTGGAGGCTGAGCTGTTCCGGGATCGCGTCGCTGGGGCGGCCGCGGCGGAGGATCGCCTTCACGCGCAGGCAGAGCTCGCGCGGCGAGAAGGGCTTGGTGACGTAGTCGTCGGCGCCCAGCTCGAAGCCCACGATCCGGTCGACTTCGTCCGAGCGCGCCGTCAGCATGATCACGGGAACGTCGGCGAGCTCCGGTGTTCCGCGCATCGATCGGCAGACTTCCGTACCGGGTCGGTCCGGGAGCATCAGGTCGAGGACGACGAGATCGGGTCGGCGCCGGCGGAGCTGCTCGAGGGCTTCGTCTCCGGTGGCGGCGGTGTCGACATCGAAGCCGTCCTGGCTGAGGGCGAATCGCGTGAGCTCGAGGATGTCGGGCTCGTCGTCGACGACGAGAATGCGCTGCGACATGGGTAGGGGGTTCTCTCCGTTCGATCCGCGCTCGCGCGGGTCGCGAGGCTGGATCGTTAGGCTATGCGGCCGGATCGCGAGGCTAGGGCGCCAGCTTCTCCGCGTGCTTCAGGTTGACCGACTCCGCCGCGAGGATGACCTCTTCGGCGATGTTGGTCGCATGGTCCGCCACGCGCTCGAGGTTCTTGGCGATGAAGATCAGGTCGATCTCCTGTCGGGATGCACCGGGTTGCGCCTGGATCCGCTCGATCGATTCGCGGATCACGCGGCCCTCGATCGCGTCGATGTCGTCGTCTTCTCCGAGCACCGTTCGTGCGAGGTCGCCGTCGAGGTCCGCGAAGGCCTGGAGTGCACGGCTCAGCGAACGCCGGCTGTCGTCGGCGAGCTCGCGGAGCAGGGTCGGCGGGCTGATCGGCTGCCGCTCGGAGAGGCGGCGAGCGGAGCTCGCGATGTTGCGCGCGAGGTCCCCGATCCGCTCGAGGTCCGTCGCCATGGTCTTGATCGCGAGTGTCTGCCGCAGGTCGGAGGCCACCGGGGCCCGCAAGGCGAGGACGCTCAGGACCGCGGCGTCGATCTCGACGTCGATCCGATCGATCTCGAGATCGTCCCCCGCGACCTGGTCGGCGAGGGTGCCGTCCCGGTTCCAGACCGCGCGGAGGCTCTTGTCGAGGATGCCCTCGGCGAGTCCACCCATGCGGAGTGCGAGCCGGCGGAGGTTGTCGACCTCGCGGCCCGTCTTGATCGTGACTGCACTGGACATTGGAGGTCTCCTCCGGATGCGACGCTCGCGTCCGGCACATCGTGGATAGCCCGCGGGTGTGACGATTCCGTGGCGACGCCATGGCAAGAGCGAGAACCCTCTGGATCCAGGGGGTTGCACTGGTTCCGGTTCGACGAAGGCTAACACCGATCGCGCCGCCGTAACCGAAACGTCACATTCCTGTCACACTTCGGGTAAGGCGGTCCGCGCACCATCCGGCAAAATCCGCCCGACCAATCCCCCAGTCAGGGCGCGAGATGCGCCCATCCGGGTTGCACGCCTCACGACGAGGAGAGCGCGGCCGAAGACCGCATGCGGGGACGTACAGGGGGACCGGTGGCAAGCGACCGAGCCGACCGGAAAGCTGTTTCGCGCCGCGTCGGATTCGCGCAGATCGGGCTCGAAACGGGAGCGCAGGGGGCAGCGGCGTGACCGGTCTGCTCTGGCTCGTGCTGCCCGTTCTCGCCCTGGTCGGCTGGAGTCTCGGGCGGTCCCGCGCGCTCGCGCTCGCGGGTGGGGCGTCCGAAGGGGGCGGCCGGATCGAGCTTCATTCGCTTCCCGGTCACTACGGCCAGTTCGTCCTGCTCTGGGCCGCCCTGCCGCCATTCGCCGTCCTGCTCCTGTGGGCTCTGTGCGGGGGGGTGCTCGTCGACGGTTATGTCGGCGCGCAGGTCGAGGCGAGCGGACTCCTCGAGGGCGCCCGGACGGCGGACCAGGTCCTGGTCGAGCTGCGATCGGGCCTGGCGACCCTGGAAGGGGACGACGCGAGCCCGGTCCACGTCCATGGGGCCCAGGCCCTCGCCCGGATCGAGGGGACCCTCGACCTGGCGCTGTTCGGCGCATTCGCCGTCGCGGCGGCCGGCGGTCTCCTCTTCGCGCGGCAGCGGATCACCGTCGCGCTCCGAGCCCGGAACCACGTCGAGCGGGCGCTCCACTTCTTCCTCCTGCTCTGCTCGATCGTCGCGATCCTCACCACCGTCGGCATCGTCGTCTCCCTCTTCTTCGAGGCGCTCCGCTTCTTCCAGCTCGTGAGTCCCCTCGAGTTCTTCTTCAGCACCGAGTGGAGCCCGCAGACCGCGCTTCGCGCGGACCAGGTCGGGTCCTCCGGCGCCTTCGGCGCGGTGCCGGTCTTCGCCGGCACGCTCCTGATCACCGCGATCGCCATGGCGATCGCCGGTCCGATCGGCCTGATGGCAGCGATCCATCTCGCCTTCTACGCGACCGAGTCCGCGCGTGCGTGGATCAAGCCCCTGCTCGAGGTGATCGCGGGGATTCCCACCGTCGTCTGGGGGAGCTTCGCGGCCCTGACCCTCGGCCCGCAGGTGCGCGCCCTCGGTGATGCGCTGGGGCTCGAGGTCGCGTCGGAGAGCGCCCTCGCGGCTGGCGTCACGATGGGCGTGATGATCATTCCCTTCGTGTCCTCGCTCTCGGACGACGCACTGAACGCCGTCCCGCGGTCGCTGCGCGAAGGCTCCCTCGCGATGGGGGCGACGGAGTCCGAGACGATTCGCAGGGTGATGGTCCCGGCGGCGCTGCCCGGGATCGTGGGGGCGTTCCTCCTGGCGGTATCCCGCGCGATCGGCGAGACGATGATCGTGGTGATGGCCGCGGGTCTCGCGGCGAACATGACCGCGAATCCCTTCGCGGCGGTGACCACGGTGACGGTGCAGATCGTCACGCTCCTGACCGGGGACCAGGAGTTCGACTCGGCGAAGACCCTCGCCGCGTTCGCCCTGGGCCTCACACTCTTCTTCGTGACGCTCGCGCTGAACCTCGTCGCGCTCCGCGTCGTTCGTCAGTTCCGGGAGGAATATGAGTAGCCCGGCACCCAACGACGAACGCGCGCGGGCCGTCCAGGCCCGGATCCGGCGGCGCTACCGGTCGGAACGGATCTTCCAGGCCTGCGGCGTCGGGGCGATCGGCTTCGCCCTGATCGCGCTCCTGGCTCTGCTCGTCTCGATCACCTACCAGTCCTCGAACGCGCTCACGCAGACCTACGTCCGCCTCGATGTGGAGCTCGACGCATCGACCGTCGATCCGCGTGGGGACGGCTCGCCCGAGAGCCTCGCGGCCGGCAGCTACAGTCGGCCCCTGCGCAACGCGCTGCGAGCGCGATTCCCGGACGTCTCCGGACGGAAGACGCGGCGGCAGCTGAACGCCCTGATGAGCGACGGGGCGGAGTACCAGCTGCGGGACGCGGTGGCCGCGGATCCGGGGCTCGTCGGGAAGACGGCTTCGTTCGTGCTGCCGATGTCCGACGACGTCGACCTCTTCCTGAAGGGTGATATCCGGCGGGACGTCCCGGAATCCGATCGCAAGCTGAGCGATCGCCAGATCGAGTGGGTCGATGCCCTGGTGGCCGACGGTCGCGTGAGCCACGAATGGAATACGGGCTTCCTGACGTCGGGTGACAGCCGCGAGCCCGAACTCGCGGGCATGCAGGGTGCGATCCGAGGATCGCTCCTCACGCTCCTCGTGACGCTGCTGCTGAGCTTCCCGGTGGGCGTCGCGGCGGCCGTCTACCTGGAAGAGTTCGCGCCCCGCAATCGCTTCACCGACGTCGTCGAGGTCAACATCAACAACCTCGCCGCGGTGCCCTCGATCATCTTCGGTCTCCTCGGACTCGCCGTCTTCCTGAACGTGTTCGGCATGCCGCGAGGTGCGCCGATCGTGGGCGGAATCGTCCTCGCGCTGATGACCCTCCCGACGATCATCATCGCGGGCCGCGCCGCGCTCCTCGCCGTTCCCCCTTCGATTAGAGAGGCCGCCCTCGGCGTCGGGGCCAGCCCGACCCAGGCCGTTCTCCACCACGTGCTGCCCCAGGCCCTCCCGGGCATCCTGACCGGGACCATCATCGGCATGGCCCGCGCTCTCGGAGAGACGGCGCCGCTCCTGATGATCGGGATGGTCGCCTTCATCGCCGACCTGCCGAGCGGGCCCTCCGACCCGTCGACCGTCCTGCCCGTCCAGATCTTCCTCTGGAACGACGCGCCCGAGCGGGCTTTCGTCGCCCGCACCTCCCTCGGTATCGTGGTGCTGCTGGGCTTCCTGGTCACCATGAACGCCGCAGCAGTCTGGGTTCGCAGCCGATTCGAGACGAGGTACTGAGCGTGAAGACGAAGATGGAGACGCGGGACCTCGACGTCTTCTACGGGGACAAGCAGGCGCTCCAGAGCGTGAGCCTCGAGATCGGCGCGAACGAGGTGACGGCCTTGATCGGTCCGTCCGGCTGTGGGAAGTCGACCTATCTCCGCTGTCTGAACCGGATGAACGACGTGGTACCGGGATGCCGCGTCGACGGGGCGGTGACCCTCGACGGCGAGGACATCTACGACCCGGACCTCGACGTGGTGAAGCTCCGGGCGCGGGTCGGCATGGTGTTCCAGAAGCCGAATCCGTTTCCGAAATCGATCTACGAGAACGTGGCCTACGGGCCGCGCATCCACGGCGTCGCACAGACCAAGACCGAGCTCGACGATCTCGTCCGCCAGAGTCTCTCGAAGGCGGGACTCCTCGAAGAAGTCGAGAACCGCCTCGAGGAGCCGGGGACGAGTCTCTCCGGGGGTCAGCAGCAGCGACTCTGCATCGCCCGTGCGATCGCCGTCAGCCCGGAAGTGATCCTGATGGACGAGCCGTGTTCGGCCCTCGACCCGATCGCGACCGCGCGCGTCGAGGAGCTGATCGACGAGCTGCGCGAGCAGTTCACGATCGTGATCGTCACCCACTCGATGCAGCAGGCCGCGCGCGTGTCCCAGCGAACGGCGTTCTTCCACCTCGGCGTGCTGATCGAAGAGGGCGACACCGAGAAGATCTTCACGAATCCGGCCGAGCAGCGGACGCAAGACTATATCACCGGACGCTTCGGTTGACCCGAAGCGCCTGATGCGCCGCGACACAGTCCGGTTTCCGCGTCGCGCGGCGTGCCGAAGCCGCCTGCTCTACAGTCTTCGAGAGGGGTCGCGCCGCGATCCGCGCCTCGGAGGTGTGAATGGGTTCAGTCGAAGTGGTGGAGGTCTCGCTCCCGCGAGAGACCGAACGCTTCGTCCGGACCTGGTTCACCATCTACGAGAACGAACCCTGCTGGGTTCCGCCGCTCTACTTCGAGCGGAAGCGCTTCTTCGACCCTGCGCACAACCCCTACTTCGAGAACGCCCGCGCCGCCTACTTCATCGCTCGCAAGGACGGGCGGGACGTCGGCACGATCGCGCCGTGCATCGACGGGGGCTATCAGGAGCACGAGAAGGGCACCGCCTTCTTCGGCTTCTTCGAGTTCGTCGACGACGAAGAGGTCGCTCGAGCCCTCCTCGGCGCTGCGCGCGAGTGGCTGATCGACCAGGGGATGGAGCGGCTGATCGGGCCCTTCAACTTCAATACGAACCACGAGTTCGGGCTGGTCGTGGACGGCTTCGAACACTCGCCGATGGTCGCGAATCCCTGGAACGCCGAGTGGTACCCCCGGATCTACGAAGCGATCGGTCTCCGCAAGGCGATGGACTGGTATGCCTACCGCTGCGAGGCGGACATGCCCGGCATGCAGAAGATGATGAAGGTCTCGAAGCGCGTGCTCTCACGTAATCCCGAGATCCGGATTCGATCCCTCGACTTCTCGCGCTGGGACGAGGACGTCGAGAAGGTGCGCGGGATCTATCGCGACGCCTGGGAGCAGAACTGGGCCCACGTGCGCGTCTCGGATCGCGAGTTCGATTTCATCGCCGGGGGGCTCAAGCAGCTCATCGACCCGGATCTCTGCTTCATCGCCGAGATCGGCGACCGGGTCGCCGCGATCTCGGTCACCCTGCCGGACTTCAACCAGGTGGTGAAGAAGATGAACGGGCGCGTGCTCCCCTTTGGCTGGATCCACGTGCTGCGCAAGAAGAAGCTGATGAATCGCGTCCGCATCTTCATGCTCGGCGTCGCCCAGGAGTTCCAGTCGCTGCCGCTCGGAGCGGCGCTCTACGCAAAGACCTTCGAGGTCGCCCTCGCCAAGGGCTATCGCCACGGCGAAGCCTCACTCATCCTCGAGAACAACCACCGCATGCGCGGTGCGCTCGAGAAGATGGGGGCGGTGATCGAGAAGACCTACCGGAACTACGAGATCGACCTCCATTCGGAGGCGATCGCAACGAAGGAAGGAGCCCCCTGACATGGATATCCAATGGCACGTCGTGACCGATCTCGATGCCCGAAGACGAGAGGCCGCCGAAGCCCGGATCCGGAAGCTGGGTGAAGGCCAGAAGGACCTGATCCACGTGGTCGTCCACGTAGAGGGCAGCAATCACCATCAGCACGGCGCGGCGGAAGCGAAGATCCGCTGCCAGGCGAAGGGGCGCGAGCTGATCGCCCACGAACGGGACGACGAGCCCGAGCTGGCCCTTTCCCGGGCCGTGGACGTCTTCGAACGCGAGGTCCGCTCGATGCGGGCCAAGCGTCGCGACCACCGCGGCGCTGCGCGTCCGATGCCGGTGGAGAGCGAAGAAGAAGACGTGGCCGTAGGGGAATAGGTGAGTAGGCGAGTAGGAGCGGGCGAGGGCGGCTCGCCTGCGGGGCGGTTTCGGCCGGCGTAGAACGAAATCGCAGCGAACGAGCAACCGCGAGGTCGTCCCCGGTCCCGTCCTCAAGCGCCCGGCTCCTCCCGCCGAGCTGAATGCGAGGCCCCGATTCGCCCGCGGCACCCGCCGCGAGGCGCGATCGCGGGTGTCGAGGTTTCCGATCCGCGAGTCCCGGATCCCGCGCCTGCGCGTGGCCGGGTCGCATCGAGGAGTGACGAGTCATGAGTGCACCGCAGGACTTCGGCCAGACGAGCGCCCCGATCGGGCAGATGGGCGTCGACGCGCGCGCCGACTTCATCACGAAGACCTACAACCACCTGATGGGCGCGATCGTCGCGTTCGTCGGCGTCGAGCTGCTGCTCTTCGGCTCCGGGCTCGCCGGCACGATCGCCGAGACGATGATGGGACTGCCCGGCGGCTGGCTGACGGTCCTCGGCGGCTTCATGCTGGTGGGTTGGCTCGCGCAGAACGTGGCGATGCGAAGTGAATCCCTCTCGTCGCAGTACATGGCCCTCACGGCCTATGTCGTCGCAGAAGCCTTCATCTTCGTGCCGTTGCTCTACCTGGCGAACGCCGTCGCGCCGGGCGTGATCTCGAGCGCCGCGATCGTCACGCTGCTCGGGTTCGCCGGGCTGACCGCCGTCGTCTTCACGACCCGCAAGGACTTCAGCTTCCTGGCGAGCTTCGTTCGCTTCGGCTTCATCCTGGCGATCGTCGCGATCATCGCGGCGCTGCTCTTCGGCTTCCACCTGGGGACGTGGTTCTCCGTCGCGATGATCGGACTCGCCGGAGCGGCGATCCTCTACGACACGTCGAACGTGCTCCACCACTATCCGGAAGACCGCTACGTGGCGGCGTCGCTCTCGCTCTTCGCGTCGGTGGCCGTCCTCTTCTGGTACGTGCTGCGGCTCTTCCTCGCGTCGGACGACTAGCGGCGCCGCGCGGGGCGAACTGCCTTGCGTGCGTCGGGTGTCGAATCGGCCCGTCCCGGCGCGCGAGGGGTCGCTCGGGGAGCAATCGCCCCGAAGTGAATCGGGTTCGTATCGCTTCCCGATCGGCCCGATCGTGGTGCGTCTCGCCGTGCACGGTTTTCCCTATCTTTGCCGGGGCCGTGCGCGCCGATACAGTCCGCAGGGCAGGCGATCGGTTGCCAAGGGGCCGGGGGTGGCCGACCATCCAACGACCCCTCTGGCTGGTGGCGGGCGATTCGGATCGAGCAGGATCCGACGCGTCTCGGTCGCCACGGTCGCGCCCAGCACCCCGGAGGCCCTCGCATGTCGGATCCCGAGTCCAATCCCAAGGACATCGCCCTGGGAGATGCCGATCCGCAGGAGACGCTCGAGTGGCTCGAAGCCCTCGACGGCGTCTTCGAGCGCGAGGGAATCGAGCGCGCGCACTTCCTGATCGGGCGCCTCGTTCGACGGGCGCGTCGAAAGGGCGCGCACCTTCCGTATCGCGCGACGACGGCGTACATCAACACGATCTCCGACGCGCTCCAGAAGACGAGTCCCGGTGATTCCAGGCTCGAGGAACGGATCCGGTCCTTCATTCGCTGGAACGCGATGGCGATGGTCGTCCAGGCGAACCGGGTCGATCCCGCGCTCGGAGGCCACATCTCCTCGTTCGCCTCCGCCGCGACGCTCTACGACGTCGGCTTCAATCACTTCTTCCACGCGCCGAACGAAGAGCACGGCGGCGACCTGCTCTACATCCAGGGCCACTCCGCGCCCGGGATCTACGCTCGCGCCTTCCTCGAAGGCCGGCTGACCGAGGAGCAGCTCCACAACTTCCGTCAGGAGGTGGAGCCCGGTGGCCTCTCGTCGTACCCGCATCCGCGGCTGATGCCCGACTTCTGGCAGTTCCCCACGGTCTCGATGGGCCTCGGGCCGCTGATGGCGATCTACCAGGCCCGCTTCATGCGCTACCTGCACGACCGGGGGATCGTCGACACGTCCGGGCGGAAGGTCTGGGCGTTTCTCGGAGACGGCGAGACCGACGAGCCCGAGAGCCTGGGGGCGATCTCGCTCGCCGGGCGGGAGAAGCTCGACAACCTCGTCTTCGTCGTGAACTGCAATCTCCAGCGTCTCGACGGCCCGGTCCGGGGCAACGGCAAGATCATCCAGGAGCTCGAAGCGAATTTTCGTGGCAACGGCTGGAACGTGATCAAGGTGATCTGGGGCAGTCGTTGGGATCCCCTGATCGCCAAGGACTCCTCCGGCATCCTCCGGAAGCGGATGGAAGAGGCCGTCGACGGGGAGTACCAGGCCTATCAGGTGCGCGGCGGGGCCTACACCCGCGAACACTTCTTCGGCAAGTATCCGGAGCTGGCGGACATGGTCGCGACGATGTCCGACGACGACATCTGGCGCCTCAATCGGGGCGGCCACGACCCGCACAAGGTCTACGCCGCCTACGCCGAAGCCGTTTCGCACGAGGGGCAGCCGACCGTCATCCTGGCGAAGACGGTGAAGGGCTACGGGACGGGGGAGGCCGGCGAAGGCCAGAACGTCACGCACCAGATGCACGACATGGCCGAGTCGTCGCTCCGCGCCTTCCGAGATCGGTTCAACATCCCGATTTCCGACGACGAGATCGGGAAGGCGCCGTTCTACACGCCCGATCCCGACAGCCCGGAGATGCGGTACATGCACGAGCGCCGGCGCGCGCTCGGTGGCTATCTACCGACGCGGAGCACCGACGCGCCGAAGCTCGAGGTGCCCGGTCTCGATGCGTTCGACGCGCTCCTCAAGGGGACCGGGGACCGCGAGATGTCGTCGACGATGGCGGCGGTGCGTATTCTGCAGGTCCTGACCCGGGACAAGGCGATGGGCAAGCACGTCGTCCCGATCGTGCCGGACGAGAGCCGAACGTTCGGGATGGAGGGCATGTTCCGTCGGCTCGGGATCTACTCCTCGGTCGGCCAGCTCTACGATCCGGTCGACTCGGACCAGGTCGCCTACTACCGCGAAGAGACGGACGGCCAGATCCTCCAGGAGGGGATCAACGAGGCCGGCGCGATGGCTTCGTTCATCGCGGCGGGCAGCAGCTACGCCAACCACGGCGTGCAGATGATCCCGTTCTACATCTTCTACTCGATGTTCGGCTTCCAGCGGATCGGCGATCTCGCGTGGGCCGCCGGCGACATGCAGTGCCGGGGCTTCCTGCTCGGGGGGACCGCCGGACGGACGACGCTGGCCGGGGAAGGACTGCAGCACCAGGACGGCCACAGTCACCTGCTCGCGAATACCGTTCCGAGCTGTCTCTCCTACGACCCGACCTTCGCCTACGAGCTGGCGGTGATCGTGCAGGACGGCCTCCGTCGGATGGTTCAGGACGGCGAGGCCATCTACTACTACTTGACCGTGATGAACGAGAAGTACCCGCAGCCGGAGATGCCGGAGGGGGTCGAGAGCGGGATCCTCAAGGGGATGTACCGCTTTCGTGAGGGGCAGGGCGGCGGACCGAGGGTCCAGCTGCTCGGCTCGGGGACGATCCTGCGCGAGGTCCTCGCGGCGGCGGAGATGCTCGAGAAGGACCACGGCGTGAGCGCCGACGTCTGGAGCGTCACGAGCTTCAACGAGCTCGCCCGGGACGGGCAGGACGTCGAACGCTGGAACACCCTGCATCCGGGCGACGAGCCGAAGATGAGCTTCGTCGAGCGACAGCTCACGAACTCGAGCGGCCCCATCGTCGCGGCGACGGACTACCAGCGGCTCTACTCCGAGCAGATTCGTGCGTTCCTCCCCCACGGTCGCAGCTACAGGACGCTCGGGACCGACGGCTGGGGACGCAGCGATGGCCGAGAGAAGCTCCGGCAATTCTTCGAGGTATATCGGAACGACGTCTGCGTGGCCGCCCTGGCATCGCTGGCGGACGAGGGCGTCGTCGATCGCGACCACGTGAGTCGCGCGATCCGCAAGTACGGACTGGAGACGGAGGCGAGCGCGCCGCGCCACCGCTAGGCGCGACCGATTCGACCCTGTCGCCCATCCCATCCGCCAAACCCATCCGCCAGAGGGCGGGGAGTACATCCACGTGGCCGAGCGCATCGAAATCTGCGTGCCCGACATCGGGGACTTCGAGGACGTCGAGGTCGTCGAGATCCTGGTCGCCAAGGGGGATGCCGTCGAGTTCGATGACCCGCTCGTCAGCATCGAGAGCGACAAGGCGACGATGGAGATCCCGTCCACGGCCGGCGGCGTCGTCGCCGAGATCCGCGTGGCCGAAGGCGATCGCGTCTCCGAGGGCAGTGTGCTGGTCGTCCTCGAGGGCGTCGCCGCGGCGACCGAGGCCAGCGGGGAGGCGTCGGACGCCGAGGAGCCCGAATCGCCTCCGGCGGAGCCCGAGCCCGGATCTTCGGCCGAAGCCGCCGCGGCGCCCGAGTCGGTGGAAGCCTCCGCGGAGCCGCCTCAGCCGGAGACCGGGGCGGCCTCAGCCAGCGCTGCGCCGGGCCGGCGCGAGATGTCCGCGGCCGCGTCCCGTCCCGTTCCGGACCGGGCCGGCGTGCCGCACGCGAGTCCGCTCGTGCGGCGCTACGCGCGAGAGCTGGGGGTGCCGATCGAGTCGACGGCGGGCTCCGGGCCCGCCGGAAGGATCCTCGTCGACGATCTCCGGGAGCGGGTGCGCGAGCGCTTCGCGAAGGACGGTGAGGCGCAGACGCCCCCCGCCGGCGCGGGCATCCCGCCCGTCCCTTCCGTGGACTTCTCGCGCTTCGGACCGACGCACGAGACGCCGCTCACACGCGTCCAGAAGGTCGCGGGGCCCGGGCTTCATCGCAGCTGGCTGAACGTGCCGCACGTGACCCAGAACGACGAGGCCGACATCACCGAGCTCGAACGATTCCGTGCCGAACGCAAGGAGCAGGCCGCGGAGCGAGGGCTGCGTCTCTCGCCACTCGTGCTCGTGATGAAGGCCGTGGTCGTCGTGCTCCGCGACTTCCCGAAGTTCCGATCGTCGCTCTCGCCCGAGGGCGATCAGCTGATCGTGAAGGACTACTACCACCTCGGGGTCGCCGTCGATACGGATCAGGGACTCGTCGTCCCGGTGATCCGCGACGTGGATCGCAAGGGCGTGTTCGATCTCGCGGAAGAAGTCGCCGACGCCGCCGAGCGGGCGCGGGCGCGCAAGCTCACACCGGACGACCTGTCGGGAGCCTGCTTCACGATCTCGAGTCTCGGTGGGATCGGCGGGGGCCATTTCTCGCCGATCGTGAACGCGCCGGAGGTGGCGATCCTCGGCTTGTCCAAGACCCGGATCACGCCGGTCTGGGAAGGACCTTCGCCGCTCGACCCGATGGACGACGGAGCGTCGCCGATGGGCGAGGGCGCCGGCCGGTTCGTGCCTCGGATCACACTCCCCTTCTCGCTCTCCTACGACCACCGGGTCATCGATGGCGCGGACGCCGTCCGTTTCACCTCACGGCTCGCGCGGGTCCTGGCCGATCCGATCTCGCTGCTCCTCTAGCGGCCGGTTCGCCCGGGCGGCCCACGCGGGAAGGGCTCGTTGCTCGGGGTTCTCCCGGACGCCCTCTCGGGTATTGCTGCGGGGCCGTTCGGCCGATCCGGAGTGGGCCGGCTGTGCCGCCGGTCGCCTTCGGGCGGGGAGTGGATGTGAGCCAGGCGTTCCGGGTGCTGCGCGTCGCGTTCGAGAGCCGTGAGGCGCTCGAGCGCGAGTACGAAGCCAATCTCGTGAACGGGGGCCTCTTCATCCCGGGGCCTCTCGAGCTGCTCTACGGCGAGCCGGTGCTCGTCTTCGTCGAGCTCCCCTTCGTCGATCGAACCCTCGAGCTCGAGGGGCGGGTGGTCCAGACGATTCCGATCGAGTTCGAACGCAACGGCGGCCGCGCCGGCGTGGCGCTCGAGATGAGCGACCCTCCGCTCGAGATCCGCCGCGTGATCGAGCAGGCCCTCGATCAGCCACTCGTCGATGAAGTCGCCGCGGGGCAGGGGCAGCGCCATGCCGCTCGCTCCGTGGCCCACGTGCGCGCCCGCGTCCGGGTGCCGGGTGTCGCCGAGATCGAAGGGCGAACGCGCAACCTGAGTCTCGCGGGCGTCCTCGTCGCGATCGAGTCCGACCCGCCGCCCGTGGGTCAGGAAGTCGTGGTCGCGATCGTGCATCCCACGTCGGGGGAATCACGCAGCGTCCCGGGCCTCATCGCGCGGCACGACGTCGCCGACGACGGTCGGGTGCGCGGACTCGGCATCCAGTTCGCCGTCCCTGCAGAGGAGGAGGACGAGACCATCGCGTACCTGAACCAGGTCAAGGCCAGCGAGCACGCGCGCCGACTCGGTGGCATCACGGGCTCGATCGACACGCTCGGTCTCAACGACCTCATCCTCAGCTTCGGGCAGTGCGTTCCCTGCGGTCGCTTCACCCTGCTGAACCGTGGGGAGGTCGGCGTCGTCCACGTGGCGAGCGGCGTGATCACGTCCGCTCAGATGGGCGCCGCGATCGGCTTGAAGGCGCTGGTCCGGATGGCCGCATGGAAGAACGGAAACTTCGAGTTCCACGCGAATCTGGAGCCGGAAGAGGACGCGCCCGCTCTGGGTCTGCCGATCGAAGCGGCGCTGCTCGAGACCGCGCGCTTCATCGACGAGACGCGCTCCGCCTCCGGCCCCGAGGTGCCCGGGAACGCGGGGCTCCGCGTGGAGCATCACAAGGTCGACCTGGAGGACCCGCTCCTGTCCAAGATCGAGCGCCAGATCCTCGACCGCGCCGGCGTCGGGATGAAGGTCTCACGCTTGCTGGACACGATTCAGGAGCCCGACGCCCTGATCGAGACGGCGATCGTCGATCTGATCGAGCGGGGCGCCGTCCGCCTCGAGGCCGCCGCCTGAGGCCGCGTCCCGGCGTCCCGACCGCAAGGAACGCTCAACACCGCGGCGCAGATGGCCGATCCGGAACCATGGCTTCGACTCTGGACTCCGACCGACCGACACAGCGACCGAGCGGCACGACCCCCTCCGGTGACGCCCTCGACGTGAGCCTCCGCTTCGCCGAGTTCGGCGAGCGATTCGAGGCTGCGGGGGCCGTCGGCCTCGTCGTCGTCGGCGCACCGATGATCGCGGAGGTCGAGCGTCGCCACGGGGAGGAGGCGCGGGTGCGCTGCCTCGATGCACTCCACGCGCGCGTCCAGGAGGTCGCCGAAGAACGCCTGCGGACCGACTTCGCGGTCTGTCTCGCCGAGCCCGGCTACGACGAGATCATGGTCCTGCTCTTTCGCAGGGAGGGCAGCGCCGGCTTCTTCCGGACCGAAATGCCCGGATTCCGTCAGGAGCTCGAGCGCGCACTGCAGTCCGACGGCCAGCAGGTCTTCTATCCGTACCAGCGGGGCGGCGTGCGCTTGCCGACCGGCATCGCGGTCGAGCTGCGGAATCCCCAGTTCGGCCTCGCGACCCAGCTGCGTCGGCTGATCGACGAGGCCCGACGTGACTGCGCGTTCGCCGTCGAAGCCCAGCGTCGCGAGGTGCGTCACGATCTTCTCGAGACGATCCTCGACCACCGCATCTACTCCGTCTACGAACCGATCGTCGAGGTCGAGTCGCGGACGGTCTACGGCTACGAGGCTCTCGCGCGCGGCGCCGAGGGCTCTCGGTTCCACTCGCCCGTGGCGCTCTTCGGCGCGGCGGAGGAGCACGGCCTCGTCTTCGAGCTCGACTGCGTCTGTCGCGAGAGCGGGTTGCGCGGTGCCGTCGACTTCCCGGCGGGCACCAAGCTCTTCCTGAACATCCGCCCGACCACGATCCACGATCCGAACTTCCGTGAGGATCGGTTGATCGAGACGCTCCAGAAGCGACAGCTCGCCCCGACCGACGTCGTTTTCGAGATCTCCGAGCAGGAATCGATCCGCAGCTTCGCGGCGTTCAAGGAGATGCGCGACTACTACCGCAGCCTCGGCTTCCAGTTCGCCCTCGACGATACGGGCGCCGGCTACGCGGGACTCGAGGAGCTCCTCGAGGTGGAGCCCGACTACATCAAGATCGATCGCGCGATGGTCTCCGGTGTCGACCAGGACCCGGCGCGTCAGGACGTGCTCTCCGCCGTCCTCCAGCTCGCGGACAAGATGGGCGCCCAGGTGATCGGCGAGGGCCTCGACACGCTGGAAGAGCTCGAGATGCTCGGGCGCCTCGGGATCCGTTTCGGTCAGGGCTGGCTCTTCGGACATCCGACGCCGCTCCGCGCGGCGGACTAGCCGCGCGCATCCGTCGGCCGTTGAGCGCGGTGCCACGGTCGCGAGACGGTGCGCCCCGCGGCGAATGGCGGGGTTTCGACGCGCGCATCCGTCGGCCGATGGAGGCCCAGCCGCGGTCGCGAGACGGTGCGCCCCGCGGCGAATGGCTCGGCCTTCGTAGGCGGGGCGTCTTCGATCTCGTCTCACTAGCTGGTCGTCCGACCCGCTAGCGGGAATGGAGTGCGGGCCTGCGCTTTATTTCGCCGCGAGACACCCCGCCTCGCTCCCTCGGATGGGGTTGCTCGCAGGGGATACGCGCGTGCTCGGTTTTCTCGATCGAACGCGGAGCTGGGGCGTGTCGTCTTGCTTCGGCGGGAGTGAGTGGCTCGGGGGCGGCCGCAGTGGAATCAAGCGCAGCCCAGCCGCCAGGGTATTCAGTGGGTCGTATGGTCAGCACTTGGCGCGGGATGCGGACACGCCCCGCCTACGGGGCGAGCCATCCACTGCGGACGTCCACGGGCCGCGAACGGCGGACGAGCGACAGCGGCGCGTTCATTGGCGGAGCGTCCTTGCGAGGAAGGCCAGGACGGCGTCGCTGAAGGCGTCGTTCTTGTCGCCGGCGACCATGTGGCCGGCGCCCGAGACGTCGGCGAACTCGGCGTGGGGGACCTGTTCGAGGAAGGTCTTCGCGCCTTCTTCGGAGAGGAGGTCGGACATCTTTCCGCGGACGAGCAGGGTCGGGAGGGTCAGACTCGCTGCGGCTGCGTCGAGGAACTGCTGGCTGACGAGCTTGCCGTCGCCGTCGCTGCTCGGACTCATGAAGGCCGGGTCCCAGTGCCAGTGCCAACGACCGTCGTCGCCCTTGCGAAGGTTCTTCTCGAGGCCGGAGACGTCCTTGGGGCGCGGGCGGTGCGGGTTGTAGGCGGCGACCGCATCGGCGACGTCTTCCAGGGTGTCGAAGCCTTCGAGGCCGTCCTTCATGAAGTTCATGATGCGGTCGGCACCGCTCTGCTCCATGCGGGTCGCGATGTCGACGAGCACCAACGCACGCGCCAGCGCGTTGCCGGCCTCGTGGACCGCGAGGAGCGAGGAGATCCCACCGAGGGAGGCGCCGATCAGCGCGGGCTGATCGAAGCTTCGGGCCACCTCGATCACGTCGTCGCGAAATCCCGTCGAGCGGTAGGCGCCTTCGGGGTCCCACCCGCTCTCGCCGTGTCCGCGGAGGTCGACAGAGACGGCGTACCAGCCCGCCTGGGCGAGTCGCACGGCCGTGCCGGCCCAGGAATGGCGTGTCTGTCCGCCGCCGTGGAAGAGCAGGGCCGGCGGGTTCGCGGCGTCGCCGAACGCGTCGCCGACGAGGGTGAGCCCCTCGCTACCGGGATACGTGCATCGCTCGACCGGTACGTCGAGCTCTCTCATGGCCATCGGGGTCTCCAGTCGTCGGGGGCGCGTGCTCCGCGCGGCGCGTCAGTCAGTACCAGGGGGCGCCGACGTCGAGACCGACGAGGCGTTCGCTCTCGGCCCAGAGACGTCGGGCCGTATCTTCGTCTCGTGCGAGTGCGGAGGTCTTCGCGGGACGTTCGTCGATGAAATAGCTGCCGTTCGGCGCGCCGACCTCGGGCTCCGAACAGAGGAAAACCGACGTGCGGGCCCCCTGAGCAGGCGTCTTGAAGAAGAGCGAGAGGAAGGGGAGCAGGAGCTTGGCGATCCCGCCGTTGTTCGCCCCGAGGCGCGTCGAGACCGCGCCGGGGTGGAGCGACCAGACGCCCACGTCGCGTCCGTCGAGGCGCCGGGCCAGCTCGGTCGTGAAGAGCATGTTGCAGAGCTTCGAGGCGCCGTAGACGCGCATCGCCGAGTAGCTCCGCTCGCTCTGCAGATCCTCGAGGTCGAAGGCCGCGAACTTGTGTGCGCCGGAGGCGACGTTCACGATCCGGGCGCCCGGCGTCTCGACGATCCGCGGGAGCAGGTCGTGGGTCAGCAGGAAGGGCGCGAGATGGTTGACGCCGAAGGTCATCTCGTGTCCGTCCGCCGTCTCCTCGCGCCGGAGCATCGTGACCGCCGCGTTGTTCAGCAGGACGTCGATCCGGCCGAGGGCAGAGTCGAGCTCCGCGGCGACGCGGCGCACGTCGTCGAGGCGCTGGAGGTCCGCGTAGAAGAGCCGAACGCAGTCCCGGCCGGTCGCCGCCTCGATCCGGTCCCGGGTGGCGCGTCCGCGCTCCTCGGATCGACACACGATCGCGAGGTCCGCCCCCTGCTCGGCCAGGGCGAGGGCGGAGGCTTCGCCGATTCCGGAGGTGCCGCCGGTCACGATGCAGGTCTTGCCGTTCATGCTGCTGCGTCTCCCGACTTCGTCGCGGCGCGGTCGCCCGCGAGCGACCCGTAGAAGAAGCGCGCGACCCGCTCGTTCAGCCACGCGTGGGTCTCCGCCTCGCGGCGAAGCTCCGCGACCGGGCGCGGTGGCCGCGGCAGGTTGGGGCGCGGCGTGTTCTCGTGGACCTTGTGGAGGAACTCGACGCCGTCGCAGAAATGGAAGTGGTCCGCCCGGTCGAGCCAGTCGATCCGGGCATGGTCTCCGAGGCGCGCAAAGAGAGGCTCGATCGTCTCGCGACGATCGACCAGGACGTCGTCCTCAGCGGCGAGCACGAGCGTCGCGACGTCGGTCGGGAGCGGCAGCTCGCCCTCGTCGAAGGCGCGTCGGCCCACGAAGGGCTCGGCCACCGGCGCGAGACAGCACACGCTGCGTACACGTGGGTCTCGGGCGGGGACCTTGAGGGCCGTCCACCCACCGTAGGAGTGGCCGGCGACACCGATCCGGTCCGGATCGATCGCGGGCCGTCGGTCGGCCTCGATCCGGTCGTCGACGAGGGCTGCGATCACGCGGGCGATGTCGCTCGGACGCTGGCTGCGCGCGCGGAGGTGGACCTCCTTGCGCTGCTCTTCGGTCTCGAGCGCGAGCATCTCGTCGAAGGTGTTGCCCACGTGATCCGGAGCGGCGACGACGAAGCCGTGGCTCGCGAGGTGGGTCATCAGGAACGTCGACTGCTGCCGGAGACCGGAGTTGCCGTGGGAGAAGACCACGAGGGGGAGCGCCGCGTCGGCGAGCGGGGTGAGGTCCGTCGTTGCGCGGTGGGGCAGTCCGAGCGGATGCACGCCGTCGTCGCGTTCACGCACGCCGGCCCGTGCGGGATACCAGATCTCGGTCGGGAGCACGCGCCGAGGATCGATCGGATCGTCGGTCGAGGCGATCCGGGTCTGGATCACGCCGACGGGGTGCGGGCCACGTTGGCTCGGGTCGTGCTCGGGCATGGGGAGTGTGTAGCCGTCGCGACGGGGCGCGCACACCCCTTCGGAATCGACGGAGCGCTCAGGCCTCGGCCAACGGGTCGACGAGGGCGATGGCGTGCAGCGCCGGGGCTTCGCCGGCCTCGATCCGCCGCTCGTCGAGATCGGCGACCTGCTCGAGGAAACGTCGATCGCGTTCGGCCGCGACGTCGAAGTTCGCGGCGAGTCCGGCGTGGAGGAAGGGCGCGACGAGGAATCCGAAGCGGGCCGAGAGCTCGGGCCGGAAGCGACTGCGCAGGGCCTCGAAGAGTCCGTTGGCGAGGTCCTTGGAGGCCTGCTCGAATGCCGCCGACCAGGTCGGCAAGGGCACGTCGTCTCCGGGGCGGAGCGCGTAGCGCTCGGGGAGCAGGGACCAGATCCGGTCACCGACGGCCCGCACCTCCTCCGGTGCCGGAACGTCGCCGACGCCGGTGGATTCGACGAAGAGCAGCGCCGTCTGCCGCGCGACCGCGTCCTCGAGGACGGCGAGCCAGGCATCGGGCGAGGCTTCGTTCGAGAGGTGCGAGTGGGACACGACGAGTGCGGGTCGAAGCGCGTCCAGGAGCGACGCGAGGGCCTCCGGGTCGGCGGGCGCCGGCGTCGGAACCAGCAGGTCGCGCAGCGGTGAATCCGAGTCGATCGCGAGGTCGTCGGGGCTGCCCACCGGATCGGCCACGTGGATCGTGATGGGCTCGGCGCTGCCCACGACGAGGGCTTCGGCGAGGCCGGCCGCGCGGAGCCAGCCGTTCCGTCCGAGGAGCAGGATCGTCGCGCCCCCGTCCGCCTCGGCGCCGCGGCGAGCGAGTGGGGCGATCATCAGATCGCTCAGCTGGTCGATGCCCATGGGGCCGAAGTGTCGTCGGACCTGATCGTCGAGCCAGTCGTCGAAGAGACGGACGTCCGCTCGTCGCTGCTCGGTGTCCCGGGCGATTACGCCGGCGCGATCGATCACCGCTGTGTCCCGGGCGGACAGGTCGGCGCGATCGATCACCGCTGTGTCGATGTCGCTCGTCGGTTCGTCGTCCGACCGGAGAGCGGGCGGGGCGTTCGTGGGCTCCGGGGCGAGGTCGCGTGTGCCCATCGATCGAGAATCGGAGACGGCCGTCGCGTCGAGCGCGATCGGGTCGTCGTCCTCGGCGAACGACTCGTCCGGGACGGCCGCCGACAGCGTCGTGCGCAGCCGCGTGATCAGGCCTCGGCTGCGAGTATGGCGCTGGCGCTCCAGCTCGTACTCACGGCGCGCGGCGTCGAGGGCGCGATCCTGGGCTTCGAGGCGATCCTGCAGCGCATCGATCCGCTCACGCCGCTGGGTGTCCAGGGCCCGCGCCTGCGCGAGTGCCGCGTCGAGTCGGGCCGTCTCCGCGTCGCGTTCTGCGAGCTCGGCTTCGAGCGCCGTGACCCGTGCGGCGAGCGCCCGGGAGTCGTCGCCGTCGAGTGCACGCACGGTGGTGTCTTCGCCGGCCGGCGCGAGCGCTGCGGACGCCGTCGTCTCGTTGGCGGAAGGTCCGGATCCATCGGCGCGGTCGCCCTCGGCGAGGGCCGTTCGGAGTCGTTCGATCTCCTCGTGTTGACGCCGGGTCTTCTCCCGTGCGAGGGCGAGGGTCGATTCGCGTTCGCGGTTCTCCGCGCGGACCAGGCGGAGCTCCCGTCCGAGCGCGCGAAGGGTTTCCTCGGGATCGAGGGTCGGAGGCGCCGACGGCTCGGCGGGCGTCTGTTCGCGGGCCTCGCTCGGTGCGGCGACCTCCGGCGCGGGCTGCGTCCTCGCCTCGGTGGGGCCACCGCGGGCGACCAGGGCACGCTGCTGCCAGCCGGCGGCGGGCTCGGTCGGCGAGACGGGCGGGACGTCCGTTCCGAGGGCCTTCTGTGCTTCTTCGAGGGCGATGCGGCTCTCGCGTTCCCGCTTGCGCGCATCGGCGGCGAGGCGGCGGGCGGAGGCGGCGTCGAGGAGGGCGGCGCGCGCGGGGCCGTCGGGCTTCGTTTCGGGCGCTCGCGAGGCCTCGGGGGCCTCCTCTGCGGGACCGGCCCACTTGCTCTGGAGTGCCTCGATCTCCTGCGATCGCAGGTGCAGCGCGGCGCGTAGACGTTCGACCTCCTCATGGGAGTCGGTGCCGGGCGCGTCGCCGCCCCCCGCGATGGTGCTCGGATCCGCGAGCAGGGCGAAGCCGGCGAGGTTGGCGTCCGACGGCGTCGCAGCGAGATCGTTCGGTTCCGCTTCGGAGGCGGAATCGGACTCGTTCTCGGGACGGTGGATGATCGGATGCGGCACGCCGGGCCCTCGTTCGCGATGACTCATCCGTCGTCATCGGAAGATTCCGGGATTCCTTGAGAGGGCGCGGGTTTGGAGAGGCAGCTGCTCCGCTCGTGCTCACCCGTGAAGCGGTTCTTCTGGGCCCAAACGACGAAGCGGGCTCCGGGAAAGACCCGAAGCCCGCTCAGGCGGGTCCGTCGACGGGACGCGGCGCGTCCCGTTGCGCGGTTCGCTCCGCTCAGTTCATGCGGAAGCGCGCGCCCATCTTCTGGCGCCCGGCGTTGATGCCCTTGAGCTCTTCCATCGCCGCGGCCGCGACGTCCGCACCGGCGACCTCGTCGTCCTCGGCGTTGAGCTCGTCCATGTCGACCCAGGCCTGGTACACGTGTCGTGTGCGCTCGGTGATGATGCCGGCCTTGAGGAGGGTCTTGATCAGGACGCGGAAGATGTTCGTGTTCTGCGTCATCTGGGAGCGACGGTCCTCGTCCGAGAAGTTCTCGAGGATCGCGTCCCGGACCCACTGCCAGTCGAGCCCGAACTCCTTGTAGATCTCCTGCTTCTGCTCCGCGTTCACCAGGTTGAAGAGCAGGACCTGGAAGGCGTCCGCCGCCCAGAGCTCGACGTGTTCGTGCTCTTCCTCGTTCAGCTTCGGAATCGTCCGGTCCGCCCAGATCTTCCCGAACTTGTGGTGGAAGGCCTCGTCCGACATGGTGAAGTGGATCAAGCGCCGGAGCAGCGGATCGTTCGTCTCGCGCTGGATCGTCGCGAAGGCGCCCATGGCGAGACCTTCGATCAGCATCTGCATGCCGACGAGCTTCTTGTAGACGGCGCCCGTCTTGACGATCTCGTTCATCAGGCCCTGGATCGTCGTGCCGGCCTTGAGGGGCGTCCCCCAGCGCGTCCCGATGTAGTTCGAGAAGCCCGTGACGTGGCGCGCTTCCTCGCGGGTCTGGTTCGCCGCGTACTCCATCGCGCCCGGATCCCGAAGGATCTGCGTCAGGCTCGCGGAGAGGCTGAGCGCGCCCTGCTCGCCGTGCAGGATGCTCGAGAGGACGAAGCGGGTGTTCTGGTTCGCGAGACGGACCTGCTGGCGCTCGTCGAGCTTGTCCGCGACCGCGGTCTGCAGCTCGATGCAGAAGTCGCGCGGCATGATCATCTCTTCGTCGAGGTTCATCGGGCTCGAGTCGAAGTCGACGTAGCGGACGTCCGTCGGATCCCAGAAATGATCGACGGTCGACGCGATGATGTCGTTGAACGCATCGGTCCGGTCCGCATAGCGATCGACTTCGATCAGCGCATCGAAGTTGTCGCGGTCGACGGTGTTGTAGATCGGGTCGTAGGTGATGTGTCGTTCGGTCATGGACTGCCTAGAGCTCATGGGGAGGCGTCTCCATCGGGCGTCTTGTTGGGTTGTGGGTCAGTGCCGTGAACGGTCGCGGCCTTCCGGCCGCCGCGGTCGGTCGTCTAGCGACGCGAACCGAAGAGCTGGAGACGGGTCATGGTGCGGATCACGTCCTCACGCCGGGCGCGGGAAGGATCCTCCGCCCACCAGAGGAGGACCTGCGCCCACATCCCGACGATTGCCTGGGCGAGGACGTCGGGGTCGAAGGCCGGATCACTCTCTCCCGACGCGGCGAACTCGCGACGACGGGAGCTCACGCCCTCGGCCAGGCGCTGGAGAATTCGCGCGCCGACGTCGCCCGACTCGCTACCGCGGTGGAACGCGATCAGCAGGAGCTCGCGCTGCTCATCGGCGAAGCTGACCAGGGCGTCCGCCTGGGCATAGGCGATGTCGGCGATCTCGGACTTCTCGGCCATCACGGCGACGAGGCGTCGCTCGAGGTCCTGCGCCGCCTCCTCGGCGAGCTCGTCGAAGAGGGCCTGCTTGTCCTTGAAGTGGAGGTAGAAGGTCCCGGCGGCGTAGCCGGCCTCTTCGGCGATCGCGTGGGACGTCACGCCCGCCAGCCCGTGCTCGGCGAAGAGTCGGCGACCGGCTTCCAGGAAGCGGCTCCGGGTGGCCTGCGCCCGGACTTCCCGGCGGTTCGCACTCTCGTTCGGGGGTCTACTCATCGCGCTACTGACGTCCACGTCATTGGATGACATTAACGTCAGTCGAGCGCGGGGGTAAAGCAGAACCCGCGTGACCAGGGGTATTGCCCCTCGGGGACCGGGGCAGGGGCAAGGACAGAGGGCGGAGGGGGGCGGCCAGGGGCGGACCAGGTTCGTGTCTCAGGCGACCGCGGTGCCCGGCTCGCAGGAGTCGACGCAGGCCGCTTCGCTCCCGGGCTCCCGGGACGCGGGCTCGATCTGGATCGTGGTGTGATCGATGCCGAAGAGGTCGGTCAGGGCGGTACGCACGCTCTGGAGCAGGCCCTCGGCCTCGCGATCCGGGTCGATCACGAGGTGGCTCGACAGCGACACCTCGCCGCTCCCGATCGTCCAGACATGTAGACAGTGCACGCTCTCGACGCCGTCGACGTCGACCAGCGCGTCGCGGATCTCTTCCGGATCGAGGTGCGCCGGGGCCGTTTCCATCAGGACGTCGAGGGCTTCCCGGATCAGGTGCCAGGCCGAGAGCAGGACCAGAGCGCTCACGACCAACGACACGGCCGGGTCCAGCCACACCCAGCCGAAGGCCCAGATGCCCGCGCCCGCCACGATCACGCCGACGCTCGCGAGCGTATCGGAGAGGACGTGGAGCCACGCCCCGCGCACGTTCAGCGACTCGCTTCGCCCGCCTTCGAGGATCCAGAGACCGATCAGGTTGATCACCAGCCCGCCGGTCGCGACGACCATCACGCCTTCTCCTGCCACGTCCCGAGGCGAGAGAAAGCGCTCGACCGCGTGGATCGTGATGAAGACCGCCACCACGGCGAGCGCGAGTCCGTTGGCCAGCGCTGCCAGGATCTCGGCGCGGCTGTTGCCGAAGGTGCGCCGGCCGGAGGACGGGCGTGCCGCCATCCACACCGCCAGCAGCGAGAGCGCGAGGGCGGCCACGTCCGAGACCATGTGGAGCGAGTCCGCGAGGAGCGCGAGCGAGCCGGTCAGGAGGCCGCCGATCAGCTCGATCACGGCGTAGCCGAGGGCGAGGAAGAGCGTGAGCAGCAGGCGCCGGCGATTCATCGTCCGCGCGTCGCCGTGCGCGTGACGATGATCGTGTCCTGCGTGGGACGATTGCGAGTGTGCGTGCGCCATGTTCGTCGTCTCTCGGATCCGGATCGGGCGGGTGCGACCGCGCGCCCGGAGAGTAGCCCCCGTCGGCCTAGCGCCCGAGCGCCTTGGCCATCCGATCGATCACCTCGGCGAGAATCGGTCGAGAGGTCCCCAGGTTCAGCCGCACGAAGCCCTCCCAGCCGGGGCCGAAGAGCGAGCCTTCGGAGAGGGCGACCTGTCCGTTGCGCATGAAATACGCCGCCGGGGGGCCGTCGAGCGCGAGACCTCGGCAATCGAGCCACGCGAGGTAGGTCGCTTCGGGGCGGAGAAAGGTGACCTCCGGAAGGCGTTCCGCCAGCCGCTCGGCGACGAAGTCCCGATTGCCGGCCAGATACGGGACCACCTCGTCGAGCCAGGGCTGGGCCCAGCGCCAGGCCGCCATCGTCGCGTAGAGGCCGAAGAGTCCGATCCCGCCCCGGATGTGGCGGTGGAGGACGGTATTGAAGCGACGCTGGAGTGCGTGGTCGCCGAAGTGCGCGATCGCCGTTCGCAGGCCCGGAATGTTGAAGGCCTTGCTCGCCGAGGTGAGGGTGACGGTCCGAGCGGCGACCTCCGGCGACAGGGTCGCGAAGGGGATGTGCTCGCGTCCGTCGTAGAGGAGGTCGGCGTGGATCTCGTCGGAAACCACGACGAGGTCGTGTTCGACGGCGAGGGCCGCGACGCGTTCGAGCTCTTCCCGCGTGTGGACCCGGCCGGAAGGATTGTGCGGGTTGCAGAAGAGCAGCAGGCGGCATCCCGGTGTGACCGAAGCCTCGAGCGCGTCGAGGTCGAACTCGAGGCGATCGCCTTCGAGGCGCATGCGGTTCTCGACCAGCGTCCGCTTCATGTCGCGCACGGACCCGAGGAAGGGGGGATAGATCGGGGTCTGCACGACGACGCCGTCGCCGGGCTCGCTGTAGGCTTCGAGGGCGACGTACATGCCCTGGACGACTTCCGAGAGGACTTCGACACGGCGGACGTCCGGCTCCCACCCGAAGCGCTCCGTCATCCGCTCGCAGAACACGTCCGGTAGCCCCGTCTGGCGCAGGCCGAGCGGATAGCCGACGTCCCCGCTGTCGACGAAGCGGCGGAGCTCGTCGTGGATCGGCGCGGCGATCGGGAAGTCCATCTCGGCGACCCAGGCCGGGAGCACGTCGGCGGGATAGGTGTGCCACTTCTCGCTCCGGCGGTTGCGGAGCAGCACGGGGTCGAGCTCGTCGAGGACCGCCGGCCGGTGGCGCATGGCACGCTCGGCCTCGCGCAGGACGACGGTCTCGCTGGCGCCCGCGCTCGGCTGCACGACGCCGGCCGGCGCGCCCGCCCGCTCGAGGAGCGTGGCGGGGTCGCGCGAGAGGAGTTCGAAGCTCTCGGCGATCGGGTCGACCCGTTCGTCGAGCGGTCGGACTTCGTCGGTGCCGTTCGGGTCGAGGTGCCAATGGGGCTGGCGCTCGAACGCGTCGAAGCGCACCCACTCGCGGAGCGCGCCGGCCGCGTCGGCGGCGAGGACGCGAAGCGAGGGGCCGCCGCCATCCGCGAGGCGTCGCCGTTCGAGCCGGAGGTCGAGTCCGCGCCAGATGCCGTTCCAGACCGTTTCCATCTGAAGAACGTAGCGATTCGGGCTCAGCGGTCGTGGTCGATCTTCCGAATCAACCGGAGCGCTATGCTCCCGTCGCGCCCGGATCCGCCCCAAGCACGCGGATCAGGCGGCGATGGGTGCACCATCAGGGGCGGGGGGCCCGGATGTCCGACGCGGACACCACGACGGACAAGCTGATTCCGATCGAGATGCCGAGGCTCTCGTCCGGCGACGACCAGGAAGGCGAGGGCGCGACCCTGGCCAGCTGGCTGGTCGCGGTCGGCGACGACGTCGAGCAGGGCGAGGTGATCGCCGAGCTCGAGACGGACAAGGCCACGGTCGAGCTCGAGAGCCCGGCCACCGGACGCCTCTCCGAGATCGCGATCGCCGAGGGAACGGAAGGGCTTCGTCCCGGCGCCCGGCTCGGCACGATCGAGTCCGAGTCCGCGGCGTCGGTCGAAGAGCAGCCCGCCGAGGCACCGCCTACGCCGGCCCCGGTGACGGAGTCGGCGCCGCCTGCGCCGCCCGCGCCGGCTCCGGAGACGCCCGTCGCCCCGGCGTCATCGCCCGAGGCGCCGTCGCACGGCCCCACTGCCTCGGCGCCGCGCTCGACGCCGCTCGCACGCCGCGCGGCGGAAGCGAACGACGTCGATCTGGGCGCGGTCGAGGGGACGGGGCCGGGCGGCCGGGTCGTCGAAGCGGACGTGCTGGCGGCGGCCGGAGCAGGCGCGCCGGTCACGACGTCGGCACCGGCGCCGCCCGTGGTCGAATCGACCGCGGAAGGGACCGACGTGCGCGTCGAGCGGCTGAGCGCGATGCGCAAGACGATCGCGCGGCGGATGACCGAGGCCAAGCAGGGCGTGCCGCATTTCTATCTCGACGTCGGCGTCGCGATGGACGAGGTCCTCGCCGTGCGGGCGCGGCTCAACGAGGGCCTCGCCGCGGACGGGGCGTCGGTCAAGATCTCGGTCAACGATTTCGTCGTGCGGGCCGTCGCCGGGGCCATGCGCGAGGTCCCCGAGGCGAACGTGCAGTACGCCGAGGACGGCATGCGCGTCTTCGAGCGGGTGGACGTGAGCGTCGCGGTCGCGACCGAGGGTGGGCTGGTCACCCCCATCGTTCGCGACGCGGACCGGAAAGGGCTCGTCGCCCTGGCCGAGGAGATCGCGGGGCTCGCAGAGCTCGCCCGAACCGGGGGCCTCTCGCCCGAGCAGTACCAGGGCGGGACGGTGACCGTCTCGAATCTCGGCATGTACGGGATCGACACGGTCTATCCGATCCTGAATCCGCCGCAGGCCTGCATCGTGGGCTTCGGGGCGGCGGCCGAGCAGCCGGTCGTGCGCGACGGCGAGATCGGCGTCGGGCGGATCGCCTGCGCGACCCTGGCGGCGGATCATCGCGCCGTCGACGGTGCGGTCGGCGCGCGGCTATTGGCGGCGATCCGGGCGAGGCTCGAGGATCCGCTGGGCATGATGCTTTGACCGGGCGTACGAGCCCGACGGACTTCGGGCGACTGAATCTGAAGAACGGCCCGGGAAACGGAGTGGGACGAGGATGAGCGAGGCGCAGTACGACGTGGTGGTGATCGGCGGCGGGCCCGGGGGCTACCCGGCGGCGATCCGGGCACGCCAGCTCGGGCTCTCGGTCGCGCTCGTCGAGCGCGAACATCTCGGCGGGATCTGCCTGAACTGGGGCTGCATCCCGACCAAGGCGCTCCTGCGGACGAGCGAGGTCCATCACCTGATCGAGCGGGCCGACGAGTTCGGTCTCTCGGTGGGCGACGTGTCCTTCGACGTCGAGAAGATCGTGAAGCGCTCGCGCCAGGTCTCGAAGCGACTGAGCACCGGTGTCAAAGGGCTGCTCAAGAAGAACGAGGTGGACGTGCTCGACGGCGTCGGACGACTCGCCGGGCCGGGGCGCGTCGCCGTCGACGCTGCGGACGGTACGACCCTCGAGCTCGCTGCGGGAAGCGTGATCCTCGCGACCGGCGCCCGCGCACGGTCGCTGCCGGGACTCGAGCCCGATGGCGAGCTCGTCTGGAGCTACAAGGAAGCGATGGTCCCGGCCTCGCTGCCGGCGCGACTGCTCGTGGTGGGCTCCGGCGCGATCGGCATCGAGTTCGCGAGCTTCTACAACGATCTCGGCGCCGACGTCACCGTGGTCGAAGCGCTGCCGCGGATCCTGCCCGTCGAGGACGAAGAGATCTCCGGACTCGCCCACAAGCAGTTCGAGAAGCAGGGCATCACGATCCATACGAGCGCGACGGTTTCGCAGCTCGAGAAGGCCAACGGCGAAGTGACCGCGACGATCACGCCCGAGGACGGCGACCCCATCGTCGCGACCTACGACCGCGTCATCCTCGCGATCGGGATCGTCGGCAACGTCGAGGGGATCGGCGTCGAAGGGACCGGCGTCGTGGTCGATCGGGGCCACATCGTCACCAACGAGTGGACCGAGACCGGAGAGCCGAACGTCTTTGCGATCGGCGACGTCGCCGGCCCGCCCTGGTTGGCCCACAAGGCGACCCACGAGGGCGTGCTCTGCGCCGAGCGGATCGCGGGCGTTCAAGGACTCCACCCCATGAATCCCGAGCGCATCCCCGGCTGCACGTACTGCCGCCCCCAGATCGCGAGCGTCGGGCTCAGCGAGGCCAAGGCGATCGAGGCCGGCCGCGAGGTCCGGGTCGGGCGCTTCCCGTTCCGGGGAAACGGCAAGGCCATCGCGCTCGGTGAGATGGAGGGGCTCGTGAAGACGGTCTTCGACGCGAAGACCGGCGAGCTGCTCGGGGCCCACCTGGTCGGCGCCGAGGTCACGGAGCTGATCCAGGGCTTCGTCGTCGCCATGAACCTGGAGACCACCGAGGCGGAGCTGATGCACACGGTCTTCCCGCATCCGACGCTCTCGGAGATGATGCACGAATCGACCCTGGCGGCGTACGATCGGGCGATCCACATCTGACCCGGTATCGGGCGATCCACGTCTGACCCGGTATCGGGCGATCCACGTCTGACCGGGTAGAGTCGCGAGGACGCGACCTCCCAGGAATCCCATGGCCGACCCCCTGCTCCAGATCGAAGGACACGAGAAGCGCGACACGGAGGCGCCGGCGCGTCCGCCGTGGATCCGCGTGCGCCTGTCCGCGGATCCCGAGGTGGAGAAGACGCGCGCGCTGATGCGCCGACTCGAGCTCCATACCGTCTGCGAGGAGGCGGCCTGTCCGAACCTCTCCGAGTGCTGGAGCGAGCGGCACGCCACGGTCATGATCCTGGGCTCGGTCTGCACCCGTGCCTGCGCGTTCTGCAACGTCGACACGGGGATGCCCGACGCGGTCGATCCCCACGAGCCGGAACATCTTGCGACGGCCGTTGGAGAGCTCGGATTGCGTCACGTCGTGATCACGAGCGTGGATCGGGACGACCTGCCGGACGGGGGCGCGGGTCAGTTCGCCGAGTCGATCACGCGCATCCGCGCGAGCGCGCCCGAGACCACCATCGAAGTGCTGACGCCGGATTTTCGGCGCAAGCCCGACGCGCTCGCGGCGGTGCTGGCGGCAGGCCCGGACGTCTACAACCACAATCTGGAGACGGTGCCGCGCCTCTACAAGCGGGTGCGCCCCGGTGCGGACTACCGCCATTCCCTCGCGCTGCTCGCGGAGGCGAAACAGCACCGCCCGACGGTCTTCACCAAGAGCGGGATCATGGTCGGGCTCGGCGAGGAACGCGACGAGGTTCGTCGGGTGATGGACGACCTGCGCGAAGCCGATGTCGACTTCCTGACCGTCGGGCAGTATCTGCGGCCGACCCCACGCCACGCCGCCGTCGAGCGCTACGTCCCGCCGGAGGAGTTCGAGGAGATCGCGGCGGAAGCCGACGCGCGGGGCTTCCTCGTCGTCTCGGCCACGCCGCTCACCCGCTCGTCGTACCACGCGGAGGCGGACTTCAGGCGGCTGCAGTCCGCGCGCGCTGCACGGCTCGGAAGCGCGTGAACGGAGCCGCTGCGGCCCGGAACGTCCGCGCTCGCGGCCGCCCGGGCGAGCCGTCGGCCTAGGCCGACGCGGTGGAAGACACCGGGGCCGACGCGTCGGCGCGGCGAAGGTCCTCCGGACTCGTCGGCGGCAGCCCGGCCTCCGCGGCGCGCTTCTGGCAAGCGATGTAGATCGCCTGCTCCGAGAGGCGCCGCCGCTCGATCCGACCGCCCTTGTTGACCGGATTGAAGAGCGGACCGGCCTCGGGGCCACGGATGAGGATCCAGCGCTCGAGCGCCCGACGGGCATCGTCGTTGGCGGCGAAGCGGCGAGGGGACCGGCTGGCTGCGCTCCGCACGAGCAGCACCCCGGTCGACAGATCGTAGTCGGCGAGTTCGAGGGCGACCGCTTCCGATCGCCTCAGGTTCGCGCCGTAGAGCAGGGCCAGGAGCGCCTCGTCGCGCGCGCCCGCCGGACTCGAGTCCCCGGAGCAGACCAGCGCGAGCTTGCGAAGCTCTTCGGCGCCGAGCCGGTGCTGCTTCCGCGGCGACGCACCGCGCACCGGCGGCAGATCGATTGCGCGTTGATAGGCCTCCGCCGACATCATGCCGCGGCGCCAGCACTGCTTGAGGACGCCGCGAAGCGCGGCCAGATGCTTGTTGGCGGTGGCCGGCGCGAGCGTCGATTGAAGCCGGGTGCGGAGCGCGGCGGTGTGCTCGATGCGCAGCATGTGCCACGGCAGGTCGTGCGGTCCGCAGCGACCCTCCGACGCCCACTTCGCGAGCTTCGTGAGCGCTTCCCGCATCGTGCGGCGGCTGCCTTTGCCCAGCTGCTCGAGGTAGGCCGCAGCCGGATCGAATCCGTTCGGGTTCACCCCCGCGCCGCTCGCCGCGCCGTCTTCGACGACGAGGGGGCGTTGGCTCCAACCCTCTGAATCTGACGTCATTCCTCGCTCCTCGATCGGGCGCCGACGATCGGTGGGCCCATTTCGGGACGGCAAGTCTGTTCCCGCGTGACCGGTTTCCCGAGGATCGGCGAGGGGACGACCCACCGGTATCGGGGAAAGCACGTAGTCGGCGCGTCGAAATGCCTCCGCGCAGCCCGCTCAGGAGACCGGCCGGTTCCGCCGACAAGCCGGTCATGACGAATCCGTTCTTTCAGCTCGGGGCGGCCTTCGCGGGCCTGGTGATCTTCTCCTTCATGGCCCTCGAGGGGAAGAACGTGGCGCAGGAGCTGGGCCTCGTCGAGGAAGACGAGCCCGTCCTCGTCTTCGAGATCCCCCACCCGCAGCACCTGGCGAGCGTCCGGCGCGCGATCGCCGACGAGCGCGTGCTCGAGGAGAAGGACAACGGCTTCTCCGTCCACGGCGGACGGGTCTACGTCCAGAACGTGGGCGAGGCGGGCGACTTCATCGAGCGGGGCGGCTGGGTCGACCAGCCGGTCCAGATCGTGGGGCTCGGCATGGACAGCGAGGACGAGGAAGGCGAAGGGCCGCGATCCTCGATGTCCCCCGAAGAGCGCCACGCGCGATTGCTCTCCCTCGTCAAGAAGCCGACCCTCACCCGCGGCGAGCAGATGTTCGTCCTGCAGGCGATGAACGACGGGATCGAGATCTAGTCGTTCGCGCGGATCAGTCCGCGGCGGTCGTCTTCAGCGCCGAGTTCTCGCGGTACCAGTCGATCGTGTGCTCGGCGTTCTGGCGCTCGCTCTCGAGGAATCGCTCGATCGCGGCGGCGAGTCTCGCGTCGGCCATGAAGTGGGCGCTGTAGGTCGGGCTCGCGTCGAAGCCCCGGACCTGCTTGTACTCGCCCCCGGCGCCCGGCTCGAATCGTGCGAGGCCGTGGTCGATGCAGTGCTCGACGGCGGCGTAGTAGCAGACGTTGAAGTGGAGGTGGCGGACCATTCGGGTCGCCCCCCAGTAGCGGCCGTAGAGCGCGTCGCCTTTTTCGACGTTGAACGTCCCCGCGATCTTCTCGCCTGCCTGCTCGGCCACGATCAGACAGAGCCGATCCTTCCAGCGATCGAGCAGCAGCTCGAAGACCTCGTGGTTGAGGTACTGCCGGCCCCAGGCGCGCTCGCGGATCGTCTGCAGGTAGAAGTCGAACATCGGCTCGACCAGCTCGGCGGTGATGTCGTCCCCGCGATACGTGCGGATCGTGACCCCCTGCTTCTCCATCTCTCGCCGTTCGCGTCGGACCTGGTTGCGTCGCTTGCTCCGAAACGCACCCAGATAGTCTTCGAAGGTCCCGTAGTCGTGGTTGTGCCAGTGGTACTGGAGACCGACCCGGGTATGGAATGCGACGTCTTCGAGGGCCTGCGCCTCCTCCGGATGACAGAAGTTCACGTGGACACTCGACAGGTCGTTGTCCCCACAGACTTGTCGGAGAGCCGCCCCGAGCTGGCGAATCCAGGTTCCGGGCTCCTCGCCCTCGGCGACCAGGAAGCGCGCGCCGGTCACGGGGGAGAAGGGCACGCCCACGAGGAGCTTCGGGTAGTACTCGATCCCGGCGCGGTAGGCGGCGTCGGCCCAGCTCCAGTCGAAGACGAACTCGCCTTCGCTGTTGCCCTTCACGTAGAGCGGGCAGGCGGCGACGATCCGATCCCCCTCGCGAGCCACGAGGGGGCGCGCGTCCCAGCCGGTGTGGCCCCCGACGGCGCCGGCTTCTTCGAGTGCGGCGAGGAAATTCCATTCGAGGAACGGCGATTCGTCGCCGACCAGCGCGTCCCACTCCGCCTGGGGGAGGCTCGAGACGCCGTCTTCGAGCTGGATCGTGAGCTGGGGAGCGCCATCGGACATGCGAAGCCGAGTGTAGCCGCGCCGATCGGCCTGCGAGGTGTCGGGCGCATCGGAAGGCTATGCTCCCGCCGATGATGTCGACCGTCCAGATGGCGGACCCCCCGGGCGGGGGCGAGCCGCCGAAGCCCTTCGACCCGTCCCGGAAACGCGAACGCGAGCGCGGCCTGGGCGTCAAGGAACGCGCGAAGTCCGAACGACCGCCGCGCTTCAAGGTCCTCCTGTACAACGACGACTACACGCCGATGGAGTTCGTCGTGCAGGTCCTCGAGAAGGTCTTCGGGAAGAGCCCGTCCGCGGCCACCCAGATCATGCTCCAGATCCACCGGGGTGGACTCGGCGTCGCCGGTGTCTACGTCCTCGAGGTCGCCGAGACGAAGTCGGCGACGGTCCATCGAATGGCGGAGGAGCGGGGCTATCCCCTTCGCTCAGGAGTAGAGAAGGAATGAGTTCGTTCGGGCGGGATCTCCAGCTCACCCTGCAGGCGGCGCAGCGCGAGGCGATCATGCGCCGCCACGCCTATCTCACGGTCGAGCATCTCCTCTACGCGCTGATCCACAGCGAGGACGGGGCGCGGATCCTGCTCCACTCGGGGGCGGACGTGGACCGGCTCCGGATCGAGCTCGAGCGCTTCTTCGACGAGGACCTCGAGGCGGTGCCCGGTGAGGACGAGATCGACCTGATGCAGACCCTCGCGTTCCACCGCGTGGTCCAGACGGCGATCGACCACACCCGGAATGCCGACAAGGACGAGGTCGAGATCAGCGACCTGATCGTCGCGATCTTCAACGAGCCGGACGCGCACTCGATGACCCTGCTTCGGGGGCAGGGCGTGTCGCGGCTCGACCTGCTCCGGTACATCAGCCACGGCGAGTCGAAGCTCGGCGACGGCGGCTCGCTCGGGGAGGGCGCGTCGGGCGGCTCGCCGATCCTCGGGGGCGATGCCGAAGGGGTCCCGGCGGATCCGCTCGCCGCCTTCGCCACGGATCTCACCCAGAAGGCGGCGGACGGGAAGCTCGATCCGCTGATCGGCCGAGGGCCGGAGCTCGACCGCGCGATCCACATCCTGGCGCGCCGTCGCAAGAACAACCCGATCTTCGTCGGCGAGACCGGCGTCGGAAAGACCGCCCTCGCGGAAGGGCTCGCGCTCCGCATCCACGAAGGGCGGGTGCCCGAGGACCTCGAGGGGACCGAGATCCATGCCCTCGATCTCGGCGCGCTGCTCGCGGGGACGCGCTATCGCGGCGACTTCGAGGAACGCTTCAAGGCCTTGCTGAAAGCGCTCGAAGAACGCGAACGATTCATCCTCTTCATCGACGAGATCCACACGATCCTCGGCGCCGGCTCCGCGCAGGGTACGACCGTCGACGCGTCGAACCTGCTGAAGCCGGGACTCGCGGACGGCACGCTCCGCTGCATGGGCTCGACGACCTACCAGGAGTACCGCCATTTCGAGCGCGACCGCGCGCTCTCGCGCCGGTTCCAGAAGGTCGACATCGAAGAGCCGACGCCGGAAGAGTGCGTCCGGATCTTGAAGGGGCTCGCGCCGCGCTACGAGGACCACCACGGCGTGCGGTATACCGCCCCGGCCCTCAAGGCCTGCGTCGACCTGGCCGTTCGCCACATCAACGACCGGTTCCTGCCGGACAAGGCCATCGACGTGATGGACGAGTGCGGCGCCGCGGTTCGGCTCCGGCCGACGGGCAAGAAGCGGCGCACCGTGGGCGTGAAAGACGTCGAACGGACCGTTGCGAAGATGGCCCGGGTGCCCCTCGAGACCACCGTCTCCGAGGAAGCCACCCGCCTCGAACGCCTCAAAGCGGACCTCAAGGAGGTCGTCTTCGGTCAGGACCGCGCGGTCGAGACCGTGGCGGCGGCGGTCAAGCGGGCGCGCGCCGGCATGGCCGGCCCGGACAAGCCGACGGGCTCCTTCCTCTTCGCGGGACCGACGGGCGTCGGCAAGACCGAGCTCGCCAAGCAGCTCGCGGAGACGATGGGCGTGCCCTTCCTGCGCTTCGACATGTCGGAGTACATGGAGAAGCACTCGGTTTCGCGGCTGATCGGCGCGCCGCCCGGCTACGTCGGGTACGACCAGGGCGGCCAGCTGATCGAGTCGATCCGCAAGCACCCGTACGCGGTGCTCCTCCTCGACGAGATCGAGAAGGCCCACCCGGACGTCTTCGACGTGCTGCTCCAGGTCATGGATCACGCGACCCTGACCGACAACCAGGGTCGCGAGGCGGACTTCCGGCACGTGACGCTGATCATGACGTCGAACGCCGGCGCCCGGGAGATGCAGACCCGCGCGATCGGCTTCACCGAGAAGAAGCGCGGCGACGGATCGCAGGAGATCGAGAAGCTCTTCAGCCCCGAGTTCCGCAACCGCCTCGACGAGGTGGTCCGCTTCGATCCGCTTCCGCCGGAGGTCATGGCGAAGGTCGTGGACAAGTTCGTCCTCGAACTCGAAGGTCAGCTCAAGGAGCGCAAGATCCAGATCGAGCTCTCGCCCGCGGCGCGCGAACGCCTCGCGGAGAAGGGCTACGACCCGGACATGGGCGCGCGGCCGCTCGGACGGATCATCCAGCAGGAGCTGAAGAACCCGCTGACCGACGAGGTGCTCTTCGGGAAGCTGAAGGGCGGTGGCAAGGTCGTCGTCGAAGTCGACGACGAGGGCGGGTTCACGTTCGTCTATCCCGAGGCGACGGGCCGCTAGATCCCGAATCGCCTCTGTACGTGGCGACGACGTCGCTCGATCTCTCGCCGACGGTCTTCGGCGGAGTACACGGGTGTCTCCGGGGGCAGGTGCTCACGCAGCGCCTCGAAGGGAACGAGGTCGAGTCGCGGCCACTCGTGTTCCGGGATCGCGACGCCTTGCACGCCATCGAAGCGCAGGAGAATGAAGCCTCGTTCCAGGCCGGTCGTGTCGAGCCAGTTCTGCACTCCGGGGTCGCGGTGGGCGATGACCATGCGGTAGGCACCGTCGCTGCTCTGGTGGGCCTGGTCGGCGGTCAGGCTGGTCTGCCGGTTCGCGTACTCGAGGGACGAGGTCCAGAGGTCCGTGAGCTGGACGCCCTGATAGTTTCCCGCCGCGGGCCACGTCGTGAGGATCAGCGCCTGGTCGGGGCCGAGTTCGAAGTTGCCGAGCGACATCAGTCGGCCCACGACGCCTCCGCTGGCGCCCGGATCCCAGGGCGCCGTGAGCGTATTCGGCTCCTTCAGCGTGTAACGCTCGCGGCCGAAGCGCGGCCAGAGGGGCACCACCGCCCGTAGGTTGCGCGCGGCACGCTCGAGCCGCTCCGCCATGACGTCGCTCGTCAGGCCGGGCTTCTGGTCTCCTTCGTGACCTGTGCGGTCGATGTGGACGTGGCCGATGTCTTCGGTCCACTCCCCGTAGATCTGCCGCACCATCACCATCGTCGCGTCGTCGGGGTTGGGGAGCCAGTTCGAAGGTTCCGCCGACTCGCTCCGGGCCTCGCCGCCGAGCGTGATTTCGAAGTGGCCCTCGGCGTCGGTGTGGATCGCCTCGTCGGGAAGCACACCGACGATCCGTCCGCCGCCCGGCATCCAAGGCAGCCCCGCGTACACCTGCACCTCGATGCGTCGCTCCCCGCGCTTCCGTCCCCAGATGCGATACGGGACGCCACCCCGGACCGGAGCGAAGAGGTACCGCTGGTCGGGATTGTCCGCGCCTTCGCGGATGCGGTGATCGACCACCCGGAAGAGCGGATGGTCGGGCTCCTGGAGCAGGTCGTCTTCGACGGTGCGCAACAGCATCTGCGCCCAGTAGAGGGCGCCGGCCGCACGGTGGCGGTCGTTGTCGAAGGCGGGGTCGGCTTCCACGGCGAGTGCCGTCTCCTCGAGCGCCGCGACGAAATCCCCGAACGCCGCTTCGAGCTTCGCGGACTCGGGCTCCGCGTGCGTCGCGCAGCCGAGCGCCGCGAGGAACACGGTCGAGGCCGCACCGATCAGGGGGGAGGTTCGTCGCATGGTTCTCCTCGCGTGAGGTCGGCTCGGTCGAGGCCGGTCTTCCGACGCTACACCGGCGGGCGAGGGGTCGCTGGCTCCAGCTCCCGCCACTTCCCCCGAACGAAGCTCACGCTCATCCAGATCGTTCGGGCGATGTGGTCGAAGATCAGCGTTGCCCAGAGCCAGACGATGTCCACCTCGAGCACGCCGCCGAGCAGGACGGCGACCGGGACGCGGATCCCCCAGTTGCCGATCGCCGCGCCGATCAGCGGCGTGACCGTGTCGCCGGCGCCCTTGTGTGCGCCGCCGAGCGTGAAGTGCATCTGCAGGAAGGGTTGTGCGAGGGCCAGGCAGAGCATGAACGGGGAGAGGGCGACGACGACCGCCTGGTCGTCGGTGAAGAGCTCGGCGAGGGCGACGCGCTGCCAGGCGCAGAGCAGGCCCAGCGGGATCGCCGTCGCGATCGCCAGCACGAGCGATCGCTTCGCGGCACGAAGGGCGCTCTCGCTCGACCGTGCGCCGAGGGCCTGGCCGACGATCGTCGAGCACGCCTGTGCGTAGCCGGTTCCGGGGATCCAGGAGAAGGAAAGGATCGAAACGCCGACGGTGTAGGCCGCGACGGCGAGGGTCCCGTAGTAGTTGGAGAGCACCCAGAAGTAGGAGAGCAGGCCGAAGTTCAGGACGATCCGTTCGGCGACGCCGGGGACCGAGATCCGCACGACTTCGCGTGCGATCGGATTCCCGCGAACGAGGTCGCGGAAACGGAGGGCCGTCGGTGCGTCCTTCGGCATGCGCAGCAGGACGAGGAGGAAGAGGACGAGGCCCACCGCCTGGCTGATCGCCGTCGCCAGTCCGGCGCCCAGGAGCTCCAGACGCGGGGCACCGAGCCAGCCGAAGATGAGCAGGCCGTTCAGGCCCAGCTTGGCCGCCGCGACGACCATCGCGATCACCATGGGCGTGCGCGTGTCACGGTTCGCGCGGAGCGCGCTCTCACCGATCATCGTGAAGGAGAGCATGAGCGAGGCGGCGACGGTCAGCTCGAGGTAGGGCGCAGCGACGCGAACCACGTCGGGTTGGGCGCCGAGCAGACCGAGGGCCTGTTCGCTCCCGAAGAAGAGGAAGGCCGCGTAGAAGAGCGTTACGGCGAACGAGACCTGGATCGATCCCGCGAAGGCGTGCCGCGCACGCTCGGGGTCCCGCGCGCCGATCGAGCGCGCCATCAGCGCCACGCAGGCGAGGCCGACCGCGAAGAGCGTCGAGTGGATCAGGTGGAAGAGCTGCGTCGCGTATCCGACCGCCGCGAGCGGCACGGCCGCGCCGCCCTCGTCGGCGAGCCGACCGATCATCATCCGATCGACGACGCCGGTCAGGTTGAGCAGGACCTGGCTCGCCATGACCGGCCACGCGAGGCGGAGCAGCTCGCGATACGAATCGCTTCCGGACGCCGGTGGACTCGGCTGCGCGGGTGGGGCGGCGGCGGCGAGGGAGGACGCGGGAACCGCCGGTCCGCCTTCGGGATCGAGGGGGTCGCCGGAGCGCTCGGCGACCGGTTGGCCTTCGCTCATGCGGGCCGCAGCTCGCGGGGCAGCTTGAAGCGGACGCCTTCGTCGACCTCCGGGAGGGAGTCGAGGACCGCCTCGCCGCCGGAGAAGTCGCGCAGATGCTGGATCACGCCCTGGACGAGGACGTCGGGCGTCGACGCGCCCGCCGTGATGCCGACGCACTCGATGCCGTCGAGCCAGCGGTCGTCGACTTCGTCCGCGGACTGGATCAGATAGGCGGGCACTCCGCGCCGGGAGGCGACCTCGACGAGCCGGTTGCTGTTCGAGGACGCGGGCGCGCCGACGACGAGGACGAGGTCGGCGTGCTCGGCGAGCTCCTTGACCGCGTCCTGGCGGTTCTGGGTCGCATAACAGATGTCGTCTCGCTTCGGCAGCACGATCTGCGGGAACTTGCCGGCGAGGGCGTCCATCACGTCGCGGGTGTCGTCGACGGAGAGGGTCGTCTGCGTCACGCAGCCGAGGCGCGCCGGGTTCCGGACCTCGAGGCACTCGACGTCTTCGACGGTCTCGACGAGGTGCATCGAGTCCGGAGCCTGGCCCATCGTGCCCTCGACCTCGACGTGCCCTGCATGACCGATCATCACGATCTCGAAGCCGTCGTCGACCATCCGACGGACCTCGTTGTGGACCTTGGTCACGAGCGGGCAGGTCGCGTCGATGGGGTGGAGGCGCTGGGTCTCCGCGCGGTCCCGGATCTCGGGGGAGACGCCGTGGGCGGAGTAGATGAGGACCGCCCCCTCGGGCGCGTCTTCCGGGTCTTCGATGAAGGTCGCGCCCTTGTCGCGGAGGCCGTCGACGACGTGGCGATTGTGCACGATCTCGTGCCGCACGTAGACGGGGCGGTCTTCCTGGGCGAGGGCGAGCTCGACGATGTCGATCGCTCGGTCGACGCCGGCGCAGAAGCCGCGGGGACTGGCGAGGAGAATGCGCATCGCGCGGGAGTCTAGCGGCCCTGCCGACGAGTACGCGGCGTCGCTTCCACGGGGCAGAAATTCCAGCGCGGATCGTTACACTCGGCGCTCCCGAGAATTGGCAGGAGGCATGTCGACATGTCGGACCTCGAAGCGTTTCGCGCGGAGGCACGCGCGTGGTTGGATGAAAACGCACCGGACGGCGTCCGGGGCATGAAGGCCGACGAGCTGAACGGCGTCTGGGGCGGCAAGCGCTGCGAGTTCGAGCATCCGGACCAGAAGGTCTGGCTCGAACGGATGGGCGCCAAGGGCTGGACGGCCCCGACCTGGCCCGCGGAGTACGGAGGCGGCGGTCTCTCGAAGGAAGAGGCGAAGGTGCTCTCCCAGGAGATGAAGGCCCTCGACCTCCCGCCGGCGCTGATCGGCTTCGGTCTGACGATGATCGGTCCGACGCTCCTTCGCTTCGGAAACGAAGACCAGAAGCAGCAGCACCTGCCGAAGATCATTCGCGGGGAGATCCGCTGGTGCCAGGGCTATTCCGAGCCGGGGGCCGGTTCGGACCTGGCCTCGCTCCAGACGAAGGCGGAGCGCGACGGCGACGAGTTCATCATCAACGGGACGAAGGTCTGGACGAGCTACGCCGATCAGGCGGACTGGATCTTCGCGCTCGTCCGGAACGACAACTCGGGCATCAAGCAGGAAGGCATCACCTTCATCCTGATCGACATGGACGATCCGGGCGTGAAGGTGAGCCCGATCCTGCTGATCTCGGGCAAGTCGCCGTTCTGCGAGACCCACTTCACCGACGTGCGCGTTCCGGTCGAGAACGTGATCCACGAGATCGGCGCGGGCTGGACGGTCGCGAAGGCGCTGCTCGGGCACGAGCGCACGATGATCGCGGACACCTTCGGCTCCTCGTCCGGTGGGACGCGCAAGCCCGGTGAGCGCAGCTTCCTCTCGACCCTCGCCGTCGAACGCGTCGGCGAGCGCGACGGGAAGATCTCCGACCCGGTGATCCGCGACGACGTGGCGCGAATGGAGATGGAGACGAAGGCGTTCGGGCTCACGACCCAGCGCACGGCGGACGCGGCGAAGGCCGGCCATCAGCCGGGGCCGGAGAGCTCGATGTTCAAGCTCTACGGAACCGAGCTCAACAAGACGCGCATGGAGCTGATGGTCCGGATCCTCGGCCCCGACGCGCTCGGTTGGGAAGGCGACGGCTTCGACGAGTTCGCGCTCGACACGACGCGTGACTGGCTCCGAAGCCGCGGCAACTCCATCGAGGGCGGGACCTCCGAGGTCCAGCTGAACGTCATCGCGAAGCGCGTGCTCGGCCTGCCGGCTTGAGCCTCCCATCACGCGACCCGAGCCTGCCGGCTCGGACGCGAGGAATCCTCCCATGCAATTGATCCTGGACGAAGACCAGCAGATGATCGCGCAGACGGCGCTCGACTTCGTGGACGAGCACTCCCCGGTCGCGCGCTTCCGCGAGCTGCGCGACAGCGGCGCGGAGCTCGGCTACTCGGCCGACCTCTACAGGGAGATGGCCGGCCTCGGATGGACGGGCATTCCCTTCGACGAGAAGGTCGGCGGGGCGGGCATGGGCTTTGCCGAGCTCGTGCTGATCGTCGAGGCGCTCGGTCGCAAGCTCGCCCCCGAGCCCTTCCTGGGGGGCGTCACGATGGGCGGCTCCGCGCTGGCCCTCGGCGGCAACGAGGCGCTCGTTTCGGCCTGGCTGCCGAAGGTCGTCGACGGCTCCAAGGTCGTCGCGTTCGCGCACCAGGAGAAGAACTCGCGCTACGACGCGTACGCGATCGCGACCCGCGCCGAAGCGACCGAAGGGGGCTACCGCCTGACCGGCGAGAAGGTGCAGGTCCTCGACGCGGTGGGCGCCGACGCCGTGATCGTGCCCGCGCGCGTCGCCGGAGAGAGCGGCGACCGCGACGGCATCACGCTCTTCCTCGTCGAGTCCGGCGCCTCGGGCCTGTCGGTCACGCGACAGACCCGCGTCGACCACCGCAACGCGGCGATCGTGAGCCTCGACGGCGTCGAGGTGACGGGCGCGTCGGTCCTCGGAATCGAAGGGCAGGGCGCCGACCTGATCGACGCCGTCCTCGACCGCGCGATCTGCGTGCTGACCGCGGAGATGCTGGGCGGAATGAGCGAGGCCTTCGATCTGACCGTCGAGTACCTCAAGACCCGCGAACAGTTCGGCGTGAAGATCGGGTCCTTCCAGGGACTCCAGCACCGCGCGGCCGAGGTCTTCTGCGAGATCGAACTCGCTCGCTCCTGCGTGATGGCCGCGGCTCGGGCGCTCGATGCGGGCGCCCCCGACGCGACGAAGCTGGTCAGCCTCGCGAAGGCGAAGTGCTCGGACGCCTACCTGCTCGCCGCGAACGAAGGCGTACAGATCTTCGCGGGCGTCGGCATGACCGACGAGTACGACATCGGCTTCTACCTGAAGCGGGCTCGCGCGGCGGAGCTCACCTTCGGCGATTCCGCGTTCCACCGGAACCGCTGGGCGGAGCTGGGGGCGTATTGAACCCCCGCGACCGTTTTCTCCGCACTTGTCGGGGTGAGGAAGTCGATCGACCGCCGGTCTGGCTGATGCGCCAGGCGGGGCGCTACCTGCCCGAGTACCGCGCCGTCCGGAAGGGCGTGACGTTCCTCGAGATGTGCGCCGACGTGGAGCGGGCGGTCACCGTATCGCTCCAGCCGATCGATCTCGTCGGGGCGGAGGCGGTGATCCTCTTCCAGGACATCTTCACCCCGATTCCGCCGATGGGCGTGGATCTCGATTTCGCCCCGGGACCCGTGATCGCCGACCCGATCCGGGAGGCGGAGCAGATCGAGAAGCTCCGGGTGCCGGATCCCCGTGAGACCGTGCCCTTCGTCTTCGAGATCATCGGTCGTCTGCGCGAAGCCCTTGCTTCCCGGGACGTCCCGCTCCTCGGTTTCGGCGGCGCGCCCTTCACGTTGGCCGCCTACCTGATCCAGGGCAGCGGCTCGAAGGACTTCTCGATCCTCAAGGCGATGCTGCAGACGCGGCCGGACGAGGTCGAAGCGCTGCTCGAGAAGCTGACCGCCCTCACGATCGACTACCTGAAGGCCCAGATCGAGGCGGGGGCGGAAGCCGTCCAGCTCTTCGACACCTGGGCGGGGCTCCTTGATCCGGCGGCCTACGAACGTTGGGTGCAGCCCTATCACGAGCGGATCGCGGCCGCGCTCCGGGACGAGCCGGCGCCGATGATCCTCTACGTCCAGAACGGCTCCCACGTGGTCGACCGGATCGCGGAGGCCGGCGCCGACGTGATCTCGCTGGACTGGCGCGTGCGCCTCGGTGACGTGGCGAAGGCCCACGGCCACGCGGTCAGCCTCCAGGGCAACCTCGATCCGTGCTGGCTCCACGCCCCGCGCGAGCGGATCTTCGAGATGGTCCGCGAAATGGCCGAAGCCGCCGCCCCGGCGCGTGGCCACATCCTGAACCTGGGCCACGGCTGCCTGCCGGATACGCCGGTCGAAGGGGTCAAGGCGTTCACCGACGCGGCCCGAGCGCTCTCTCGCTGATCGCGGCCGTCGTTGCTTGACCGCCGTTCGCGGCCATGGACGTCCGCAGTGGATGGCTCGCTTCGCCAATGAACGCGCCGCTGTCGCTTGTCCGCCGTTCGCGGCCCGTGGACGTCCGCAGTGGATGGCTCGCCCCATAGGCGGGGCGTGTCCGCATCCCGCGCCACGTGCTGACCATCCGACCCACCGAATACCCTGGCGGCTGGGCTGCGCTTGATTCCACGGCGGCCGCCCCCGAGCCACTCACTCCCGCCAAAGCAAGACGACACGTCCCAGCTCCGCGTTCGATCGAGAAAACCGAGCAAGCGCGTATCCCCTGCGAGCAACCCCATCCGAGGGAGCGAGGCGGGGTGTCTCGCGGCGAAATAAAGCGCAGGCCCGCACTCCATTCCCGCTAGCGGGTCGGACGACCAGCTAGCTTCACGGGATCGAAGACGCCCCGACTACGAAGGCCGAGCCATTCGCCGCGGGGCGCACCGTCTCGCGACCGCGGCTCGGCATCCATCGGCCGACGGATGCGCACGTCGACTACCGTCCTTCGCTCGAGGCTCGGATCCAGCCGGCTACGCCCTCCGCGAATCCGCGATCGCCGTTCGGGCACGGGGAGAGCCAGAGGGCGTCGCCGCCGTCTTCGGTCCACTGCTCGCGCAGCCGGATGCCGATCTCTTCGAGGGTTTCGAGGCAGTCGGCGACGAAGGACGGACAGAACACCGCCAATCGCTTCACGCCCCGTTCGGAAAGGGTCGGGAGGACCTCGTCCGTGAAGGGGCGGATCCACGGGCGGGGGCCGAGGCGGGACTGGAAGGACACGCTGTACTGGTCCGGCTCGAGGCCGAGCGCAGCGCCGAGCGCTCTCGCCGTTCCGTAGCACTGGGCCCGGTAGCAGCGCCGGAGGCTCGGGCCGGGGGCGTCGCAGCATCCTTCGCTCGAGAGGCAGTGGCGCTTCGTCGGGTCGCTGGCCCGGATCTGGTCCTCGGGCAGGCCGTGGAAGCTGAAGAGGACGTGATCGGCGCCGAAGGCCGCGAGGTCCGGGCCGGCGAAGGTCGCCCAGGGCTCGATGAAGCCCGGGGCGTCGTGGAAGGCGCCGAGGATCTCGATCGGCGGGAAGTCGCCGCCCGCGTCGAGAACGCGCATCACTTCGGCGGAGACCGAGGCGGTCACGCTCGAGGCGTACTGCGGAAAGAGCGGGAGGACGACGATCCGGTCGGCGCCGGCCGCCTCGAGGGCCGCCAATCCGCCCTCGATCGACGGGTTGCCGTAGCGCATGGCGAGCTCGACCTGATAGTCGCCGCCGAGCGCCTCGGCCACGCGGGCCGTGAGGGCTCGGGAGTGGACGAGCAGTGGGGATCCCTGGTCGGTCCAGACCTCGCGATACGCGGCGGCGGACTTCGCCGGGCGGGTTGGGAGGATGACGAGGTTCAGCAGCAGCCAGCGCAGAGGCGCCGGCAGCGTCAGGACACGGCGATCGCCCAGGAATTGACGCAGATATCGGCGGACGGGCGCGGTCTCCGGCGCATCCGGCGTTCCGAGGTTCACGAGCAGGACGCCCGTCAGGGGGCGGGACTGCGCGGGCGAGGACATGGCGGACAGACTCGATTCGCGCCCGTTCCGGCGCCGTCCTGGCGGGGAAGGGGCGAGGGGGTTCGCTCCAGGGTGAAAATCCGACCCGAACTCGAATGTGACCATCCGTCCGATCGGTACAATCCTCACTGCGTTCAGTGAGGAACGGAAATATACTATTCCGAATCGGTGCTGACTCGGACGAACGAGCTTCTTGCGGACAGGGGGGACGCGCCCCCCCACTCGCGCCAGCTCGGACCGGTCGGGGGATGGGGGAACATGGCGACGGTCCTGATCGTCGAGGACGAGGATTCGCTGCGGGAGACGCTGAGTCGCTACCTCGTTCACGAGGGCCACGAGGTGATCGCGGCCGCGTCCGGATACGAGGCGCTCGAGGCCGGATTCGACGCCGAGCCCGACGTGCTGATCGCGGACTGGATGCTGAAGAACCACATCCACGGCCTGCACGTCTCCGAGGTCTTCCGCGCACTCCACCCGGGCCTGAACACGATCCTGATCACGGGATTTCCCTCGCGCGACCTGCTCGAGGAGTCGGACCGCTGCGGCGTGTCCCGACTGCTCGAGAAGCCCTTCGACCTGAAGGACCTGCAGGACGCCGTCGACGTCGCGCTGACCGATGCCTCGACCCGGGAGGATCTCGGACCGCCGATCGCGGCGATCGCCGTCGCGGCGGACGGTCGACTCGAGTTCGCTTCGAGCCGGGCGGTCGAGCTGATCCGGCAGCACGGCCTCTCGCACGAGGTGGCGACCCTCGCCGAGCTGATCGAGGGAGACGTCGCGTCCCTGCTGGCGCGCTCGGAAGACGAGTGGGTCGAAGCGCGGACGCGCAACGCGAACGAAGACGTCTGGCTCATGCGAGCCCGCCGGCGTCCCGGACAGGTCGGCTGGCTCGCGGTCTTCTGTCCGCTCGAAGAGGAGCAGCGTCGCAGCGATCCGCGCGTGCGGATCCTGCTCGACGTGCGATCCGGGATCACGAACCGCACCCTCGAAGACCACGGGCCGGTGGTCGTCGTCGAGCGGGACGGCGTGGTGCGCCGGCTCCTCGTGAGTCAGATCGAGCGGGTCGGTGCCATCTGCTACCCGAGTGACGATCTGCCGAGCGCGCTCCGTCTGCTCGCGGCGGAGCCCCGCGCGCGGACGGTGCTCGTCGACTTCGCTCTCGCGGGTGCGGACATGGCCTCGTGGGTCTCGCAGATCCGGGCCGTGCGCCCGGACGCCTCGATCATCGGAACCGGCGGCGTCGGCGCCGAGGCAGACCTCCTCTCCCAGGGCGTGGCCTCGGTGTTGCGAAAGCCCTGGCGCATCAACGACCTGATGGACGCGATCGAGGGCGGCCGTTGATCTCGTCAGTCGGCGCTGCGCGCCTCTCGACGCGCGCTTCGCGGCGCGCGTCTTGCGCTGGCGGCGCCATGGTGGGCGCCGGCGGCGCCGGCGCGGTTCGCTAGCCGTTGGTTCGGTCGAAGCCGCCTCGGGTGATCGAGAGGGCCATGTACCAGGCGGGGTACAGCAGGGTGATCTCGACCAGCAGGTAGGGGGCGGTGGCATCGGGGACGACGACGCAGGCGGCGAGGGCGGCGGTCCAGACGATCGCGCCGACGCCGAGCCAGACGCGGAGCCGCATCGGCTCGACCTTGCTCGGGTAGAGGTATTTCATCGGAATGAAGACCGCGACCGAGAGGAGGGCGACCCAGACGGTGCCGCCGACGGGCCCGACGTCGAGCAGCCAGAGGTACATCGCCAGGATGTTCCAGTACGAGGGGAAGCCCAGGAAGAAGTCGTCGGCGGTCTTCGCGTCCTCTCGCGAGAAGCCGTAGGCGCTGGCCAGGAGCGGGGCCGCGAGCCAGGCGGGATGCGCCACGAGTCCGGCGCCCCAGAGAAAGAAGACCGGGACCACCACGAAGTTCAGGTAGTCGACGATGTCGTCGAGACGGCGGCCGTTGATCTGGGGCGTGTGGACGGCGACCTGGGCCGCCCGCGCGAGGGTTCCATCGATGCCGTCGACGAAGAGCGTGGTGAGCATGAGCAGGCAGGCGATGTCGAAGCGATTCGACGCGACGGCGAAGAGCGCGAAGGTGCCGAAGACGGCGCCGCTGGCGGTGAGACCGTGAACGAGCCAGGCGACGAAGCGGCCTCGTGCACTCTCCGGCGCACCCGTGGCCTTCCGAACGGCCATCGGCGGGGCGCCCGACCTGCCGGGCGCCGTGATTTCGGGATTGTTCGAGGGCTCGTTCGGGCTCACGCGACCTCGGAGCATATCAGAGTGGCTATGCTCCGGATTCGAGCCGTGAGGTTCGTGGCGGGAGTCGCGCGAAGACGCGCGGACAGGGGCAGGAGGGACGGATCAGACGATGAGCGCAGCCGAATCGCGTGCGGAGCTCCGGGTGCGTCCGACCCGCCTCGAGGCCGCCCTCGACTGGGCGCAGGGCCTCGCTCCGTCTCCCCTGCGAATCGCCAGCTCGTGCTGTGGGATGGCGATGGTGGCAGGCGGCGATCCCTTCGAGACGCTCGGTGCAGGGCCGCCTGCGGTCTCGGCGCGCGCCGCCGATCTGCTCATCGTGGCCGGAACGATCACGCGACGGCAGGCTCCCCTTCTCGAAGCCATCTATGAGCGGATGCTCGAGCCGCGCTGGGTGATCGCATGGGGTGCCTGTGCGATTTCCGGGGGCGCGTATCGGAACTATGCGACGGTGCCGGGGCTCGAGACCCTGCTGCCGGTGGATCTCGTCGTGCCGGGCTGCCCGCCCGAGCCGACGGCGATTCGTGATGCACTCGAATGGCTCAGAACGGGCCGGGCCAGGCGCCGCGCCGAGGGGGCGCGATCGTCAAGAGATCCGGCGGACTGGCCGATCTTGAGGGACGACGGACCCGTTCATGGCGGGATCGCGACGACCCAAGAGGGGAATGGTTGATGTCGATCGAGGTGGAACTTCCGTCGCTCGGAGAGAGCGTTTTCGAAGGGACCGTGTCCCGCTGGCTGGTCAGCGAGGGCGAGTGGGTCGAGGTCGACCAGCCGCTGGTCGAAGTCACGACCGACAAGGTCGACGCCGAGATCCCCGCGCCCCATGCCGGCGTGGTCGAGGCGATCACCGTCGCCGAGGGGGACGTGATCGAGGTCGGCGCCGTGCTCGCGCGGATCGATCCCGACGGCAAGCCGACCGCGGCGCCGGCCGCCGCCGAGCCCGCTGCGGTGCCGCCGCCGGTGGCCCCGCCTGCGTCGGTCACCTCGGCCCCGCCGCCCGTCGCGGAGGCCGCGCCGCCGGCGACGCCGGTCGCGCGCCGGGTCGCCGAGGATGCGTCGATCGACCTGCGCGACGTCGAGGGGACGGGGAGTGCCGGGCGCGTCACCAAGGACGACGTGCTCCGACATCAGTCGGCCGCTCCCGCAGCGGCCGCGCCGGCCCAGCAGGCGCCGGTCGTGCCCGCGTCCCCGGCGCCGCCGGCCGCCGCCGCGCCCGCTCGGCGTGCGCCCGCCCCGAATGCATTCGGCTACGAGCTGCAGGAGGGCGACCGGGTCATCCCGATGTCGCCGATGCGCAAGATCATCTCGGACCACATGGTCTACTCGAAGCGGACGAGCCCCCACGTCGGCACCGTCGCCGAGGTCGACCTGTCCGCGGTCGTGAAGCTCCGGAACCAGCACAAGCGCTCGTTCCAGGAGAGCTACGGCAAGCCGCTCACGTTCCTGCCCTTCATCGTGAACGCGACCGTGCGCGCGCTCCGCGAGTACCCGGCGCTGAACGCGTCGGTCGTGGAGGACGCGATCATCGAGAAGCAGGACATCCACGTCGGTGTCGCCACGGAGACCGAGAAGGGTCTCGTCGTGCCGGTGGTGCGCCACGCGGACCGGCTCTCCTTGGCCGGGACGGCAATGGCGATCGACGATCTCGCCACGCGCGCACGAAACCGGAAGCTCTCCGCCGACGACCTCAAGGGCGGAACGTTCACCGTCTCGAACCCCGGGCGCCAGGGCAACCTCTACGGCTTCGCGATCATCAACCAGCCACAGGTCGGGATCCTGCGGATGGGCGAGATCGCCAAGCGCGCCGTCGTGCGGTCCCTCGACGGCGAGGATGCGATCGTGATCCGGACGATGATGTTCCTCGCACTCTCCTACGACCATCGCGCCGTCGATGGCGCACCCGCGAACGGCTTCCTGTACCGCATCCGCGAGCTCCTCGAGGCCGGGGACTTCGATCTCTAGGTCGGTCTCCCGGCCGCGGGCGCCTGCTTCGGGAGGGCCGGTGTCCTCGCAAGTGATCCAGATCGAATGGCTCGGCGCCCTGCGCTACGGCGACGGGCTCGCGCTCCAGGAGCGCGCCGTGGCGGACCGGATCGCCGGGACGGCCGCGGACCGGGTGCTGCTGCTCGAGCACCCGGCCGTCGTGACGCTCGGTCGAAGCACCGACCCCGACAACCTTCGTCTCTCTCCGGACGAGCTGCGCGAGAAGGGGATCGACGTCTTCGAGGTCGGGCGCGGAGGCGACGTGACCTACCACGCGCCGGGGCAGCTCGTGGGCTATCCGATCCTCGATCTCGATGCCCAGGGTCGAAAGGACGTGCACGTCCATCTGCGACGGATCGAAGCCGCGCTGATGGAGGCGGCCGAGTCGTACGGGATTCCGTGCCGTCGCGTCGAAGGGCGGACCGGCGTCTTCGTCGATCGCGCGCGCAGTGCCGAGCCCGACGGCCCCGATCGGAAGATCGCCTCGATCGGCGTCGGTGTGCGCAAGTGGGTGACGTTCCACGGATTCGCGCTGAACGTCTCGATCGACCTCGCGGGCTTCGACGCGATCGTGCCCTGTGGTCTGCAGGACGTGGAGATGACCAGCGTGGCGCGGGAGCTCGAGCGGGAAGGGCGCCCGGCCCTGTCCGACGAGATCGTTCGCGACGCGGTCGCGGCGTCGCTGGCTCGATGGCTCGGCCCGGAGGCGCCCACGGCCGAGTGAGCCGCGATCCGGCGCGGTGCGGTGCAGTTCGGTCGGGTGCGGCGGGTTCCTCGATCCCGGGACGGCGCTCCTCTATCCTCGGCGCGATGCCTGCAGGGGTTGTCGTCGTCAAACGCGCTCGCCGTCGCTCGTTCGCGCTGCTCTGGGCCGCGCTTGCGTGGCTGCGCTCGGTCGCTTCCGGATTTCGGAGAACGAGCGGGCCGTCGCGCCCGCCGCCCGCGGTCCCGGGACGCGGCCCGCTCTTTCCTGCGCTCGCGCCGTTCGAGGGAGAGGGACCTTCGGTGGCCGCGCTGCGCGCCTGCGTGGAGGCCTGCCCGGACGATTGCCTGCGCGTCCGGGCGGACGGGGATCGCCTCGTGGCCCTCCTCCTCGACCCGGGGCGCTGTACGACGTCCGGGCACTCCGTCGATCAGTGGGGGCAGGGCCTCTTCATCGCGAAGCCGGCCCCGTCCGTGTTGGCGACCCTCGACGGGCGGCTGCCCGAGATCGATCTCCTGCGGGAAGCGCGCGCGTGAGCCGGATCGATCCGAATTCGATGCGCGCGCGTCACCGCGACCTCGCGGTCGAGGTGATCGAATCGCCGGATCCCGGAGGCGAGCTGCGGATCACCGTGCCGGGTGCGCACGCGAAGACGCTCCTCGCTCGCCTCGTCGACGAGGACGAGACCGCCGCGAATCGCCTGGTCGACCTGACCGTGATCGATCGCGGGGCCGGCCAAGGAGAGCACCGGTTCGAGGTGGTCTACCGGCTCCACTCCGCGAGCCGCCACGCCGCGGTCCGCGTGCATGCCGTCGTCGCCGAGGCGGATCCCTCGATCGAGTCGGTCCTCTCGCTCTGGCCCGGCGCCGCCTGGCCCGAGCGCGAGGCCTTCGATCTCTTCGGCCTCCACTTCAAGGGACATCCGGAGCTGCGGCGCCTGCTCCTCGATCCGGCCTTCGAGGGCGCACCGCTCCGAAAGGGGGAGTCGCCTCCGGCGCGTGCGCCGTCTACCGAAGGCGGGCCGGCCGCGGAGGGGACGCTCCGATGAGCACCGAGGTCGGGCCCGAAGGGTCCCTGTCCGCGCGTCTCGGTTTCCCGGAGACCGCCGTCGAGGTCGGCTTCAGCCACCCCGGCGTGCGCCACGTGACGACGGCCGCCGGCGGGAGCGCGAGCTTCCTCGTCCACCTCGACGACGACCGGATCACCGACCTCGAGGTCGACATCGGCTTCGGCCACCGGGGCTTCGAGTTCACCTGCGAGCAGGGCACCTGGGCCGACGCGCTGCCCCACGTGTCCCGACTCGGTCTCGCCACCGGCGTGCTGGCCGAGACCGCGTATTGCCTCGCCGTCGAATCCCTGGCGGGTCTTCCGGTCCCCGACCGCGCGATCTGGGGGCGCATGCTCGTCGGCGAGCTCGCCCGGATCACCGACCATGCCGCTCGGCTCGGTGCGGTCTTGAACGCGATCGCGATCGGGGAAGGAGCGCTGGTCGCGCACCGCCTCGAGACGTTCGCGATGCAGGCGCTCGGCGCGGCCACCGGAGGGGCGCCCCTCGATGGCTTCGTGCGGATCGGCGGCGTGCGAGCGGGCCTCGAGGGCGACCTCGCCGAGGATTGGACGGAGCGCCGCACGGCGATCGACGCGGAGCTCGCGAAGCTCGATCGCGTCGCGGTGAAGAACCCGACGGTGATCCGCCGACTTCGGGACGTCGCGCCGATCTCGGCGGACGACGCGATCGCCTGGGGCGTGACCGGGCCCGCGCTTCGCGCGGCGGGAGCGCCCCTCGATCTGCGGCGCGACCGGCCCTACCTCGCGTACGGTGCCCTCGACTTCGACGTGCCGGTCGGGGAACGCGGCGACGGACTGGATCGTTTGCTGGTCGTGATCGAGGAGATCCGCCAGAGCCTGGGCATGGTGGATCAATGCCACAAGCTGCTGACGAGTCTCGGCCCGGGTGAGCTCTGTACGCCGGGCAGCGACGACCTCCACGTGGCGAGCGGCGAGGGTGTGGCGAGCGTCGAGACGTCGACCGGGGAGCTGGGATTCCTGCTGGCGAGCGATGGGGTCGGGCTGCCGCGACGCGTGCGATGTCGAGCCCCGAGCTTCTACAATGCACAGGCGCTGCCCGCGATGCTCATCGGGAGCCGACTCGATGACGTGCTGCCGACCGTCGCGCTCCTCCACATCGTCGGCCCGGAATGCGATCGATGACTGCTCCTGCTTCTCCCGGCCCGGACGGCCCCACCGGCGGGCCGCCGCCGCTCAAGCCTTTCGGACTCGTGCTCCGTCACGATGGCCGGTTCCTTCACGAGGGCGAGCCCATCCGCAATCGAAAGCTTCGGGAGCATTTCGAGCGGAACGTCGAGTACCTGGCGGACGAGCAGAAGTTCATCGTTCGCCTCCATCACTTCCGCGGAGAGGTCGTCGTCGAGGAGGCCGGCTTCTTCGTTCGCGAAGTCGACTTCGCGACGGGCGAGGTCGTGCTCTCCGACGGGAGTCGGGAGGCCCTCGATCTCGCGAGCCTCGAGATCTCGAAGATCGACGAGGCGCTCCTCTGTCGCGTGAAGCGCGATCTGGTCCCCGATGGGCTCCTCGCTCGCTTCAACCACGCGGCGCAGTCGGAGCTCCTCGGTGCCGTCGAGGCGGAAGGAGACGGCTTCTCCCTCGAGCTCGGCGGCGACCGGGTCGCCTTTCCTGAGATCTGAGCCCGAGATCCGAGCAGAATCGGGGCCTTACGCGTCCGTTCGGTTTGACGTCGCGGGGCGTCGCTGGTACATCCTGGGGTCCTCGCGCGCCCATCCGGGCGCGGCGGACGCGTTCGCGTCCCCGAGGCGGCGTAGCCAAGTGGTAAGGCACGGGCCTGCAAAGCCCTGATCCCCGGTTCAAATCCGGGCGCCGCCTCCACTTACTCGTGGCCGTAGGGGCATTTGGGCGATTTTGTGGCGCCTTGCCCGCGCTGCGACTCGGGTTGGCCGTTGGGGCGTGACGGCGGATTCGTCGAGCCTTGCCCGCCCTGCGACGCAGGGCACGATCGGACCGGGCGTCTTGCCCGCTCTGCGAGGCCGATCGGCTGCGCGATCGAATGCCGTGTGTGCGAAATCCGGTGAGTGCCTCGCGGTCTCGTCGTTCGGTGGACGGGATCGGTTGCGGGCGAGGGCCGCTGAAGCAGCTCCTTGGCCGACGGCGATGGAAGCCACGAGGCCGGACGCGCGTGCGAGCTCAGTCGGGCTTCCGACCCGAGCCGTCTGGGGCGGTGGGCAGGACTGCGCAGAGGCGGGCGCGACCGCGGCGAGGGTGCCAGACGGCGCGCATGCAACTGCGAAAGAGGCGCCTGTCCCCGTCCATCGTGCGGAGCTCCTGGCGGACCCAGGAAGGGTCTGATGCGCCACCGAGGGGACTACCTGCCCGTTCTCAGCGTAGTCGGCGGTGCGGGAAAGACATCTCAAACGTCCTCTCCCATCGGCAGCGGCCGTGCGTCGCGCCGGCATCGACGCGGCGATCCCTCGACCTCCCCCGGTCACGGGCATGCGCCCGGTGGTACTCTTCCCTCTCCTCGCTCATCCATCCGGATCTTGCGGGCGACGGTCCGCGACAGCGGTCCGGCGCAGCGTGCGTTCGCCGCCGTGGCTCGTGCGGACGGCGGGGTGTGGTCCTTCGGTAATCGGAAGTGTCCAGTTGCGTGAAGCGCTTCACGGTTCCCGGCCGCCGGAGTCCCGAACATCGAGGCGTACCACGATTTCTCGTGGCCCATGCCTCGCGCCCCGCTTCCGTCTCGAAGTGCACTCCGTGACGACGCTGCCCAGGAAACGAAGATCATGAGCCGACACGCCCATCGACGAAACCCTGCCCAGTCTCGAACGCGCCCGGTCGTCTCGTGCAAGGGAATCACGACCGCCTCCCGGTTCGCGACCGTCTTGATGCTCATGACGTCTGTCGTCGTGGCGACCGGCCTATCGGCGCCCGCCCAGGCGCAGGACTACGAAATCTCCTACGACGCATCGCTCGGCACGCTCCCGAGCGCCCAGGGCTGGACGCACGTCGTGGTCGATCCCGCGCCCGTCGACGGCCTCGACGAGACCAACTACTCCGTCGCGGGGGGCGCGCTCACGCAGGGACCGACCGGCGGGCCGAGTAACGACGACGCGAACGTGCAGTACTACCGGCCGCCGGCCTACGACTACCTCTTCACGGAGGACGTCCTCCAAGTCGAGATCAGACTGCGCATCGTTTCCAGCACGGTCACCCTTCCGGGATTCGGCCAACCGAAATCGGGCTTCACCGTCTACCTGAAGGATTCACTCCCGCGAAACGTATTCATCTCGTTCGGCGAGTCCGAGGTCTTCCTGGGGTCGACGAACAGCCAGGTCTCTGCGGTCGTCCCCTACGACACGACTCTGGGTTTCCGGGACTACGTCCTTCGCGTCGACGCGAACGGCGCGAGCCTCTCGATCGAGGGCGAGCTCGTCGCGACGCTCCCGCTCGGCAGCATGGCGATCGGCGGTGTCGACAACCTGCTGGGGATCGGCGACGTCTTCCCCGAGGAGCGCGGGAGCGCGGAGATCGAGTCCTTCCGCTTTTCGCGAACCGACCCGTCCGAGCCCTACGCGCGGGACTTGACGCTCGTGAGCGCCACTTTCTCGTCGTTCCTGACCGCACCCGACTTCTCCAACACCGCCAATGGTGATGTAGACTGCCCAGCGGGGACGCAGGTGATCTCCGGCGGGGCGTCCATTCTGTCTCCCTCCGGTGCGGAACGCGACATTCTCCTTCTCGAGAGCATTCCGAGCGACATCGGCACGGCCGCCGAGGACTGGGAAGCCGACTTCGAGCGGTTCCTCAGCGCGAACCCGTTCGACATCGAGGTGTTCGCGGTCTGCGGCGAAGTGCCGGGACTGGAGCACCGCGTCGAGCCGTCCCCCCCGACCCCGAGTCCGCCGCTCGAATGTGCCCCCGGCCTCTCCCAGATCGGTGGGCGCGACTACGAGACGACGGAGATCGACTACATCACGTGCGCCGAATCGCTCGGCTGGATCCAGCGAAACTTCGTGTCGGACCTCACGACGGACGAGGAGCACGAGATCAACGCCTTGTGTCCGGTCGCGACCTACCTGATCGGCGGGGACGCTCGCGTGAACGATTTCGGTGCGGGACTGACACACCTCGGCGTCACGGAGAGCACCCCGTTGACGCTCTTCACCGATCAACCCGTCCTGTGGGCCGCACGCGCCAACAGCTTCGATCCGACGGGGCCGCCGGCGTCTCCCTGGCAGCTCGAAGTGACGATCTGGTGCGCTCCCAAGGCCGATCCGACCGAACATCGCCCCGGCATCGCGGGCCGTTTCCAGGGCAGCGAGTTCGGCGTCTTCGACGACCTGGGCGGGAACGACGGCACGTTCCACAACGGTGCGGCGGGCGTTTCCGGGTTCAATGGCCAGGCCTTCGAATTCGAGCGCATCAACCAGGAGTGGATCGAGCTCGCGCGCTCGCCGAAGTTCTATCCGCAAGGAGACTTCACGGTCGACGCGTGGATCCAGACCGACAACGTGGACCCGGGCGGAAGCGGTCACACGATCGTCGAGCTCTTCGAGCCGGGCGGGGACCCGGCCAATCCGGGCGAAGCCAACCAGCTGAATGGATGGAGTCTGGAGCTCACACCGAATGGCTTCCTGAAGGGGAACGTCTTCGTGTTCTTCCCCAGCGGAACCGCGGCCACGGGCGACGTCGACCTGGCCGATGGTCTGCCGCATCACGTCGCCCTGCAGCGAAGCGGCGGCGACGTGCGGATCTTCGTCGATGGCGCCCACGCGGCCGAGACGACGATCCAGAATTCCTGGGATGGCGGACCGATGAACGTGCCCGTACAGCAGTTTCCGGACCCCGTGTCGATCGGCGGTCACCGCGACAACCAGCTCGACACGACGAGTCGGCACTGGGAGGGACTGATCGACGACGTGAAGTTCTACAATCGCGGGCTCTCCCCGGAAGAGATCGCCGAGATCGCCGGCTGCGGCCTGCCGCTGCTCCCCCGCGTCGTCAACATCGATGCCGACCGCCACGGCGGGCGCGAGGCGGCGCGCGACGAGACACGTCTCTGCGTCTACCTCACGGCGGGCGAGTACGAGGTCGAGCTGCTCTCGGAGGCCACGGATCCCGAGGCGCGCTTCACGGGCTGGGCCCCGGACGTCGGCGCAACGTGGAACACGCGGGTCGAGGCGAAGCCGGAGATCGATCCCGACTTCGGCTTCGGAGACGTGACGGCCCATGCGGACGCGGCGACGGCCTTCGCGAACACGAGCCCGACGACGATTCCATTCACCCTGACCGGGGATCAGCGCGTCCACTTCGGCGTCGAGGAAGAGGATCGAATCCTCGACAACCGCGGTGGCGTCTCCTTCCGCATCACGCGCGTCCCCGAGCCCGGCTTCGGGCTCGTGCTCGGGATCGGTTCGGCGCTCCTCGCTTGTTCGCGTCGCCGATCGACCTGAGCTCTGTGCCGCTGCGTTGAACGCCGAGAGTCTCGATGTCGAGGGGGAGATCTTCGAGGGGCTTCGGGAGGATACGAGTGATCGCGAGGTCGTGTTCTGACGCGGGCTTCGGACCGCGTGCGCGCGCCCGGGGCGCCGTCTGCCCCGTCGCGGTGTTCGCGGGAACGGCCAGGCACTCCGCCATGGCACGCTCGTCGTCCGGAACGCCGGACTCGGTCGTGGCAAGAACGCGGCCATCGTCGAAGTCTGCGAGGTCCGCAGACACGTCGAAGATTCTCTGCTCGGCACCCGTCGATCTGCGGATGTCATCGACCCGCCGCAAGTGCTCGATCCTTCCTCGGCAAGTTCGGCGCTCGTCCTGGTGAACGCGTGCGGCGTCGACTCGAGGGATCGCTCCCGTAGGCCCCCTTTTGCCCAGATCTGGATCGGCAAGTATTCGAATTCGAATCGTCGAACCAGAGTGTCGCTCGAGCGCGAACGCGGGCGTAGTCGTGCCGGAGGCGGTCCACCCCGAGCTCGACCCATGCTGCGGAAGGAGGAATCTTCGCGAGTTCCTCGCGCGACGCCGGGAATCGGTCATGGAGCGACTGCGCGCGCTCCAGCTTCTCGAGGCAGAGCGTCGCCGGCTCCTCGAGCTTCTTCCGGCTTTGCTGCGCGATCTCGCGCGACTCGGCCGCGCGGCTCGACTCCTTCGCAGACTCGATCGTCCTCCATGCCGCGAACCCGATCGCGAAAATCGTGAGGCAGAACCGGAGCCACGCGGCCGTCTGGTCGCTCGCTCGATCACCCCCCCGCAGCGTCTCGCTGGCGAGGTTCACCGATCGGTCGCTTGTCGCTTTCGAGTTTCGAGCCACCAAGCGCATGACCCCGTCAAGCACTTCCGTACTCACCCTGCAACCGAGACGCCGCGGGCAAGATCAACGCCGGGATCCGGTGCCTCGGTTCAGCAGACAAAGGCCAAACGCGATCAGGATCCCTGAAGACGGTTCTGGAATGACCGCGATGAAGGCATCGCGCTCTCCGGCGGAATTCGTTCCGTAGCCGAATATCTGTAGTCCGTCGTCCGAGATCGAGTGGGCGGCGTCGAGTTGCCATTCGCCGGCTTCAAGGCCCGCCAGAGCGAGAAGGAGCTCAAGCGACTGCACGTTGCGATTCTCGTCCCAGATGACTGCGCTCCATGTCTCGCCTCCATCCGATGAGGATTCGCCCACGATGAAGCGACCGTCGCGAGAAACTCCGAACGCATTGCTCTCGCTGAGGCGGGTTTCCTGCAAGAATCCGAGGCCGCGCATGCCGTCGGCCGCAGTCCAGACGAAGCCTTCGACACCTGCCTCCGGATTCGCGGAGCCGATCACGACGCTGCCGTCAAAGGAGGCGGCGAAAGCCTCGCTCTCGTAGATGCCCCCCGGCAGATCACCCAGCCCCAGCATGCCATTCGCTTCGGTCCAAACGAAGGCTTCCGGGCCGGCAGCGATCCTCGAGCGGCCCAGGATTGCGGTGCCATCGCCCGAGATGGCGTAGACCAGGCTATTGGATGCGCCAGGAAGCGTGCCGATGCCCACGGGAGCACTCCCATCCGGCACGGCGAAGAACCCCTCTGCGCCGAGGTCGGATCGTGCGCCCCCTGCGATCAGATGGCCGCTATCGGATACGGCGATCGCGCGACTGTTGAAGCCGCCGCCTGGCAGGTCGCCAAGTCCGCGAATTCCCTGGTCCTCGTCCCAGACGAAAGCCTCTCTTCCTGAGCCGGAAATGGAGCTTCCCACGACGACTGAGCCGTCGGCTGAGCTGGCCCAGGCGATGCTGTTTCGCTCGCCGCCGGGGAGATCGCCGAGCGTTCTAAGTCCGTCGGTCGCTGTCCATCGGAAGGCCTCCAAGCCGTTCGGCGTGGTCAAATAGCCCAGGAGGACGTCGCCCCCCGAGGTGACACCGCGCAGCGTTGCAGCGTAGTCGGTTTCTTCGGCGATCAGGTCAGAGACCCACGTCAAGGATGCGGCACTGCTCGTGTACGGGAGGAGGAGCCCGATACCGACAAGCGGAAGAAGCAACGCGCGCATGGATCCCCCAACCGCCCGCGCCTTCGTCTTGAACGCTGCGGGACCGACAACTCTAGGCCAAGGACTTCAGCCTGCTTTCATCGTTCCTTCGGGAGCGCAGGGGTGGCGCGTCGGGAAACCCACACTCGGATCCGCTTCGAACCGGACGCCATCGCCACGGCGTCCGAGATCGCCGACCGACACGGGGTGTCGAACGCGGCCGGCCGGGTCGACGTGCGAAGCGCCTCGGATGTCGAATCGGCGCTCGGAGGCTGTGACATCCTCTGCGCCAACGTTGGCGTCCAGCAGTTCGGTGCGATCGACCGGCTGACGAACGATGACTGGCTGTTCGTGCTCGACGTGAACGGGCGTGGCTCGAACCGAATCGTGCTCGCGTTTCTGCCCTCTATCCGGGCGCGGGACGGCTACCGACGCGTTCTGCTCACCGCTTCGCTGAGCGTCCTCGCGCCCGCGGTGAGGATGATGGCCGACCAGACCTGTAGGCTCGCGGTCATGAGCTTCGGCGGGACGCTTCGCCACGCGCTCGTGGACGCAGGAATCGGAGGGAGCCTGCTCTTCCCCGGCGACATGCTGACCGGGCACCTTGAGCGCAGCGCCGAGGCACGGCCTCCGGGGCTGCGGGCGACGGGTGCCCGCGAGGGCGACGTGGCTGCTAGCACGCGCATCGACCCGCCGAGCCGGACCACGTGGTCTCCCCGGAACGGGCGATCCGGAATCTCCTCGTCGACCTCGAAGCCGACGAGTCCTGCACCGTCACGCACGGCGGGATCTGCTACGACGACCTCGAGCGGTACGGCTGGATGATGGCGGCAGTCGATTGGATGGACGAAGAGCGTGCCACGGCTCCGACGTGGCGAACGGAATCTGGGCCATGTTCGAACGTCGAGTGGCCTCCGGCCGAGGACGGAAAGCGCGTCGGTCTCCAGGGCTTCGGTCACGACCACGAGAAGTACGTTCGCCGAGACGGAAGGGGGTACATCGCAGAGACCCGTCTGGAGCGTCTTCGCGTCGACCCGCTCTGAAGAGGGCGCCTGTTCCGACAGGAACCGGGAGCGAAGGCGAGGTGCCTGCCGACGCGCGGCCCGACCCGGTACGATGCGTACGAGGGAGGTGCTCGATGATTCATACTTCGCCCCGATACGTGACGCCGACCGCCGCGCAGCTCGCCCGGCTCGAGGCGTTCCGCGAGGCGCACGCCGCAGACGAGATCGGGACCATCGCCGATCGGATCCTCTTCGAAGACGATCGGGTGCGGATCTGGGAGATGCGGCTCGAGCCGGGAGAGTCGAGCGCCCTCCATCGCCACGAGCACGACTACTACCTGGCGATCTTCTCCGGAGACCTGATCGCCGGGGTGTTTCCGGAGGGCGCCGGCGACCCGGTCGTGGTCGAGCTGCCCGCCGAGGGCAATACCGTGGCCGTGCCGAAGGGCGGGTTGGAATGGGCCGTGAACATCGGCACCCGGCCCTACCGCGAGGTCCTCGTCGAGCTCAAGGGCACGTGACGATGAACGCCCCCGTCGGGTATGCGCCCGACGGGGGCGTCGTTCGTGCGCGATCGGGGACGGCGGCATGGGTCGCGATCGCGGCCGCGGACCGGAGCCACGGGCGTCAGAACGGACCGGGCGCCTGCGACGACGGGGGCGCGGCCAGCAGGGTCTCGGCGATCTGGACCGCGTTCGTGGCCGCGCCCTTTCGGAGGTTGTCGGAGACCTCCCAGAGCCAGAGGCGCTCGGAATCGAGGTCCCGTCGGACGCGCCCGACGAGGACTTCGTCTCGGCCGACGACGTCGCGCGTGGTGGGAAAGAGGTTCTCGGCCGGATCGTCGACGAGCTCGACGCCCTCGAAGCCTGCGATTGCCCGCTGTGCCTCTTCGGCGTCGAGCGGGTGGGTCGTCCGCACGAGCGCCGTCGCGGCATGTCCAACCGGGACGGGGACCCGCACGCAGGTCATCGCGATCGGAAGCGACGGCAGGTCGAAGATCTTGCGCGTCTCCTGGCGGAGCTTCTGCTCCTCGGTCGAGTAGCCGTTCTCGAGGAATCGTTCGCAGAGGGGCAGGGGGTTGTTCGCGAGGGGGGCCGGGAAGACCTCGGCTTCGGGCGAGGCACCACTGGCGAGCGCCGCCTGCTGGGCCTCGAGCTCGTCGAGTCCGTCCCGGCCGGCACCGGAAGCGGCCTGGAGGGTCGTCACGACGATCTCTTCGAGCCCCGCGGCACGCCGGATCGGCTCGAGGGCCATCACGAGGCCGATGGTCGTGCAGTTCGGACAGGCGATGATGCCTCGATGGCCGAGCGCGGCATCGGCGTTGATCTCCGGAACGACGAGCGGCACGTGCTCGTGCATGCGCCAGGTGTTGGACTTGTCGATCGCGATCGCACCGCGTTCGGCCGCCTCGGGAGCGAGGCTCTTCGAGAGTTCGCCGGTCGCCGCGAAGAAGACCAGGTCGGCTCCCTCGAACGCTTCGGGCCGCGCTTCGCGCACGGGATGGTCGCGCCCCGCGAAGCGCACCGTGGCGCCGACGGATCGGGCGCTCGCCAGGGGGCGGAGCGCCCCGACCGGGAAGCGACGCTCCTCGAGGACGGAGAGGAGGACTTCGCCGACGGCGCCGGTGGCGCCGACGACACAGACGGTGAGGGGGCGATCGCGCAGATCGCGGAAGGATGCGGTCATGGTGGACTCCTGTCGTGGGGCGTTTCGGCGCCCGACAGGGCCCCGAAACGAGCAACGCCCTCCCGGCGGACCGGGAGGGCGTTGCAGGTGATCGGGGCTGCGCTTCCGGTTCGCTAGGCGGACGTGTCCGTCGTCGTCGTCGTCGTGACGGCGATCTCAGGCTCGGCACCCGTGTGGCGTAGGGAAGCGGTCTGCATCGGCGGCATTATTCGCGTCGTCGTCGACGCCGTCAAGTGTCGGTTCGACCGTCGCGCCGAGCGGACTCGGAGGATCGTCTCCGGTTCGGCGTCCGGAGAGCCGACGGGATAGAATGGAGCCGGGCCCGGGTGGCGAAATGGTAAACGCGGGTGACTTAAAATCATCTGGCCTCTGGCCGTGCAGGTTCGAGTCCTGCCCCGGGCACCGTTTCTGATCGGCGCAAGGCGCCTCGCGAGACGCGCTTTGGCGCGCGTCTCTTGCGCTCGCGGCGCGGGGCGCGTTCGGGCACCGCGCGCGGGAAGCGCGGCTTCGACGGCGCGCCGACCGACGTCAGTCGGGTAGACGGAGCCCTCAGCGCAAGACGCGCGCCGCAAAGCGCGCGTCGCGAGGCGCGCAGCGCCGACCGACGTCAGTCGGATAGACGGAGCCCTCAGCGCAAGACGCGCGCCGCGAAGCGCGCGTCGCGAGGCGCGCAGCGCCGACCAAAATCAGTCGGGTAACTGATCCAGGACCCTCTCGCGGACGTCGTCCGTTGCCAGGAGGTCTTCCAGGGCATCGCGGTCGAGCAGGGTCGTGCGCTGGTAGTTCTGGTCGGGGCAGTCGATCTCGACGCGGAAGATCTCCTTGGGATCGTGGAAGATCTGGCGGATGCGGAGCGACTGGTCTTCGGCCCCGTCGAGGATCTGCATGCGCAGGGAATCGACGATGCGATCCCCACGCCCGGCACAAAGCGCCATCGGGTCGAGGGCGTCGGTTTCGCCGCGTTCCCTGCGTCGGGCGCGGCCGAGAAGCTTGAACGTGCCGGGGGGTCTCATCGGAAGAGCAAGCATACCCAGTCGGGTTCGCGCGGATCAAGCATGGAGCGGAAGCCCGTGGATCCGTCGGATCCGGTTCGCCCGCATCCGCTCCTGGTCTCGCGCAACGAAGAGGCGGGCGATCGGCAGCAGCGCCTCTTCACAGGTGGGGTCGAAGGCGATGCCGAGGTCGGCGTCGTCGTCCCGCCCCGTGGGCGTGCCGAAGAGAGCGGGGTGGAGGGTCTGTCTCGACCAGGCGACTCGGCCGTCGATCTCGAAGATCCGGCCCGAAGGCAGGCGCACGGCGACGTGCACACGCGCGCCGGGCGCCACGCCCTCGGCCGCGGTCAGGCGCAGCCCGCCCAGGCCGATCTCGGCCGTCCGCGCCAACGGGGCCACGGGCTTTCCTTCATCGGTGGTGACGAAGACCGGGGCGCAGAGGGGGAGGCGCGGGGTCGTTCGCGTGTCGGTGCGATGCCTTCGAAGCGCTCTGCCCATGTTCGACTCCTCGTCGGTCTACTCTTCGTATCGGCGGTGGCCATCGAAGGGCTTGAGCGCAATCGGCGTGCGCCTCCCGAGGGAGGTGCCCGTCCCGTGTAGGGAAATGCCTCGTGCGGCTCTCGGGGGAATGCTCAAGCGCCGGACGATCTCTCCCGACAAGAGACGGGACGCGTCGGTTCCCCACCGGTGCGACGAGGCAGCCGTGTCCCACGACGAGAGCGATTTCGCGTTCGGTCGGTCCTTCTCCACCGAATCGAAGAGAGTCCTCGGGCTCGACCCGAAAGAGGGGCTTCGCGTCCTTGCGCGATCGGGACGCGCGATCCTGCTTGAACGTGGTGACGACGCCGGGACGGAAGTGCCCGCCGATCGCGATCTCGTTCTGTCTTGCGACGTGCGCGCGTTCGCCCTCGCCGATCTCCTTGCGCTCGTCCACGACGCGGGCAAGTCGGGGTACCTGCTCTTTCAGTACGAAGGGGAAGAGAAGGCGGTCTGGCTGAGTCGGGGAGAGGTCGTCTTCGCAGCATCGAACCTCGTGCCCGACCGACTCGGGGCCTGCCTGCTTCGCGCCGGGCTCATCGAGCAGGGCCAGCTCGATCTCGCGGAGCAGCGGTACCACCCGAGCACGCGCTTCGGCAAGGTCGTGGTCGAGCTCGGGATCCTCACGCCGCGAGAGCTCTGGAACGGCGTGAAGACCCAGGTCGAGGACATCGTTCGTTCGCTCTTCTCCTACACCGCGGGCTGGATCCACTTCTGGGAAGGCGAGATCGAGCCCGACAACGTCGTTCGATTGAGCCTTCCGACCCGTCGCCTGATCGGTGAGGGGCTCGCGCGGCGCGACGACCTGCTGCGGTTCCTCGCGCGCCTCGAAGATCCGCGCACCGCCATCCTGCTTGGAGACGCGTCCCGGCCCCCGGCCTCGGACAACGAGCGCGCGATCCTCGATGCGCTCGCCGACGAGGATCGATTCGCCGGCATCTGCCACCACTCGGGATTCGATCCGCGAACCGCCGCGCGAACGATCCAGTTCCTACAGCTGACGGGCCACGTCGCGATCGAGGTAGGAACGTCCGAGGAGCACGGACCGTGGACGACGGCGGACGACGACGTGGTTCGCGAAGCCGTCGAGCTCCACGCGAAGCTCATCTTCGAGCTCGCCGCGCCCTTGATCGCCCTCGACGGCGCGAGCGAGGTCGCGGGACGCCTCGACCGCATCCTCGAGGAGAGTGCCGAGAACGGGCGCAAGCTGCTCGAAGGCGTCCAGGTGGGAGAGCAGGGGACGCTCGATCCCGCGGTGCTGAGCCATCGAGCGCTGCGTCTGACCGGCGATCGCGTACGCGAGGTGGACGAGGCGCTCGGCGAGGTCGTCGCCTATCTCGAGTTCGAGCTGAAGAACCACCCGCAGATCGAGGACTGCGCGCCATTCCTCGAAGCCGTCGATCCGCTTCGGGCTATGCTGATCCGCTGACGCGAGGCGCGGGCCCGCGCAGAGGCGACGTCCGGCACCGGACGGCGCACGACGAAGCGGGGCGGAGTCGGAGTGGCGGAAGGACGCGGCAAGCGGCGCGGAGTCGGAGTCGCGGAAGGACGCGGCAAGCGGCGCGGCACGGATCGGCGTCGAGGCGAACGTGGCGGCGGAACCGAGTGGCTCTACGGCCTCCATCCGGTGCGCGAGGCGCTTCGGGCGGGCCGACGAGAGATCCACCGCGTCTGGATCCGAGAGGGCACAGATCGCGCGGAGCTCGCCGAGGTGGCCGACGCGGCGGGTGCAGCGGGCGTCGTCGTGGAACGGGTCCCGCGGAGCGTCCTGGACGAGCGCGTCGCGCCCGACGCCCAGTCCCAGGGCATCGCTGCCGAAGCGGAGCCCTTGCCCGAGCTCTCTCTGCGGGCCCTGGTCGAACGCGCAGCCGATTACGCCGCGCCGCTCCCGCCGGTCCTGCTCGCCCTCGACGGCGTCGAGGATCCGCAGAACGTGGGCGCGATCGCCCGGGTGGCCGAAGCGGCCGGGGTCGCAGGACTGGTGCTGACCGAGCGCCGTGCTCCCGCCCTGACTCCGGCGGTCGCGCGCGCCTCGGCGGGCGCGATCGAGTGGCTGCCTGTAGCCCGCGTGCCGAACTTGAACAGGGCCCTCGGGGGACTGCAGGAGCGGGGCTACTGGGTGGTCGCGGCGGCTCCGGAGGACGGTCGCTCGCTCTACGAGATGGAAGACCGCCTGCTCGATGCCCCCCTCGTCGTCGTGCTCGGGGCCGAGGGCCGGGGGGTTCGACCGAGTGTGGCGTCCGCGGCGGATCACCGGGTCTGGGTCCCGATGCGCGGGGAGGTGGCCTCCCTCAACGTCTCGACGGCGGGAGCTGCGATCCTCTTCGATCTGGTCCGCCGTCGCGGTCAGCCCGAGCGCTGATCCCCGCGGGTCGTGGGGAGAACCGGAGAGTTCTTCCCCGGCGGGGCCTGGGGTGGTCCTCTAGGCGCTTGCCAGCGGGGACCGGGCCGGTCTATAGTCTGCCGCCTCGGGGACCCAAACAAAAAGATTCAATTCGCGCTCGGTCACATCGGTTTCGTACTCGACCCGGTCGGGGCACGCCTACGCGGACGAACGCGTGGCGTGCTGGTTCGAAGGCTTGATGTCTTCGGACACGACGCGGGCCGGGTGGCAGGATCCGGGCTGGCGTAGCTCAACTGGTAGAGCACCGGATTTGTAATCCGAAGGTTAAGGGTTCGAGTCCCCTCGCCAGCTCCACCCCTTGCGCAGCCTGTGCGAGTCAGACGAAAACGATCGCCGCGTCGTCCCTGTTAGGGGCGAACGAACGAAGAAGGAAACATCAACGATCCTGGCGTGTTGTCAGGGTCGTTAGCCGGTCCGATGCAAAGCGGCGTAGTCGCAACGCGGAAGGATCGGAACGACGAGAGGAACGAGTAGACGGGACGAACCGATCGATCCCAGACCCACACCTGAAGCGCCTGGTGCGCATGGCCTTGGCTGGATAGACCGAGGAGCGAGAGGCACAGGGCAAAAGGCACAGAGCGAGAGGCACAGAGCGAGAGGCCAAGGTGCCGAAGCTCCGGCCCCGACTCTGGTCCGCATGCACGACCCCGAGACCGTCCGCGATGCCCAGTTCATGGAGTCGCGTGACACGTGCGTGTGTAGGACGAGTCGATCCGCCGGACACGCCGAGAGCCACTCGGTCCGACGCCAAGCCGCCACCGCTTCACGATGTGTTCGACACGAGTCCGAACGACTTCCGCTCCCGGATTCCCTGGAGAACGACCCGCGACGCACCGACGTCGCGTCCGGCGAAGCCCGCCGGACAGGGGTGCGCCACCGGAATCTCGCGGGAGGCTCTCGGAGGCCGGGGTCGAATGAGGGAGCGAGGGAGAGAGTCGATCGGATCGACCCGGAAGACGAAACGAACGGGATCTACGGAGGGATACCGAAGCGGTTAAACGGGGCAGACTGTAAATCTGCTGGCCTTTGGCCTACGGAGGTTCGAATCCTCCTCCCTCCACCATCCCGGACTTTCTGCGGGAATAGCTCAGCTGGCTAGAGCACCAGCCTTCCAAGCTGGGGGTCGCGGGTTCGAATCCCGTTTCCCGCTCCAATTGTTTTCGAGGCGCAAGGCCGCGAGGGCAGGACGAGGCGTCGAGGTCGCGAGAGGCCGACAGGAAGAGACCCAAAGCAATTTTGCTCACGTAGCTCAGGTGGTAGAGCACGTCCTTGGTAAGGACGAGGTCAGCGGTTCAAGCCCGCTCGTGAGCTCCAGAACGATGCGATCCGATTCCGGTCGGCCGCGAGACGAGACGGCGCGATGGCGTCGGGAGACTTTTCAACAACTCGACTTCGAGACTGCGGCTCCGGGGGGCGTCGTGGGGGAAGCGACGGAACGAGATCCGGCGCGGCCCGTCGAAGGCGACTCAACACGGCGACCGGACGAGCCGGATCGCCAGCCAGCTGAACACAGCAATCAAGCAAGAGAGTGAGCAGGCAAGCACCATGTCCAAGGAAAAGTTCGAGCGGACGAAGCCCCACGTGAACGTGGGCACGATCGGTCACGTCGACCACGGGAAGACGACGCTGACGGCTGCGATCACTTCCCGCCAGGCGCACAAGGGTCTGGCCGAGAAGATGGACTT
>JANSYR010000015.1 GCA_024742285.1 bacterium | reverse complement strand
TGAACTGAAGTAGCGGCCGCAACGGGTACAGCGGTACCGCTGGATCCGGCGCGGCCGGGCCTCTCGTTCGTAGAAGCCATTCTTCTGAAAGCGCCAACCGGTTGGATCTGCATGGAAATCGCAGTCGGGGTTGGGGCAGTGAGGTGGGCGACGCAGGAAGGGCGGAGTCGACATGCATCCCGACATCGCAGGATGCGTGCCGGGTGCAGACTACGGTCCATGTCTCGCTATCCGCCGTCCCGCCGCCGCGTGCAAGACCGCGTGACGACCGAGGCGCAGGCCTGCGTCAAGGCAGGCACGAAGCGATCTGGGGCGGTCCGGCAGGCGGCATGATCGCCGTCGACGGGGAAGACCACGTTGTCTGCCAGCCGATTCGCGAGGCCGCGCTGGGCGGTCGGGGGGACCATGTTGTCGCGCGCGGTGAGCACGACGGCGTTCGGGACGTCGATCTCGCCGATCCACTCGCGCGAGTCGAAGCGCAGGATCGCGGCGGCCGCCTGCCAGATCGCGATGGGATCGCTCTGCGAGACTTCCTCGAGGATGCGGCTTCGGATCGCGGGGTCTTCGAACTGATTCGACACGTAGTCGAGCACGCGCCGGCGGATCGCCTCTCGCGGGGCCACCCGTCCGACCAGGCGCATCGAGGGGCTCGCGAGGAAGCTCAGGCGGCGTCCCTCGTCCGATGAGAATCGACAGGCCGTCGCGCAGAAGACGAGCCCGTCGACGCGCTCGCGATGGCGGTGCCAGAGCAGCTGCGCGATCGGTCCGCCCATGGAGTAGCCCGCGGCGAAGAAGCGATCGACCTGCAGGGCGTCGGCGAGAGCCGCGACGTCGTCGGCGCAGTCGGCGAGGCGGAAGGGGGCGCGGGAGGCGATCCCGCGGCCGTGACCCCGATGGTCCACGACGATCACGCGGTAGTCGCGAGCGAGCGCGTCGAGGGCGCTCTGCCAGTTGAGCAGCCCCGTGGCGCCGAGTCCGTGGAGGAGGAAGAACGTCGGAGCCTTCCGGGGGCCTCGCGCCTCGCGGAAGAAGATCTCGCCGCGTCCGGGCAGCGGGATCACGCGGCCCGCGTAGGGCACCGATTCGGTCTGGTGGGCCTGACTCGCCACGATGATCGGACCTCGGCGTCGCGTCCCTCGGGCCTGGGCGCGTCGCGCTCCAGAAGGATATCTGCTGAGGCGCGAACGGCGAGTCCCGGCGAGACTCGCAGCGCGCTCAATCCGGCGCCGGCGCTTCGGGCAGACGATCGCTCTCGTCGAACCCGGGCGGCACGATCGGATACGTCCCCTGCCGGACGCTGAAGAAGAAGAGCTCGGGCACGCTCATGACGACGCCCTGGGCGCCTCGACGCAGTCGCTCGCCCCGATCGAGCGGGGCAGCGAGCAGACCGACGAGCGCGGTCCCGGTTCCGAAGACGAGGTTGACGGCGCCCAGGAGCGGCCGCGACCAGCGACGCTCGCGCGTGAAGAAGAGAAAGCTCGAGTCGACCGGATGGGGGCGATAGGTGCGGCTCGTGAGCGGGCTCCACTCGCGCCAGCCGTTCGCGCCGCTCGATCCGCCGCGCCCCTGATCCGCGAGCTGCTCGAAGCGTGCGCTCGGGAGCGTGCGGGGCGGGACATCGCCGAGCAGACGTTCGACCCGGCGACCGGCCGCGACCGGAATGAATCCCCATCCCGATCCCGGGTCCCGCGCATCCCTCTGGAGGAGTCGCGTGAGCTCGGTGACGCAGTTCCTGTAGAAGAGGGCGTACTGGAGATCGGTCTCCAGCTGACCTCTGGCTTCGCGAGCGACCGTGCGGAAGAGATCCCGCCGCCGTGCCAGGACTTCGAGCGCAATGGTCTCTGGCCGGGGGAGGGGGATGACCGCCGCGGCGTAGCGACGATCGGGTGGCGTCGTGCCGTCGACCCAGCGTCCGTCGTCAGCAGGCCGCGTACGTTCTCTCAGTCGCCGGACGTCGTGGAGAGCCGCTTCGACCGAGACCAGCCGCGCCTCGAGCGGCGCGGTCCCTTCCTCGAGGTTCGCGACGTGACGCGCCAGTCGCTCTCGCGCCTCGTCGTCGAGACGCGAGAGCCACGCCTCGGGCAGCCCCCCATCGATGGCGTCGCCCTGCTCGGGCGGGTCGGCGAGCGGATCGATCGCGATCAGGCGGCCGGTCCGCAGGCTCTCCTCGATCGCGCTCCAGCGGGCCGCGGTCAGCAGGATCGCGAGACCGACGTCGTCCCGAGGACTCTCGAGCAGCGCGTAGAGCCGCGCTTCGAGTGCCCTGGAGATCCTTCCCAGGCCCGCGCGACTCGGCGCGTCGACGATCGCACTCCCCGGAACGTCGACCATTCGCTCGGGGGCGGGGCGCCTGCACGCGTGCAGCATCGCGAGCGCCTCACGCGTTCGCACCGCCTCGACGAGCTCGGGGAGGGCGGGGGCGTCGCTCGCCGACCCCAGCGCGGCGACACGGTGGTCGACGCGGTCCTCCGCCCGTTCGAGCTGGGACGCCAGCCAGCCCCCGCCCTTTCGCTCGGCGAGCGTGCGCTTGAACTGCGCTAGATGGCGCGAGCGCGGGTCTTCGCAGCCGCCGTTGGCGTCGCCGATCAGGCCGAGGCCCGGCACCTCGATCGAGAGGACCTCGCGCTCGAGCGCGTTCTCGAGCCACGCCTGCTCGCGTTCGAGCGTGTCGAGTCGCGTCAGGCGGTGGCGCCGGTCGAAGAATCGATTTTCGAGGGAGCGTGTGAGCCGAGCGCGCTCGGTGGAGTCGAGGGCGAGCGGGATCGCGCGGATGCCCCGATTGCCGAGTCCCCGGTAGACCCGTTCGAAGTGCACGCGCGGCGTTCGCCAATCGGAGAGAAGACCATCCGGTCGACGCTGGACGTGGAAGACGCGCTCGCCGATTCGAAGCGCGGCATGCCCGCCCGCCGAGTCGCCTTCGTTCGGCTCGATCACCCAGAACTCGATGGGCTCCGACGGAGGCGGGGGCGCACCGGAAGCGAGGGCGGGGCCGGCCGTCCAGAGGACCAGAAGCAGGCCGAGTCCCGTGCGCGCGAGCACGGGGCCTCGGCGCCAGCCGGTCATCTAGCCTGGGGAAGTTCGCTCAGGCGATACCCGCGTCCGATCGCCGCGTGCGCTTCCGTTCCCGGCACTGCGAGGCTCTGCTGGTAGGCGAGGAGTCGATGCATCGGGACGCCCGCCTGCTGGAGGCCCGCTCCGACGGCCGTGAAGGTCGCGGGGACGGCTTCCCAGTCGCTGATCCCACGAGCCAGCGCGACGTCGGACAGACCTCGTCGCAGGGACTCGGGCGTTCCCCCCGAAGACACGTGCGCGACCGTGAAGGCGCGCACGTCGCCCCGGTAGGCGACGTCGTCGCCGCTCGAGCTCGTCGACGAATCGGAGAACGACCCCGAAGAGTCGGAGAAGCTTCCGAGGGAGTCGGAAACGCTCCCCGAGCTCTGGGAGGCCGCGCAGCCACCCCAGGTGAGGAGCGAGGCGGCCAGGCAGCCGAGCAGCACGAGACGCAGTCGTCGGTTCGAATCGGTCATTTCACCCCCTGAATCGTCGATTCCCAACGGGGAGAGTGTGGCGGATGTACACCTTCCCGAAAAGGCGGCGGCCGTTCGCCGGCGCGGATCATCGCGCCTTCCGCTCCGGTGCGCGCCTCCGGGCGATCGAGGGGGATCGGGGCGACGGGGTCCTCGACTTCGTACGCAACCGTCTTGGTGGCCTCCTCGTCGGTCGGGGTGACTGTGCGGTCCCGCCAGGCGTCGGGCTCAGTCCTCGACGACCGGGTCGAAGGAGGGATCGAGGAGCTGGCTCGCCCGAAGGTTCTTCTGCGCCGTCAGCATGCTGCCGCGAAGGCCCGGATAGCGTGATTCGAGCTCCGCAATGAGCCTCTTCATCTCCTGCCGACGGGCGCTTTCCTGATTGCCACACAGGTTGCAGGGGATCACCGGAATCGCGAGCGCCTCCGCGTAGCGGGTGAGGTCCGCCTCGGAGACCTCGGCCATGGGGCGGATCACGACGTTGCGTCCGTCGTCGGACCTAAGGCGCGCCGGCATGCTGCCGAGCACGCCCGAGAAGAACAGGTTCAGGAGCAGCGTCTCGTTCAAGTCCTCGCGATGGTGTCCGAGGGCGATCTTCGTGAAGCCGTTCTCGGCGGCGAACGTGTAGAGCGCGCCGCGGCGCATCCTCGAGCACAGGCCGCAATAGCTCTTGCCCGGCGCGGTCCGGGAGACGACGACGGAGTACGTGTCCTGCTCGAGGATCCGGAGTCGGAAGCCGCGCGCTTCGAGCCAGTCCGAGTAGCGCTTCGCGTCGAATCCGGGCTGCTTCTGATCGAGGAGGACCGGCTCGAGCTCGAAGGCGAAGGGCGCGCGCCGTCGGATCGCCTCGAGCTGGAGCAGCAGAATGGTCGAGTCCTTGCCCCCCGACACCGCGACCAGGACCCGGTCTCCCTCTTCGAGGAGCCCGTATTCGGCGATCGTGCCGACCATCGTCTTCCGGATCTTCTCTGCGAGCGCGTCCATCGTGGCCTTCGTGTGGGGTGGCGTCGGGCGAGCGTAGCGTTCGGTGTGCGGCGAATCCGGTCCGGGCGCGGGGGGATGGTTTCCGCCGGCGTCTCGCGCCAACATCCGCGACAGGGAGCGAATCGCCATCCATGCACATCGAAGCGTTGACGCCGACCGTCGGGGCCGAGATCTCGGGGGTGGATCTCCGGGTTCCCCTCGCGCCGGACGAGGTCCGTGAGATCGAGAACGCGCTCCTCGAACATCTCGTCGTCTTCTTCCGCGACCAGGACGTCACGCCCGAACAGCACATCGCCTTCGGACGTCAGTTCGGCGAGCTCTGCCATCCGCCCTTCATGACCGAGCACGGGAGCGACCCTGCGCTCCTGGTGCTGGACCAGACCGACGCGCGGGGCGAGGGGACGGACGTCTGGCACAGCGACAACTCGTTCATGGCCGAGCCCCCGATGGGCTCGATCCTGCGGGCGGTCCAGCTCCCGTCGCGAGGCGGCGACACCTGCTTCGCGAGCGCGTACGCGGCCTACGACGCGCTGTCTCCGGCGCTTCGCGAGATGCTCGACGGCATGACGGCGATCCACGACCTGACCGCGACGCTCCTGCGCGCGAACGCCGGCGGCCACACGAACGCAGACGTGGCGGCGATGCTCGAGAAGAGTCCGCCGGTCGAGCATCCGGTCGTCCGGACCCATCCTCGGACCGGCCGCAAGGCGCTCTATGTGAATCTGAACTCCACGACGCGGATCGTCGGGCTGACCGAGCGTGAGAACGCGCTCCTCCTGCCCTTTCTGTGTGACCACATTCGTGCGCCGGAGTTCCAGTGTCGGTTCCGGTGGACGCCGAACGCGATCGCCTTCTGGGACAACCGCTCGGCCCAGCATCTCGCCGTCGCGGACTATCGCGAGCGGCGCGTGATGCACCGCGTGACGCTCGCAGGGGACAAGCCCTTCTGAAGTGCGGCGCGTGCCGGCTCGATGCGCCCCTCCGCCGCTCGTGTCCCTTGCCCTGATTCCCGCGTCAGCGATCCCGCTATCGTTGAGGTGCCGAATCGGATCGGTGCGCTGCGAGCCGTGGCGTCGTGGTCCAGAAGGCGAGGAGTGAGGTGATGCGCGAGACCGTTCCTTCCTACTGCCGTTTTTGCCACAGCGGTTGTTCCGTCCTGGTCGACGTCGAGGACGGGCGCCCGGTCCGCGTCCGCGGCGACCGCGAGAACCCCGCCTATCGCGGCTTCTGCTGCATCAAGGGGCGGCAGCTTCCCGATCAATGGGGGCACCCGGACCGACTCCTCCAGACGCACAAGCGCATGCCGGACGGGAGCCATCGACCCGTGCCCTACCAGGAGGCGGTCGACGACATCGCCGAGCGCTTGAGCGATCTGCTCGTGACTCGCGGGCCGCGCTCGATCGCGATGTACAGCGGGACCTACAGCATCGCGAATCCCGCGACGATGCCGCTGGCCAACGCGTTCATGGAATCGATCGGCTCGGCGATGCACTTCTCGTCGAACACGATCGACCAGCCGGGCAAGGCGGTCGCCCAGGCGATGCACGGGACCTGGATGGCGCCGCCGCCGCCCTTCGCCGATCGGGAGGTCGTGCTCCTGATCGGGACGAACCCGGTCCTCACGATGGCCGGCGGTCTGCCGCTCGCGAACCCCGGCCGGGAGCTCACCGACGCGGTCGGTCGCGGCACGCGCTTCATCGTGATCGACCCGCGTCGTACGGAGAGTGCGCTCCGGGCGGATCTCCATCTCCAGTGTCGACCGGGCGAGGACGTCCCGCTGCTCGCCGCGATGCTCCACGTGATCCTCGGCGAGGCCCTTCACGACGCGGCGTTCGTCCGCGACCACGTCGACGGGCTGGACGCGCTTCGCGCGGCGGTGGCCCCCTTCGACCCCGCGCGGGTGGCCGAACGCGCCGACGTCGACGCCGAAGACATCGTCCGGGCGGCGCGGCTCTTCGCGGGGGGCAGGGGCGTCGCGACGGCGGGCACGGGGCCGAACTTCAACGGCCGGGGCACGCTCTTCGAGTATCTCCTGCTCGCGCTGAACACCGTCTGCGGCCAGTGGAGTCGGGCCGGTGATCCGGTTCCCAACCCGGGCACGCTCACGCCGACCTTCCCGGCGATCGCCCAGGCCTCGCCGCCGCGGCAGGGCTACGGCTACGGCGAGTCGCTTCGCGTGCGGGGTCTCGCGAACTGTGACGGCGGTCTCCAGGCTTCGGCGCTCGCGGAGGAGATCCTGCTCGACGGCGAGGGGCAGGTCCGCGCCCTGATCGGGGTCGGCGGAAATCCGGCTTCGGCGATTCCGGACCAGGTGCTCAACGTGCGCGCCCTCGAGCAGCTCGATCTCCTGGTCCACATCGACATCAAGCTCTCGGCGACCGCGAGCCTCGCGGACTACGTGATCGCGCCGAAGGTCCCTCTCGAGATGCACGGGATGACTCTCGTGCAGGACCAGCTCACGTTCTACGGCTCGGGCTTCGGTCATGCTGCGGCCCACGCCCAGTACACGCCGCCGGTGGTCGATCCGCCGGCAGGGTCGGAGGTCGTGGAGGAGTGGACCTTCTTCTACGACCTCGCCCGGCGGATGGGGCTCCCACTCCAGGTCGGTCCGGCGACCGCGACCGGCGCGCCGGGCGATCCGGCGGAGCGCGTCGCCCTCGACATGGAGAAGCGTCCCTCGACCGAGGCGCTCTTCGAGATCCTCACGAAGAACGCCCGGGTGCCGCTCGAGGAGGTGAGGCGCCATCCGCACGGCGCGATGTTCCCCGACGATTCGATTCGCGTGGCGCCGGCCGAGCCGGGCTGGACCGGACGCCTCGACGTGGGCAACGCGGAAATGCTGGCGGATCTCGATGGGGTCCGGGAGGAACGGGCGGAGCTCGGCGGCGACTACCCGTACCGCCTGCTCTGCCGGCGGATGATCCACACGTTCAACTCCAACGGGCAGGATCTCGACGGGTTGCGGACGCGCTGGGCCTACAACCCGGCGTTCATGCACCCCGAGGACCTCGAACGAGAGGGCCTCGCGAAGGGCGACCTCGTCGAGATCGCCTCGAAGTCGGGGTCGATCCTCGGGATCATCGAGCCCGACGACACGCTCCGGACCGGCATCGTCTCGATGGTCCACTCGTTCGGCGGATTGCCGGGCGCTCAGGACAAGAACGTCCGCGATTGGGGCACGAACACCGGTCGGCTGCTCCGGGTCGACGAGGACATGGACCGGTATACGGGGCAGCCGCGCATGAGCAACGTGCCGGTCCGCGTGCGTGCCGCGGAGCCGGTCACGGCGAGCGAGCCGGCCTGACCCGGCATCGAGCGGAGGACGAGACATGAGCGAGCTGGAAGAGCTGCGCGCGCGGGTGCGGGCCCTCGAGGACGTACGCGCCGTCGAGCAGGCGATGCACGACTACTGGTACGCGCTCGACTTCAAGCAGTGGGACGCCCTCGAGGATTGCTTCACCGAGGACGTGGAAGCGGACTACGGGCGCCCGGACTGGCGGCACAACGGGCGCGCCGCCCTCGTCGAGTGGCTCCGGGCGAACGAGAGCGGCGACCACTACAGCGTGAGTCATGCGGGCCACAATCCGCGGGTCGAGCTCATGGGCGAAGACCTCGCACGCGGGCTCTTCAAGCTGCATGACTGGGTCCGGATCGAGCCCGCGATCACCCTGCGCGGATGGGGTCACTACCAGATGGAGTTCCTGCGCTGCGCGGACGGCCGCTGGCGCATCCGGCGACTCAAGCTCGACTACGTCTACAAGGAAGAGCTCGTCAAATACGTCGGGAACGAACCGCCGCAGATGACGCCGGCGATGGAGTAGGGCGCCGCCCGGCGCCCAATCGGAAGAGCGCGTTCCCGCTATTCGGTGATCCCATACCGCTCGAGCCCGTAGCAGGTGATGGCGTTCGTGCGGAGAACCATCCGGCACTCCTCGGCGTTCATCCCTGCCTGGGAGAAGAGCTCGTGGGCGATCTTCCGCGAGTGGGGGAACGTCCCGTCCGAGTGCGGGTAGTCCGTCTCGAAGACGATCATCTCCGTGCCCATCTCGTGGCGGTTCTTGAGCCCCGTCAGGTCGTCGAAGACGCAGGACCAGACCCGTCCCTTGACCTGCTCGCTCGGCGCGACGGGGAACTCGACGCCGCCGACGCCGTCCTTCCAGACCGCGTCCATGCGCTCGAGCTGAAAGGGCATCCAGCCGGCCTGACTCTCGGCGTAGGCGATCTTGAGCTTCGGGAAGCGGGTGAGCGTCTTGGAGAAGATCCAATCCGCGAGAGAAGCCTGCGCGTTGTGCGCGTAGAGCGACATGCTCGTGGCCAGAGGGGCGTCCGGTGACGTGGTCGGCATCGAGGACGACGAGCCGATGTGCATGGACACCGTCGTGTCCGTCTCCTCACAAGCCTGCCAGAGCACGTCCCAATCACCCGAATAGAGGGTCGGGAAGCCGAGCTTCGAAGGGTTCTCGCTGAACGCGATGGCATGGCTGCCCTTCGCGGCGCAGCGCCGCACCTCCTCGGCCGCGAGCTGCGGATCCCAGAGCGTGACCAGCGTGAGCGGGATGAGCCGACCCTTTCCCGGGCCGGCGCACCAATCGTCGATCATCCAGTCGTTGTAGATCTGCAGGCAGGCGAGGGCGAGGTCCTTGTCCTTGCGCTCCGCGAAGCCCTGGCCCGCGAAGCGCGGGAAGATGTTCGGGTAGTTGATCGCGGCATCGACGTGGTTGAGGGTCATGTCCTCGAGCCGCGCGGCCTGATCGTAGGTGCCCGGGCGGAGATCCTCGTAGACGGCGGGGACGTTGCGCTGCTCCTTCCTGGGGATGCCCGCCGGCCCGTGGAGCAGACCGGTCGGCGTCGCGAGGTCCTCGAAGAGCCAGACGTCGCACCAGTCGCCGTCCGGGGCGTTCCGCTCGAAGCCGTAGTGGCCCCCCGTGAACGCGAGCTTCACCTTCTCGCGCGAGACGCGGGGACCCTTGTCGCGCAGGCTCGGCGGAAGCTGTTCCTGCCAGAGGGTCTTGGGCTCCATCACGTGGTCGTCGACCGAGATGATGTTCGGGAGTTCGTGTTCCTGCGGAGTGACGTCGCTCATGCTCTTCTCCATCTGGGATTCGGGGTGAGTGGGGAGGCGGCCGGAGTCAGCCGGGACGGACGATCTGGCCCGGGAGGCCGCAGTCGGGGACCAGGTCTCCGTCGAGGACGATGGGCACGCCGTTCACGATCGTGGCGTAGACCCCTTCGGGCTTGCTGCACCATCGGCCTTCGCCGTTCGGGAAGTCGTTCACGAATTCCTTCGAGCCGGGACCGATCTCCTCCGGATCGAAGATCATGATGTCGGCGGCGTAGCCCGGGATCAGCATCCCACGATCGGTCAGGCCGAGCAGGGCCGCCGGCTGCTGGGTCATCTGCCGCACGGCCTCTTCGAGCTCCCAGGCGCCCCATTCGCGGACCCAGTAGCGGAAGAAATACGAGCTCCACTCGGAGCCGTCGTCGCGGCCGAGGTGGGCCCCACCGTCGGAAGTGCCGATGATCATGTGCGGGTGCTGGGAGGCGACGAGGGTGCCCTGGCGCCACTCGTCGTTCTCGGTCCGCCAGATGAACTCGACGCCGAGGTCTTCTTCGAGGGCGATCTCGACCACCATGTCCATCGGCGCGATCCCGCGCTCGGCGGCCAGGTCCGCCATCGACCGACCCATGCGCTTCTGGTTGACCGGCGACTTCGCGTCGTAGACGTAGACCATGTCGAGATGGGGCGGGGGGAGCGTCGAGCCCTTTTCCGGGTCCCGGTTGGGATTCTCGACCGCGTGGCGGATCTCGTCGCGATAGGCCGGGTCGTTCAGCAAGGCGCTCCGCTCGGCGACCGTATCCGCTTCCTGGAAGAGCCTTGCGAAGGGGAGGACACCGTCGAAGAGGCTCGTCCCTTCCTTCAGGCTGAACCGCCGATTGAAGGGGCGCGACATCAGCATGGAGTAGACGCCGGCACCGGCGGCCCGGGCCTTGTCGAGGTAGACGCGCGTGTTGTCCCAGGTGGCCGTCGGGGCATCGACCTTGCTCCGCGCGCCGAGCCCCTGGATGATGATCGGCAGTCGGCTGTGGAGGGCGAGGTCGATCAGGAAGTTCCCGTCCTCCTCGTCGAGCCCGCCGATCGAGCTGTAGGGCAGGTACGAGATCGAACCGCGATTCGCGCGGCCCACCTCGGTGACGAGCGCATCGAGCTCGGCCTTCGAGGCGAGCCGGCTCGGGACGGGACGATCGGCCGCGTCGAGGTGGGTCGGCGCATGGGTCGAGGAGAGTCCGGCCGCCCCGGCGTCCATCGCCTCGCGGACGAGCAGGCGCATCGCTTCGATCTCGTCGTCCGTCGCTTCGCGCTCCGTGCAGTCCTCTCCCATGACCCAGCGGCGGAGGTTGCAGTGGCCGACGTAGAAGGCGGCGTTGATGCCGAGGTGGCCTTTCCGGCTCTCCATGAATTCCGGGAAGGACTCGAAGGACCAGGGGATCGCGGCGAGGGAGCCCGGCGCCATGTCCTCGACCCGCGCGAAGATCTGCGTGATGAACTCGCGGTCCACGGACTTCGCGGGCGCGATCGAGAAGCCGCAGTTGCCGGTCAGCACGGTCGTCACGCCGTGGAAGCAGGACGACGTGCCGTAGGGCTCGAAGGTGAGCTGGGGGTCGTAGTGGGTATGGGGGTCGACGATGCCCGGGGCGACGACCCGTCCTTTCGCGTCGAGCACGCGATCCGCGTCGGCGGCTTCGAAGTGACCGACCCCGACGATCCGCCCGTCGCGGATCGCGACGTCGGCGCGGCGGCGCGGCAAGCCGGTTCCGTCGATGACGAGTCCATTCGTGATCAGCAGGTCGAAGCTCATGTGTCCTCTCGTGCGAAGCTCATCCGTCTTCTCGCTCGAAGCTCTCGAGCAGGAGCGCGAGGGCCACGTTGATCTTCTCGATCTCGGTCTCGGTCAGGTTCGAGAGCAGGCGATCGGCGCCCTCGAGGTACTCCGCACCGGCTTTGCGTTCGACCGCCGCGCCCTTGGCCGTCAGCCGGATCTGGGCGCGGCGCCCATCGGCCTCGTCCGTCCGTCGCTCGACGAGTCCCTGGCGCTCGAGGCGCGTGATCATCTTCGTGAGGCCGCCTGGCGTGCATTGCAGCGCGCTGTAGAGATCGCCGGGGACGAGGGTCCGCGAGCCGCCGGCGCGGCGAAGGGCGCTCAGGATGCTGTAGTCGCTCGGCGAGAGCTGGAAGGGCGCGAGCATCCGCTTCTGGAAGGCGGGCATCTGGAACGAGAGCCGCCCCAGGGAGAGCAGGGTCCGCACGCGCGAGAACGCCCGATCGGGATGTTCTTCCCGCCAGTACTCGGCGATCTGGTCGAGCCACTCGGCAGCGCGCTGGTGGGCCATAGGGGCAACCTAATGCTTTCCGCGGAAACTTTCCAGGAAAATATTTTTACTCTGGAATTCCAAGGAGTTGCCGTCGCCACAGCGGAGCCCGGGGGCCGTCCGCGAGCCGGGTTGCGGCGCAATGGGGCGGCGAGCGAGGCTCCGGCGCGCGCGTCTGGACGCGCCCCGGCGACCGAGCGAGGAGATCCGACGATGACGACTGCTTCGAACGCGCGTTTCTTCGAGACGGCCGACGGGCTGAAGCTCTTCTACCGGGACTTCGGCCCCGAAGGCGAGGGCACGCCCGTCCTCTGTCTGCCGGGGCTCACGCGCAACAGTCGCGACTTCGACGAGATCGCCGAGCGACTCTCGTCCCGACGCCGTGTCCTCACGATCGACTTCCGCGGCCGGGGTCACTCCGATCCGGATCCCGACTGGCGCAACTATCACCCCGGGACCTACGTGGCCGACGTCCAGGCGCTGCTCGACGCGCTCGGCGTCGAGACGGTGATCGTCCTCGGTACGTCCCTGGGCGGCGTGTGCGGGATGGTGATGGCAGCGCAGCGACCCCATCGGGTGGCGGGCCTGATCCTGAACGACGTCGGACCCGAGATCCATCCGGCCGGTCTCGAGCGCGTGCGGTCGTATACCGGACGCGCCGCACCGGTCACGAGCTGGGAAGAGGCGCGCGAACAGACACGCGAGACCTACGGCGACGCGTTGCCGGGGCTCGGGGACGACGACTTCATGAAGCTCGCGCGGCGCACCTATCGCGAGGATGCGAAGGGGATTCCCCGATTGGACATCGACGTGGAGATCGGACGGGCCGTACGCGAGCTTCCGCCGGCCGATGGCGATCCGTGGCGGCTCTTCGCCGCAATCGGCGACAAGCCGATCACCGTTCTCTGGGGCGTCCTGTCGGACATCCTGTCCAGGGACATCGTCGAGCGGATGCGGGCCGAGAAACCCGACCTCGAGGTGCTCGAGGTCCCGAACCGGGGGCACGTGCCGCTGCTCGACGAGCCCGAGTGCCTCGCCGCGATCGAGGCGTTCCTCGATCGCGTGAGGTAGCGGCGAGCCCGAGGACGCTTCGCGCTAGGCCGACGCCTGCGCGTCGACTGCGTTCGCTTCCCGCGCGCGAAGGAAGGTCAGGCAGGTCGAGTCTGCCGGGATCGTCTCGAGCGGTCGTGAAACGAGCTCGGGCGTGATGCCCGCCCGCTCGGCCGCCGGGCGGAGCGCGTCCAGGTCGAAGCCGTAGAGAGCGGCGGCGTTCTGCCCGAGGAGCATCCGCATCTCCCGCTCGGAGAGATCCGACATCGCGAAGCGCATGTTCTCGCGCGAGTGGGGATAGCAGCCCTCGTGGTGCGGGTAGTCGCTGCCCCAGAGAATCCGATCGAGCCCGACCTCGTCGCGACCGGCGATGTCGTCGGGGGACGGAAAGCTGGCTCCGTACCAGCAGTTGCGCCGCGCGTAGAAGCTCGGCGGATGGGGCAGGGCGGCGTCCCGCGACGTATCGATCTCGCCGATGGCCCCGTCGCGCCATTGCCGATGCAGCGCATCGAGCTGGTGCATCAGCGCGGGCGCCCAGGCGCAGCCCGACTCGGTCAGGATGTATCGCAGGCGCGGAAACCGCTCGAATACCCCGCCCATGATCAGCTGGGTGAATCCGCGTTGGACGTAGAAGGTCATCTCGAAGGCCCACAAGGCGTTCGCGCCCTGCGCGCGCGGATAGCTCGGGCTTCCCTGGCCGGAGTGCTGGTTGATCACGAGGTCGTGGTCCTGGATCGCCGCCCAGAGGCGATCGTAGGCGGGATCGATCAGTGAACGGAGATGCGTGTCGGCGGGGGAGGGCAGGGGGAGGAGGACGCCTCCGCGCAGGCCGTTGCGGGCGATCCACTCGACGTCGGCGATCGCTTCGTCGAGATCGTTCAGATGGATCAGGCCGATGCCCGCGCGGCGCTCCGGCGCCTCCTGACAGAATTCGGCGAGCCAGCGGTTATGCGCTCGGGTGCCGGCGAGCTTCTGCCGGAAGGACTCGTCGGACGGTGGAGGGGCGACGTGGAAGGCGCGGTCGTAGAAGGGGGGGACGGTGTTCGGGAAGATCACTTCCCCGACGACCCCGTCCTGCTCGAGATCGGCCATTCGTTCCGCGGAGTCCCAGTTCTTGGTCTTCTTGCTCCCGACGTGTTCGCGCGACGGGTTCCGATAGCTTCCCCTCCATTCGTCGAAGGCTGCCCGGTCGCTGGGGTCGAGGTAGCTCCGGTAGGCTTCGATCGAGGCGCCGGCGTGGGTGTCGGCGGTGATCGTGACGATGGGGTCGGTCGTCCGGGTGTTCTCGGGCAAGAGGCGTCTCCTGATCGGCGAGCGCACGAGGGTGGGCACCGCCTTCTTGTGATGGGGAAGCAGAGGAAGGGGTGTCGCTCGACTTCACCCGGTCCGGTCGTCGAACGCCAGCGGGCGGTAGCGCGGGCTCCGCGACCGGAAGAGCACGCGTTCGGCGTTGCCGTGAAGGAACGCCTCGAGGACGGACGGAGGGAGGTCGAGCGCCCGAGCCTCCGTCACGCAGCGGTCCATCGTCAGCACGGGGTGGTCCGACGCGAAGAGGATCCGGTCCTGCCCCCGCGTGCGGAGGAAATGAAGGAGCGACTCCGGGAGCCTGCGCGGCGACCACGCGGAGGTCATCAGGAAGAGGTTGCGATACTTGATCATCAGTCGGATCGCGTAGTCCCACCACGGGTCGGCCCCGTGCTGCATGATCAGCGTCAGCTCCGGGAAACGGTGGCAGAGCACGTCGAGGTGGCGGGGATGCTGGCATTCGCTGGGCATGGGAGGGCCACAGATCCCGGTATTGAGGCCGACCGGGAGGTCGAGCTCGATGCACTTCACGTAGAGCGGCAGATAGAGGGGGTCGTCCGGCGGTATGCCCAGCTGGAAGGGCGCGACCCGTGCGAGCGCCACCGGGTGCGCTTCGGCCAGCGCTTCCAGGTCCCAGAGGCCGCGCATGCCACGGGTCAGATCGGGGACGGCGGCGAGGAAGAATCTTCTCGGCTCGGCGTCGGCGAACGCGAGCACCCGGTCGTCCGGCGCGCTCGCGTCGACGGTGACGAGCGCCTTCTCGACGCCGAGTCGATCCATCTCCGCGACGAGCTCGTCGGACTCGATGTTGCGAAAGAAGTCGTCGCCGGCCTTGAAATAGTCGCGCTTGACGGCCTGAAGGAAGGGCACGTCGGCGTGGTCTCCCATGCTGACGTTCACCCACGGATCGATCACGGGGAGCGTCATCTCAGTGCTCCGGAAGAAGGCACGAGTGGATCGACTCCTCGCCCGGGATTTCACGGGCCAGCGTTCGGATCGCTCGCTCGGCGTCCTCGAGGGCGAAGTCGTGGGTGTGCATCGGAGCGAGCTCCATCCTTCGCGACTCGATGGTTTCGATCGCTGACCGATAGCCGCTCGAGGTCGAACCCGTGGCGCCCTTGATCGTGATCTCCTTGCCGACGATCTGGTCGCTCGCGAGCCCGTTCACCTGGTTCGTGCCCTTGATTCCCGCGAGCACGATCGTGCCACCACGGCGAACGAGCGAGATGGCGTCGAGGATGGGCTGCGTCGCGTAGGGAGACACGTCGACGACGACGTCTGGTCCCCGTCCTCCGGTGGCTTCGCGGACGCGTTCGTGCAGGTCCTCGTTCTCCACGTCGATCGTCACGTCGGCGCCGAATCCGCGTGCGACCTCGAGCTTCGCGGCGTCGGCGGCGAGCCCGCTGACGAGGATCGGGCCGGCGCCGGCCTGCTTGCAGGCCACCACACTGGCGAGCCCACGCTGACCGGGGCCCATGATCAGGACGGAGTCTCCGGGTCGGGTTTCGGGGACCTCGACCGACCAGCGGAATCCCGCCGCCAGCGGATTGAAGAGCGCGGCGATCGACGTCGGGAGCGCCGGGTCGACGCGGTGGAGGATCGAGGTCGGCGCCAGGTACATGTACTGCGCGTAGGCGCCCCAGAGCCCCGGCGAGTCGTCGAGCGAGATCAACGAGTAGACGCGCAGCCGCGGGCAGCGCTGATAACGCCCTGCCAGGCACTCGGCGCAGGCCTGACACGCGAGCAGCGTCTCGACGGCGACCCGGTCGCCGACGTCGACCTGCCAGCGCTCTGCGGCCGCGTCCCCGATCGCGGCGATCCGGCCGAGCGGTTCGTGGCCGGGGATCACCGGCAGCGGGGCCGGGAGCTCGCCCTCGAATTGTTCGTAGTCGCTGCCACAGATTCCGCAGGCCTCGACTTCGAGGATCGCGTCGTCGTCGCGCACCGCCGGGATCGGAATTTCCCGGCCCTCGAGGGTGCGGCGTGCAGTCTGGACCATGGCGAAGGACGTGCTCGGCAGCATCGATGACTCCTGGATCGCGTGGACCTCAGGATTGCCCAAACCCCAAGATCTGTACACTGCATTTCATAGACATGGGTAATCGATGTCGTGCATGAACGAGATCGTGCCCGGAAGGAGATTCGTGCGACTCGCAGGCATCGACCTGAATCTGCTCGTGGTGCTGTCGGCGCTGCTCCAGGAGCAGGGCGTGACGGCCGCGGCGCGGCGCGTGGGGCTCTCGCAATCCGCCACCAGTCACGCGCTGGGACGTCTGCGTGAGCTGCTCGACGACCCGATTCTATTGCGGAGTCCGCGGGGCATGGTGCCGACGGCACGTGCCGAAGCGCTTCTGCCGGTCGTGCAACGGATCCTCGCGGATACGCAGACGGTCTTCCTGGGGGACCCGGGCTTCGATCCCCAGCACTCGGAAGAGGTCTTCCGGCTCGCCCTCGACGAGTCGGCCCAGCGGACCCTGCTCCCGCCCCTGATCGAGCGGCTCCAGGCGGCGGCACCGCGGGCGCGGGTCGCCGTCCTGCCAGGCGTGCGGCGCGAGAGCATGGCGTCGGACTTCCAGAGGAGCGACGCCGATCTCGCGATCAGCTCGCACGATCCGAGTGAAGCGCGCGACCTTCACAGCCATTTCCTGCTCGCGGCGGACTACGTGACGGTCTCGCGGCGCGGTCATCCGTCGATCGGCAAGCGCCTGACGTTGAAGCGCTTCGTCGAGGTCGGCCACGTCGCCGTGGCGCATCCGAACCTGGCGGACATCGTGATCGATCAGGCGCTCGCCACCTATTCTCTGGAACGACGTCGTGTGCTGACGGTCCCCGAGCCGGCGGCGGCGCCTGCACTGGTGGCTTGCACCGACCTCGTCGCGACGCTGCCGGAGATGTTGATCGACCTCGGCGACACGTCCGGGGATCTGGTGCGGCACGCACCGCCGATCGATCTCGATCCGGTGCCGGTCTATCTGATTCAACACGAGCGAAATCGACGCTCGCCCGCGATCGCGTGGCTGCGCGAACAGATCTTCGGCGTGGTCGGCGCGCTCGGCGCCGACTGACGCGTTCACGCTTCGCGGCTCGTCCGTTCGCATCCGGCCGCCATCCAGGGCATGCGGACGGCGAATGCCCTCAATCGATGCAGTGCATGATATTGGCGATCCGCATGCACTGTGTAAGGCTCGCCTCGTGACCGCTCGGTCGGGAGGAGCTTTGCCGTGATCGACCTGGAAGGAAAGACCGCGCTGATCAGTGGCGCGGCGCGTGGGCAGGGGGCGGCCGAGGCGCGCCTCTTCGCAGAGCTGGGCGCGCGCGTCGTCGTCGCCGATCTCCTCGAAGACGAGGGGCAGGCCGTCGTCCGATCGATCGGGTCGGCGGCACGCTTCGCGCGTCTCGACGTGGTGGCGAGCGAGGACTGGTCGCGCGTGGTCGACTTCGCGGAAGCGGAGTTCGGCCCCGTGGACGTTCTCGTGAACAACGCGGGGATCGCTCCCGCCGGATCCGATCTCGCGACGACGGACGAGGCGCTGATGCGGAAGGTGATCGACGTGAACCTGATCGGGGTTTTTCTGGGAATGCGTGCGGTCTTCGAGTCGATGCGTGCCGCGGGCGGTGGCTCGATCGTGAACATCTCGTCGACGGCCGGGATGCGAGGCGTCGATCGCGCGATTCCGTATTCCGCGACCAAGTGGGCGGTTCGCGGGATGACGAAGACTGCGGCCCTCGAGTTCGGTCCCCACGGTATTCGCGTGAACTCCGTGCATCCGGGCGTGATCGATACGCCGATGGTCTCGTGGGATCGGCTCGGGCCGTCGGCGCAGAGCAGCGTGGTCTCCGATCTGCCCATCGCCCGGATCGGATCGGTCGAAGAGGTGGCGCGCATGGTGGCGTTCCTGGCCTCCGATGCGAGCAGCTACAGCACCGGAGCGGAGTTCGTCGTCGACGGCGGTTCGCTCGCCGGCAAGCCGCTCTTTCGCAACGCCGGGCTCGGCTCGCAGGGCGACGATGCCTGAGGTGACCCGCGAAGGACCGCTGCAGGACGTCCAGGTCCTCGACCTCGGGCACTACTACGCCGCACCGCTCGCGGCGATGTTGCTCGCGGACCAGGGGGCGGACGTCGTGCGTGTGATGCGACCGGGCTCGCCCGAGCTGCCCGCCGACGTGCATCGCTCGCTCAATCGGAACAAGAAGATCGTCGAGCTCGATCTCTCTACCGAGGCGGGGCGGAGCCGTGCGCGATCGCTGGCCCTTCGCGCGGATGTCGTGATCGAGAGCTACCGGCCCGGCGTGATGGCGCGACACGGGCTGGACCACGCGAGCCTCGTGGCCGAGAACCCCGCTTCGATCGGGCTGTCTCTGCCGGGATTCCCCTCGGCGGACCCGGCGCGGCGCGGCATCCCCGGGTGGGAGGGGGTCGTCGCGGCCGCCTCCGCGCTCTACACCACGGGCCTCCGCCAGCGGCTCGGATTCTCGCCGCTCTACGTCCCCGCTCCCATCTGTTCGGGCTTCGCGAGCATGCACGGCGCGATCGCTGTGCTGGCGGCGTTGCGCGCCCGGGACGCCGGCGCGGGGGGGACGCGGATCGAGGTCCCCCTCGTGAATGCGGGGATCTCGACGTGTACGCGGAGCTTCGTCTACGACGGGGCGCGGCTGCGCGCCGCGGGAACACCGGCGGCAGAGCTCCCGCCGATGCTCGAACGACTCCGCTTGCTCCCGACCGACGACGCCGCGGAGCGAGCGCGGAAGATCGCCGGGTTCGACGAGCTGGCACCGCCGATCTACACGACCCATCACTACCGGACCGCGGACGATCGCCGGCTCATGGTGATGCCGATCAAGCCCGAGATGACTCGACGCTTCTTTGCGATCCTGGGACTCGAGGGGGAGCTTCTCGCGGACGGGTTCGTGATCGAGAGCCCTTGGGAGCGCTTCGCCTTTGCCGCCGATCGCAATCTCGCGAGCGCCTGGACGCTCACGCGAGAGCGGACGCTCCGGGTGATCGAGCGGGTACAGTCGGTGATCGCCGAGGAAGCGGCGGACGTCTGGGTGGAGCGCTTCGCCACCGCCGGAATCCCCGTGACCTATCTGCGGTCCCGCGACCAATGGCTGTCGACGGAGTCGCTCTTCGAGGCCGGGCTCCTCACTCGGATGGGGGAGGGGGAGCAAGCGCTCGTCGTTCCCGGGCCGGTCTCGGACGTGGAGACCTCCACCGGCGAACGACGCACGATCGCGGCGCGCGAGCCGGAGTCCGTCCCTCTCTCCGACGTCGATGGGTGCTTTGCGGAGCGGGAATCGGCGCCGGCGTCCGGGGGCGAGCGAAACAAGGGCGACCTTCTCGCGAATCTCCGGGTGCTCGACCTCTGCAACGTCGTCGCGGGCCCCAACGCGGCGTACACGCTGGCGCAGCTCGGCGCCGACGTGATCCGGGTCGAGCCCCCGAAGAGCTTCAACCTGCCGATGCATCTCGAGTGGACGCTCGAGGTGAATCAGGGAAAGCGCAGCGCGATCCTCGACCTGACGAGTGCTCCAGGCCGGGAGGCCTTCGCCCGCCTGGTTCGTTGGGCGGACGTGGTCGTCCACAATCGACTCGACGACGTCGCCGAGCGCCTCGGGATGAGTCCGGCGCAGCTTCAGACTCTTCATCCCGAGGTCGTCGTCGCGCAGAACTCCGCGTTCGGCGGGGCCTTCGCGAGCTTCTGGGACCGCGTGCCCGGGTACGATCCGATGCCCAATCTGGCGAGTGGGTTCGACGCGTTCGCCGGTTCGCCGGACGCGCCGCGCGGCATGACGGAGATCTTCGCGGATCTGATGGGCGGCCTCGGAACCGCGTTCGCCGCGATGCTCGCGCTTCACCAACGGGCGAGGACGGGCGGCGGGGGCGTCGGGCGTTCGTCCCTCGCACGCGGCGCGCATCACTATCAGCTGCCGAACATGCTCGGCGGGGCGGGCGCACTCGGGTCGCATGACGGTCAGGGAAGGGAGGCCCGCGGGCCTGCCTGGTGGCATCGCATGTACGCCTGCCTCGACGACTGGATCTTCGTTGCGACGGATCCGGAGCGGAGAGAGCAGCTCGCCCGCGTCGTCTGCGGGACGCCGGACGCGCCTCCGTCGGACCTCGAGAAGGCCTTCGCGCAGCGTGAAGCGGCGGCGTGGCTGGAGCTTCTGGGGAAAGAGGAGATCGGCGCCCATCTCGTGGTCTCGCTCGATCAGCTCTGTCACGACCCCGCACCGCGCGATGTCCCGAACGATCCGGCGGACGAAGAGGCGGACGGTGCGCTCGAGATTCTGCGATGGCCGGACCACCCGAGCGGACTCCCCGTCGTGCTTCCTGCGCCCGCGTGGGTGCAGATCGGCGAGCAGCATTCCTACCGACGGCTGGCGCCGACTCCGCGTGTCGGCGCGCATACCCGGGAGATCCTCCGCGAGGTCGGCTACGACGAGGCCGACATCGAGCGCCTGTATGCGCTTCGTGTCGCCCACGACTTCCTGCCCGCGATGGGCTCGGACGACGCCTACTTTCACGTACCGCTCTCGAAGGAGACGACATGAGCGACGACGATCGACTCGGGAAGATCGAGGATCGGAATGCGATCCTCGACCTCCTGGTGACCTATTGCCATCGGATCGCCGCGGCCGACGTGGAGGGTGTCCTCGCGCTCTTCGAAGAGGACGCCGTCGTCGAAGTCCTGGGCGAGCGCTACGCGGGGTGGGATGGGCTTCGCGCGCTCTACGCGGCCTCTCTCCCCGTCGAGCCGAAGCCCTTCCTCCATAACCACCTGCTCGATTCACTCGAGGGTGAAAGGGCGCGCACGCGGTCGGTCTTCGAAATCCGCCAGCAGCGCGATGGGCAGGCCGAATCCTCGATCGGTTGCTACGAGGACGAGTTCCTGAAGCGAGGAGGCCGGTGGCGGTTCTGCCGCCGCGTCTTCCAGTTCTACTGAGGCGTTCTTCATGGTCGACTTCTTCACACCCCGCCAACGCAAGCGCTTTCGCGCGTCCAATACGCTCGACGGAGACTGGCCCGTCCCGACGCGTTCGATCTCGAACGGGGAGTACGACCCGCTCCCGCAGACGCCGGCCCAGCGAGAGGTCGAGGCGCGTCTCGAGGCGGCCGTCGAGCGAGACGCGAAGCGGCTCGGACTCGACCGGCGGGCGTTCCTTCGGAGCAGCTGCGGAATGGCGGCCGCCTTCGTCGCGATGAACGGGGTCTTCGGTTCGCTCTTCGTCGTCGACGAAGCCGAGGCAAGCGAGCCGGAGAAGGCGGAAGCGCGTCGCCGCGCACTGTCCTCACAGTTCGTCTTCGACGACCAGGTCCACTTCGTCCACGAGGACTTCGAGGCGGAGTTCATGCTCGACTACGGCCGATATGCGGCGGAGCACTGGAATCCGGCGATGCTCGACGAGGTCGGTCTCGATCTCGATCGCTACCGCTTCGACAACTTCATCAAGGAGGTCTTCCTCGACAGCGATACGAAGGTCTGTCTCGTGAGCAGCGCGCCGACGACGGGCGACGTCCGTGGATTGCTGATTTCGAACGAGCAGATGGCGGCGACCCGTGATCTCGTGAATCGGCTCGCCGGGTCACGACGGATGCTCTCCCACGCCGTGTTCGTGCCCGGGCAAGACGGTTGGCTGGACGAGGTCGACCAGGCGATCGAGACCCTCTCCCCGGATGCCTGGAAGGGCTACACGGTCGGAAACCCCTTCCATCCGAAGAATCTCCCGTATCGGCTCGACGACGAGAAGCTGATGTACCCGTTCTACGAGAAGGTGGTCGCTTCGGGAATCAACCGGATCTGCATCCACAAGGGGTTGCTTCCGCGGGACTACCTGACGTCGCTCGAGGGGATCTGGAAATACGCGCGGGTCGATGACGTGGGCAAGGCCGCCCAGGACTGGCCGCAGATCGAGTTCGTGATCTATCACGCCGGCCTTCGTCCGTATCTCGCGGCGCCGGATATCGAGATGGCCGAGTTCGAGCGGGACGGACGGATCGCCTGGGTGAGTGACCTCGCCCGGATTCCGGAGGAGTACGGGGTCAGCAACGTCTACGGCGAGATCGGCTCCGCCTTCGCCAACTCGTGCGTGACGAACCCGCGATTCTGCGCGGCGATGATGGGCACGCTCATCAAGGGGATGGGCGCCGATCACGTCGTCTGGGGGACGGACTCCGTCTGGTACGGCTCCCCCCAGTGGCAGATCGAGGCGCTGCGTCGGCTGGAGATCCCGGAAGACCTGCAGGAGCGATTCGGGTTCTCGCCGCTCGGCGCGGCCGATGGCGAAGTCAAGAACGCGATCTTCGGCGCGAACGGTGCGCGACTCTACGGTCTCGATCCCGACGCGACCCGCGAGCAGGTTGCCGCCGACCGGATCGAGGACATGAAGCGTGAGTACCATGCGAAGGGCATCGGTCGAAGCAATACGACCTACGGCTACGTGGTCGACTGATCGACCGGGTCGTTCCTCGGCTTGGACCGCGAGCAGCGCGTCTGGTCGCGATCGGCGCGGCAGGCGGCGTTTCGCTGGCACGCGACGACCGCGCTCCGGCGATCCTCGGAATCAGGATACCTCGAGTCCCTCGAGCGCTCCCTTCGCGCGCCATTCCCGGAGCACGACGAAGAACGCCTCGAAGCCTTCGGGATAGAACCCGGCCAGCCAGCCCTCGGTCTCGCCCACCTTGCCCTCGTCGTTGAAGTAGCCCGGGGTGCAGCTCGCCTGCATCGTCTGGAAGTCGTTCCCCTTGTCGATCTCGGCGCACCAGGCGTCCTCGGCGGTCTGCGTCGTCTCGACGGTGGTGGCGCCTCGGTCGAGGGCCTCGTGGATGACGTAGGCGAGGTGCTGGGCCTGCTCCTCGATGGTGTGGGGGATGTTCGGCGTGAGCCCGCTCTGGAACCCCATCATGAAGAAGCAGTTCGGGAAGCCCCGCGTGAAGAAGCTCTGATAGGTCGACGTCCGGTCGGCCCACTTCTGGCTGAGCTTCAGTCCCTCGCGACCGATCACCTCGTAGCCCGCGCGGCGCGTGTAGTTCTGGCTGACGTCGAAGCCCGTCGCGAAGATCAGACAGTCGAGCGCGTATTCCTCGCCGTTGGCGACGACGCCTTGCTTCGTGATCCGCTCGATCCCTTTGCCCTGGGTGTCGACGAGGGTGACGTTCGGGCGATTGAAGGTCGGCAGGTAGTCGTCGTGGAAGCACGGCCGCTTGCAGAGATAGCGGTACCACGGCTTGAGCGCCTCGGCGGTCGTCGCGTCCTTCACGACCTCGTCGATCCGCCCCCGGATGCGCTCCATCTTCCGGAGGTCGACGCGCTCCGCGATCTCCGCGATCTCCTCGGGCGAGAGCGACTCGGGATCGGGGTGGTTGCCGAGGATTTCGTAGAGGCCATTGGTGAGCTCGGTCCAGCGGTCTCCGACGAGGTCCTCCTCCTGGGGCGCGCCGTCCATCAGGATGTGGAAGTTGTCCATCCGCTCCCGCTGCCAACCCGGTTCGAGCGTGTCCGCGAAGCCCGGATCCGTCGGTGCGTTGTCGCGGACGTCGACGGTGGAAGGCGTCCGTTGGAAGACATGGACCTGGCCCGCATCGCGCCCGAGGTGGGGCACGGCCTGGATCGCGGTCGCCCCCGTGCCGATCACGCCGACGCGCTTGTCGGCGAGTTTCGTGAGTCCACCGGTCGTGTCTCCGCCCGTGTATTCGTAGTCCCAGCGGCTCGTGTGGAAGGTGTGGCCCTCGAAGTCGCCGGCGCCGGGGATCCCCGGGAGCTTGGGCTTCGAGTAGGGGCCGTTGGCCATGCAGACGAACCGGGCGCGGATCCGATCGTCCCGGTTCGTCGAGACGATCCAGCGGGCGGCGCTCTCGTCCCACTCGAGGCCGCGCACCTGGGTCTGGAAGAGGGCGTGGTCGTAGAGGTCGTAGTGGCGTCCGATCGCCTGGGCGTGGGCGAAGATCTCGGGGCCGTGGGCGTACTTCTCGGTCGGGACATAACCGAGCTCTTCGAGGAGCGGCATGTAGACGTAGGACTCGACGTCGCACTGCACCCCCGGATAGCGGTTCCAGTACCAGGTCCCGCCGAAGTCGCCGCCCGCCTCGATGATCCGGAAGTCGTGGATCCCGGCTTCCTGAAGGCGGACGCTCATGAGCATCCCGCCGAAGCCGCCGCCGACGATCAGGACGGTGGGTTCCTCGTCGACGGGGTCCCGGGTGAAGCCCGGCTCGACATTCGGGTCGATGTCACTGTGGGTCCCTTCGCTCATCAGCTCCTGGAACTGCGACGAGCCTTCGGTCTTCAGGCGCTTGTCGCGCTCCTGGCGGTACTTCTCGCGCACGACCTCGAGGTCGGGCAGGTCGTTCAGGGCGGGATCGGCAGGGTTCATTTCGATCGTTTCCGTCGTTGGGTGAGAAGAGGTCGGGCCTCGTCCGGCATCAGGCAGACGCCGAAGAGCAGGGCCTCGAACGCGTCGAGGGCGAGTCGCTGGGCGTCCGGCGTCTCGGTTCCGGACACGATCCGTTCGACGTAGGCGAGGTGGATCTCGGTGATCGCGTCGGCCATCGCGTCGACGGGCAGGTCGAGGCGGACCTGGCCCGAAGCGACGCCGAGCGCCAGGCAGTCCGCGATCTGCGATTTGAGCGTCGCGTTGGTCCGCTCGACGATGTCGCTGTAGGAAGCGAGAAGGAGTCGGCTCTCCTTGGCCAGCAGCCCGCGCAGGAGCGCGTGCCGCCGGGCGAACTCGAGGGAGACGCGGTGCATGCGGCGGAGCGCCTCGGCGACCCCGGTCTCGGATCCGTTCGCGTCGCTTCCGTTCGCGGCGGAGAGCTCGGCCACGAGCTCCTCGTTCCAGCTCTCGACGAGTCGGCTGATCACGACCTCGTAGAGATGCTCCTTCGACTCGAAGTAGCGGTAGACGAGGGGCTTGGAGACCTGGGCGGCGGCGGCGATCTCGACGACCGTGGTCTTCTGGAAGCCGAGGGTCCCGAAGCAGGTCTCGGCGGCCTCCAGGATCCGGCGGTAGGCTGCCGTGTCGCGGGGCGGATATTGCTCGTGGGCCGATGACGGGGTCATAGTCGAAGTATACTCTTAGAGTATAGATAGTAAACACGCTCCCGAGAGATCGGAGGAGCGGGAAAGGAAGGTCGGATGAAGGGAATCGTTTTCGACGGAGAGGCGCTTCGCGTCCGCGACGGGCTCGAGGTCCGCGCGCCGGGGGCGGGCGAGGTGACCGTCCGGATCGTCAATTCCGGCGTCTGCCGGAGCGATCTCAGCGTGATGAGCGGAACCATCCCCTTCGAGATGCCCGTCGTGCTCGGACACGAAGGAGCGGGTCTCGTCGAGGAGGTCGGGCCCGGGGTGACGAACCTCGTCCCCGGCGACCACGTCGTCCTCTCGACCCTCGGGAGCTGTGGGACCTGCGCCCACTGTGATCGCGGACGGCCCACGATGTGTCGCTCCACCTTCGGCCACCGCCCCACGCCGTTCACCCTCGACGGCATCCCGCACTACGCCTTCGCCAACGTCTCTTCCTTCGCGGAGGTCACCGTCGTGAAGGCGACGCAGGCGGTACCGATCCCCAAGGAAGTGCCCTTCTCGTCGGCCTGCCTGATCGGCTGTGGCGTCCTGACCGGCGCCGGTGCCGTGCTCAATCGGGCCCGCGTCGAAGCCGGCGAGAGCGCGGCCGTGGTCGGCGTCGGCGGGATCGGACTCAACTCGATCCAGGCCCTTCGACTCGTCGGCGCCGACCCGATCGTCGCCATCGACGCCAACCCGGCCAAGGAGGCGATCGCCCGGCAGTTCGGCGCGACGCATTTCGTGGACGCGAGCGAGGGGCGGGTCGCGGAGGCGGTGAAGGACGTGACCCGCGGCGGTGCCGACTGGGTCTTCGAGTGCGTCGGGAGCAAGCCGGCTCTCGAGGAGGCGATCCGCTATCTCGATTGGTCGGGCAGCCTCGTGATCCTCGGCGTGACACGGGCCGGGACCGCGATCGAGTACCTCCCCGAAGAGATCTTCCTCGACAAGTCGATTCTCGGCTGTCGCTACGGCGCCAGCCGTCCCCAGCGAGACATTCCGCGCTATGCCGAGCTCTATCTCTCGGGGCGGCTGCTGCTCGACGAGCTGATCACGGAGATCTATCCCATGGACCGGATCCAGACCGTGATCGACGACATGGAAGCCGGGCGGCTCGCGCGCGGTGTCCTCGACTTCGGTGTGCAACAGGGAGGTGGATCGTGACGACGAAGATGGAAGCGGATCCGCGAATCGATCCCCGATTGAAGGCGGCGATGGGCGCCTTTCCGACGCAGCCGCGGCCCGACGCGGAGAGCCGGGAGGCGCTGGTCGCCGAGGCGAACACGCCGGAGGCGCTGGCGGCGGCCGAGGCGGTGAAGGTCGGGATGGACGCGATCGACTCCGAGGAGATCGCGCCGTCGAAGGGGCTCGTGACCGAGGAGCATTCCTTCGTGTCCGACCCGGACGGCAACACCATCAAGATCCTGCTGATCCGTCCGGCAGAAGCGCCCGCGCGACCCGGCGTGGTCTACTTCCACGGCGGCGGGATGCAGACCCAGTCCTGCTTCGACGGGATCTATCGCGCATGGGGCCGGACGATGGCGGCCCAGGGCATCGCCGTCGCGATGGTCGACTTCCGCAACTGTCTCGTCGCCTCCTCGGCGCCCGAGGTCGCGCCGTTTCCGGCGGGCCTCGACGATTGCGTTTCCTCCGTCCGCTGGGTCGCAGCGAACGCCGCGAAGCTCGGGATCGATCCGAGCCACCTCGTCGTCGCCGGCGAGAGCGGGGGCGGGAACCTCACGCTCGCGACCGGGATGCGCCTGGCTCGCTCCGGAGAGCTCGGGCTGATCCGCGGCCTCTATGCCCTCTGTCCCTACATCGCCGGCCGCTGGCCCCAGGACCGGTTCCCGTCGTCGGTCGAGAACAACGGGCTGTTGATCGATCTGCACAACAACCGTCCGGCGATGGCCTACGGGATCGAGGAGCTCGAGTGCGAGAACCCGTTGGCCTGGCCCGCCTTCGCGAGCGAGGACGACGTCCGCGGATTGCCCCCGACGGTGATCAGCGTGAACGAGTGCGATCCGCTCCGCGACGAGGGGATCGAGTTCTATCGCACGCTCCTGCGCGCGGGGGTGTCCGCGCGCTGTCGACAGGTGATGGGGACGATCCACGCGACCGAGCTCTTCCAGATGGCCTGCCCCGACATCAGCCGGGAAACCGCGGCCAGCCTGGCCCAGTTCGCGCGGGACGCCTGACCGCGTCGGATCCGGGTCTTCGCTGCGCGACGCCTGACTCGCGTCGGCTTCAGAGCGCTCCGCGCGACGTCCGACTCGCGTCGGCTTCAGGGCTCTCCGTGGGACAAGGCGCGGGTCGTTTCGACGAGCGGGCCGCCGACCGCGGCGATCCCGTCCGCGTCGAGGGCGCGCGCGAAGACCTGCAGGCTGATGGCCACGCAGACCTCGCCGTGGCGGTCGAAGACCGGCGCCGTGATGGTGCTGATGCTGTGGGGCTGACCATCGGACTCGCTCAGCTGGAAGGAGGAGCGGCCGAGTTCGCCGATCGTCTCATGGAGGCGTTCGCGCAGCCGCTCGGAGTGGGGCTGTTCCGCGAGGTCGGCAATCAAGCCGCCGAGGCGACGTCGACTCGGAACCTCGAGGGCGACGCTGTAGCCCCGCGCGCGGACGCGCTCGAGGCTCTCTCTCGCCCGTGCCTGGTCCGCGGGCGCCGGACTCCCGCGTTGGAGCCATTGGTCGACTGCCTCCTCGGAGCCCCAGGCCGCGAAGACGGAGACGAGGGGCGCCATGATCGGGATCCGCTGGCCGACCTCCGGCGGATCGATCCGCGCGCGTCGCGGACCGGCGCGGGCGATGCAGAGCGCGTCCGAGCCCGCGCGGACGAGCGCCACCGCGCCCATGTCGAGGGTCTTCGCCAGCTTGCCCATCTCGACCCGGGCCTCGTCGACGATCGGATTCTCGCGTAGGGCGGCATCGCCGATCGCGACGAGCGCGGCACCCAGGGAGAAGGTGCGCGTCTTCGGGTCCCGGCTCAGGTAGCCGCATTCCGTCAGCGCCATCAGCAGGTTGTGGGTCGAGGCGGGGTTGATCCCGAGCCGGCTCGACAGCTCCGAATAGGAGAGGGGCTCGTCGGGGTGGGCCGCCAGGAAGTTGAGCAGATCGGCGGCGCGGGTTGCAGAGAGCGCACGTCTGGACACGATCTCCGGATATTACGATTGCAACGAGAAAATCGCCATTGCAATAGATCGAGGGCCCGCACGTTCGCCAGAGTCGTCGAGAACGGCGATTCCCCGCCGCGGAGGACGGAGACCATGGACGCGAACGTTGACGCCGCCTTCATCCGCCGGGCCGTCGAGGCCTCGGACCTCGCCGCCTTGCGCGTGGCGCTCTATCAGGCCACCGGCGACCCGGAGCTCGCCGCCTTCGGTCCGGTCGCGACCCTCGACGACGCCGATCGCAAGCGCCTCGAAGACCGCGCCGCGCACCTGCTCGAGACCCGCGAAGGTCCTTTCGAGCGCCGCGTCCCGTCGGATACGGAGCTGCGTTCGCTGATGGATCTCGTGCTCGGCGTCCCGACCCGGGACGAGCACTTCGAGGTCCGCAAGAAGTTCCTCGCCTTCACGCCGTACCCGTTCCAGTTCACCCGACCGGAGGGTGCTGCGCCGGCTCCCGACGGCTTCGAGGTCGCGATCATCGGCGCCGGGCCGGCGGGGATCGCGACGGCGGTCCAGCTCGAGCGCCTCGGCGTTCCCTATCGCCTCTACGACCGCCGCGACGAGCTCGGCGGGACGTGGAGCGTCCACAAGTATCCCGACATCCGCGTCGACACGCTGAGCATCACCTACGAGTTCAGCTTCGACGACGAGTATCCCTGGCGCGAGTACTTCGCGCGAGGCGAGGACGTGCGCGCCTATCTCGAGTTCATCGCCGAGAAGTACGGCGTCCAGCCGAACATCGAGCTCGGTCGTGACCTCGAGCAGGCCCGCTTCGACGAGGACACCCATCGATGGCAGCTCGCCTTCCGCGGGGCCGACGGCGAGCGCGTCGAGCGCGAGGCCAACCTCGTCGTGAGCGCGGCCGGGGTCTTCTCCAAGCCGAAGCTTCCCGACATTCCCGGGATCGACGCCTTCCAGGGCACGATCCTCCATCCCACGCAGTGGACGAGCGAGCACGACGTGCGCGGGAAGCGCGTCGCCGTGATCGGTAACGGGTCGACGGGCGTCCAGCTCCTCTCACGGGTCGCCGAGGACGCCGAACACACGACCGTGTTCCAGCGCACGCCCCAGTGGATCGCTCCGCGTCCGAACTACGGACGTGCGGTCGAGGCGGAAGTGCGTTGGCTGCTCGAGAACCTGCCCGGCTACTGGAACTGGAGCCGCTACACGTCGATCATCGGCCTGATGACCTGGCACGAGGACTTCCTGATCCCCGATCCCGAATGGGAGAAGCAGGGCGGTCACATCACGCAGAAGAGTGAAGAGCTCCGGGAGTTCATGATCGGCTACATCGACGAGCAGATCGGCGATCGTCCGGACCTGCGCGAGCACCTGATCCCGGAATACGCCCCGATGGTCCGTCGCCCGGTCGTCGACAATGATTGGTACAAGACGCTGACCCGCGACGACGTCGCCCTGGTCGCGTCCGGGATCGAACGCGTCACGCCGACGGGGATCGAGACCGCCGACGGGAAGCACCACGACCTCGACTTCATCGTCTTCGCGACGGGCTTCGAGGTCGATCAGTTCCTCTGGCCCGCGCAGTACGAGGGCGAGGGCGGGACGAAGCTGCGCGAGTACTGGGGAGCGAAGAGCCCGCAGGCCTACCTGGGGATGATGGTCCCGCAGTTCCCGAACTTCTTCATGATGTACGGACCGAACTCCCAGCCGGTCTCCGGCGGGATCTCGCTTCCGTCGTGGTTCCAGATCTGGGCGGCCTACCTGGCGCAATGTCTCCACACGATGTTCGAGGAGGGGCACGCGACGGTCGGGGTCCGGCAGGCCGCGTACGAGAAGTACAACGCCGACGTCGACGCAGTGGGGGCGGAGCTCGCCTTCATCAAGGACACGAACTCCGTCGAACGAAACTACTACGTGGACGGTTCGGGGCGCCTCGTCGTGAATACCCCCTATGAGACCGCCGAGCTCTACGCCATGATGAAGAAGCCGAACCGCGACGATCTCGTGTTCGGTTCCTGAGAGCCGAGGCCGCGGGAAGAAGCGAATCGATCCGCGTACCCGAGAACGGAGAGAGCACGATGACCGAGAAAGACATCCGAAACGAGAAGCGACGGGTCATGAAGTTCCGGGAGTGCTCTGCGCCCCCGATCGACGATCACGAGGCGACGGTCCGCTGGCTGCGCGATCGAGAGGTCATCAAGAACCTCTATCGCCGCTATGCCTACGGCGTCGATTCGATCGACATCGATCTCGTCCGGACGGTTTTTCATCCGGACTGCGAGTGCGTCGGCACGGCGGAGTCCGGCAAGCTCGACGAGTACCTGGAGGGGATGATCGACGCTCTCCACGCCTGGGACGCCTCGATGCACTTCGTCGGGAACCAGTACGTGGAGATCGACGGTGACAAGGGCTTCGTCGAGAGCTGGGTGGTCGGGTACCACATGGAGGCCCCCGACAGCCCGCTCGAGCACCTCGTGCTGGGGCTCCGCTACCAGGACGATCTCGTCCGGGTCGGCGACGACTGGAAGATCATCCGCCGCGAGACCGCCAAGCAGTGGCATACGGGGGTCTTCCCGCGGCCCTTCATCGGTCCGGCGCCGTACCCGCGGCCGGGACACGAGTCGAAGTAGGGCGCATCTGCCATCCTTCGGGGCTGGGTGCGGAGCCTTCCGCGCCCCCCTCGAAAGGAGAAGCCTCCATGCGCATCGTCCAGATCGTCTCGCTCGCGGTCGTCGCCGTCGGGCTCGTCGTCCTGCTCTCGGCCCCGATCGGCCCGCTCCCCGGCGTCTTCATCGGCGGAACCGACACGCCGCCGCCGGCGACCTGGCCGGACACGTCCGGGGTCGACGAGATCCGTCTGAAGGCCCCCGGCGCGATTCCGCGCGTCGTGATCATCTGGGTGATCGACGTCGCCGGCGAGCTCTACGTCGTCGGCATGAAGGAGAGCGGCTGGACGAGGCGGATCGGCGACGGCGCGCCCGTCGAGGTCCGGATCGGGGACGCGACCTACGCCATCGAAGCGAGGCTGGTCGAGGAGGGCGGCGAGGCGATCCTGACGGCGTACGCGGCCAAGTACGAGCCGAACTATCCGGACATCGTCGCCGGCCTGCCGTCGATGCAGGACGCGCCGGAGGTCGCCTCGATCTATCGGCTCGATCGCGGATAGGACCGCGGGAGGGCCCGAGAGAGCCGGCGATTCGCTCAGCGGCGGCGTGCGAGCTCTTCCCGGATCTCGTCGTAGCGCTCTCGCGTGAGACGCAAGCGCGTGACGAGGACGGCGGTCGCAACGTAGAAGACGATCAGCCCGGGGCCGGCGAGCAGGCCCAGCGAAAGGATCGTCTCCTCTGGCACGGCCTCGATCGCGGCGGCGTCTCCGGAGGGGAAGCCGATCCACTGCAGGGCCGAGAGGCCGACGAAGTTGCCGAGGCCCGACGTGCACTTGCCGGCGAAGCTGAGGGCCGACATCACCACGCCCTCGTGCCGCTCGCCCGAGACCAGGGCGACCTCGTCGGCTACGTCCATCAGCATCGAGCTGCTCAGGATCGCGATCTGGACGGCGAGAAGCATGATGACGGCGGTGTGTCCGATCACGAAGACGAGGATCGCGGTCGTTCCGTTCTCTGGAGCGAGGCCGAAGACGCGGGCCAGGACTGCGAGCGGCGCCCAGACGATCAGGACGAGGATCAGTCGGATGAAGGTCATGCGCTTGTCGCCGATCAGGAGCGTGAGGCGACGCGCGACGAGAACGCCGATCACCACGGGGACGACCGTCACTCCGGCGAGGATCGCCATCTGGTCGGAGTCGAAGCCCCAGAACCACGTGGACATGTAGACGCTCAGGACCTCGGTCACGCCGACGGCGGTCTGTGAGATCACGGCGGCGCCGAGCAGGATCCGGAGCGAGTGGCTCTGGAAGGCGGCGCGCAGGCCGTCGAGGAAGCGCCGCGCGCTGAAGCGAGCCGTCGTCTCCGGCGGGCGTAGTCTCGGGATGACCGAGCGGGTCCCGAACGTGCCGATCCCGATCGAGGTCGCCACGACGACGGCGACGAAGGTCCCGAAGGCGGGAAAGTTGTCGAGGTCGAGGCGTCCCTCCGCGACCGCCGTCCGATCTTCGAAGAAGAAGAGCCAGCCGATGACCTGGAGGGCGATGCCGCCGCCGAGTCCCATCGCCCATCGGAAGGCGGTCAGCGTCGTGCGTTCGTCGTAGTGATCGGTCATCTCGGGCCCGAGCGCGTCGGCGGGCACCTTGTAGAGGGTCAGACTCAACCGTGTGCCGATCGAGAAGGCGAGCAGCCAGGCGAAGAGCGCCTCCTCGCCGAGTCCGGCGGGCGGCGAGAAGAGCAGGAAGAAGCAGAGCGCCATCGGCAGGGCCGCGCAGATCATGAAGGGATGGCGCCGTCCCCATCTCGACCGGAAGTCGTCCGAGATCGAGCCGACGAGCGGGTCGCTCAGCGCATCGACGAGGAGCGCGATGAGGAGCGCCAGGCCCGACATCGTCCCGGGAAGCCCGAGCACCGTCACGTAGTAGAGCCCGAGGAAGACGTCGAAGCCGGCGTTCTTGCAGCCGTCGGCGATCGCGCCGACGCCCCAGGCGGTCTTCACACGGGTGGGGATCTGCTTGTCGGAGGGCGGCGGGAGAACCATGGTCCGAGCCACCCTACCGGGCGCGGTCGCGGGTGGGAAGGTGCCGGACGGGAATCGGTCGATCGGTGGCGAGGGCTGTGCGATGGTCGGGAGGCCCGGACAAGGAGATCTCCATTGAGCTCGGATTCTGCCGCGGCGGCCGTCGCCTGCCGCGTCTTGATGCGGAGCGCGGCCGCCGGTGTTCTTGCGACCCGGTCGGTCGCCGTCGACGGCTATCCGCTCGGCTCGGTCGTGCCCTTCGTGCTGACGCCCGAGGGCCGCTGCGTGGTCTACGTCAGCCGGATCGCCCAGCACACGAAGAACTTCGAGAAGGACTCGCGGGCGAGCCTGACGGTCGTGGAGGCCGACCTTTCCGGGGGCGACGGAGATCCGCAGGCGTTCGGTCGCGTGAGCGTACTGGGGGACGCGCGTCGGCTCGAAGGGGCGGAGCTCGAGGCCGCCCGCGAGCGCTACGCGCGCTTCTTCCCGGAGAGTCGCGGCCACTCCGGCGTCCACGACTTCGACTACTGGGCGATCGACCCCGTCCGCGTCCGCTACATCGGCGGTTTCGGCGCGATCCACTGGGTCGAGCGCGACGAGTTCTGTCTGCCCCCCGCAGAGTGGCAGGCGGGGGAGCCCGGAATCGTGCAGCACATGAACGAGGACCACCGCGACGCGATGGCGCTGATGTGGAAGCAGATCCGCGGAGGCGAGCCCACGGGCCGTGACGACGAGCGCGAGCCCATGATGCTGGCGAGCGATCCCGAAGGCTTCCACATGCGGTGGGGCGCGGAGACGGCCTACGTGCCCTATGCGAAGCGCTGCGAGACCGCCCTCGACGTCCGCAAGGAGATGGTCCGCCTGACCCGGGAGGCGCGCGCCGCCACGGCCTGAACGGCGTGTGCGGGCGCCGAGGTGGTGCCCGCTATCGTGTGCGTATGCGCCAGGACCCGATCGACTACATCGCGCGCACGCGCGAGCAGTACGCGGCGCTCGGCTATCCGCCCTACGCCTGGGTCGAGAGCGACGCGCCGCCGGCGTTCGTCAAGCCCGATCGGCCTGCGCGCGAGTGGCGGGTCGGGCTCGTCGCTTCGGGCGGGATCTACGCCGTCGGGCAGCCGGCGTTCCACTTCAAGGACGACCTGAGCTTTCGCGCGATCGCGACGGACACGTCGAGCGATTCGCTTCGGATCACCCACTTCGCCTACGACCTGACCGACGCGCGCGAGGACCCGAACGTCGTCCTGCCCCTGGCGCCGCTTCGCCGTCTGGTCGAGGCCGGAGAGATCGGATCGCTCGGTCCGCATGCGTACACCTTCATGGGCGGCATCTACTCCGCGCGCAAGGTGCGCGACGTCCTCGCGCCGGCGATCGCCGACCATCTCGAGAACGACGAGGTCGACGTCGCATTGATGGTCCCCGTCTGACCGGTCTGCCATCAGTCCGTGGGACTGATCGCGAGGGAGGTCGAAGCGCGGGGAATCCCGACGGTGTCGCTGTCGAGTGCGCGCTCGATCACGGAGAGCGTCTTCCCGCCGCGCGCCGTCTTCACCGACTACCCCCTCGGTCGGACCGCGGGCAAGCCGAACGATCCCGCTTCCCAGGAGGCGATCGTCCGCGCCGCCATCGAGCTTCTCGCGCAAGCGGAAGCGCCGGGCGAGGTGCGCACTCTCGATCTCCGCTGGGCGGCGACCGACGACTGGAAGGACGGCGTGATGCGCCCGAAGCCGGCGGAGGGCGGATCGGGCGGGGCGCAGGCGGAGGACGACCGCGCCGAACGAACCGACGTTCCCCAGTACCAGCTCGAGGCGGACCGTGAAGCGGTCGAAGCGAACTGCCCGACCTGCTTCGTTCCCGAGTCCGCGCGTCCCTAGACGGGACGATCCCCTGCGACGACGACGCGCAACATCTCGCGCCGATGGCCGGCGTAGTCGTTGAGGGCGTAGTGCTGGGTCGAGCGGTTGTCCCAGAAGGCGAGGGTGCCCGGGTTCCACTTCAGGCGCGTCACGAACTCGTCCCGGGTCGAGTGCTCGACGAGCTCGGCGCGGAGCGCGATCGACTCCTCGGTCGGGAGGCCGGCGATCCCGACGACGAAGCCGCCGTTCACGTAGAGGATCTTCTCGCCGGTCTCGGGATGCGTCCGGACGATCGGATGGCGGACGCGACCGGTCGCCTGCGCGACGTCCTTGGTCTTCGTGCCTTCGGACTTGCCCTCGGACCGACCCTGGTAGAAGCCGCCCGGGCCGTAGATGTGTTCGGCGGAGTGCTCGGCCTCGAGGTCCCGGATCCGCGCCTTCGTCACGTCGGGAAGCGCTTCGTAGGCGAGGACTGCATCGGCGAGCAGCGTGTCGCCGCCGACCTCCGGGACCTCGACCGCGTAGAGCATCGTCGCCATCGCGGGCTCCTCGTAGAAGCTGACCTCCGAGTGCCACCCGCCGCCGAAGTTGTGCTTCTCGTCCGGCTCCTTCACGACGGCGATCACCTCGGGATGGCCGGGCACGGCTTCGATGAAGGGATGGCGGTCGAGGGGGCCGAGGGACGCGCCGAGATCGCGGAGCGAGGGCGGGTCCAGATCCTGGTCGCGCGCGACGACGAGGCGGTGTTCGAGGAGCAGCTTGCGGAGCAGGGCGGCGTCCTCGGGGCGCGTCGCCCGCGAGAGATCGATGCCGCGGAGCTCGACGCCGAAGGCGCCTTCGAGGGGAGTGACTTCCATGGGCGGGGCGCTCCGAGTGTGGGCTCGGCGGGAGGCTATCGCGTCGTGGGGGCGGCGTGCTCGGCGAGCAGGCCCTGAAGCACGATGCGCGTGTGCGCGCGGAGCATCGTCTCGAAGTCTCGGGGTCGGTACCCGGGAACCCGTCGCGCAAGGGCCTCGGGGACGCCGGGGGCCGGCGTGGCGCTCGGCCAGGCGCCCGCGATGAAGAAGCCCAGGAAGAGGACGAACTGCTCGGCGTCACCGGCCGTCAGGTCGGGGAGGGCGCGGACGATCGCGTTGCCCGAACCGAAGACCCGCTCGTGGAACCGCTGCTTGAACTCCGCCACGCCGTCCGGACGGACGTTGCGCTCCATGACGGAGTAGATGGCGCCGTAGAGCGTGCAGAGGCGGGGGCGCGCCACAGTCGCATCCGCGAAGACCCCCGTGACCGCGGCGACATCGCCCGAGTCGGCGAGGGGGACCAGCCCGGCCTCGATCGCGTCCATCCAGGCCCGACTCTCGGCGAGGGTCAGCTCGAGGAGAATCGCCTCGCGGCTCTCGAAGTAGCGGTAGCAGTTGGCCTTCGAGAGCCCAGCGCGTCGGGCGATCTCGGAGAGGGTGGCGCCCTCCACGCCGGCCTCGTCGAGCAGCGCGACGGTCGCGTCGAGGATCGCGCGGCGTCGCTCGGCCTTCTGCTCGGGGCGGCGGGCGCGCTGCCAGGCGGCGTCGGGCCGGCTCTTTGCGGTTTCAGGGGCCATTGGTCGGAAGCGTAGCGGTCTGCTTGACAAGAGACCAGTGGTCACTTAATAAGAGACCGATAGTTTTCTACTGGTCGACAGGCAACGGACGCCGAGGAGGGATGCATGGCGAGCAAGACCGCCTGGATGACGAGATGGGCAGGCCTCGCGCTGGCGGCGGTCGGTCTCTCGGGCTGCAAGTCGGTGCACGCGGAGCTCTTCGTGCCGGCCTCGTCGGCGGAGGTGTGGTCGGTGTTGATGGCCGGGGACGAGTACGGCGCCTGGAACCCGGTGCTCGTCGAGGTCGCGGGGACGTTTCGCGAGGGGGCGACGATGTCCTACCAGATGATGACTTCGGACGGGACGGCGACGCCCGTCGACGCCGAGATCGTGAAGCTCGATCCGGAGCGCGAGCTCAATCAGTACGGGGGGTACCCCGGGATCCTGACCTTCGACCACCACTGGATCCTCGAGCCGGTCGAGGGCGGAACGCAGGTGACCCAGCACGAGGACTACGCCGGCGTGGGCGTTTTCTTCTTCGATTCGGACTTCTTCCAACAGGCCTACGAGCGGGGACTGGAGGCCTTGCGAGAGCGGGTCGCGAATCCGGCCGCGCGTTCCGACTGAACGCGCGAAGACGAATCCAGAAAGGACGGCACGTGGAAAAACGAACGCTGGGCGCGCTCCAGGTCGGCGCGATCGGACTCGGGTGCATGTCGATGTCCGGCATCTACGGCCCCGGCGACGAGAAGGCCGGCGAGGAGACCCTGCTTCGAGCCGTGGACCTCGGCGTCACGCTCTTCGATACGGCGAACGGCTACGGCGGTGGGTCGAACGAGCGGTTGCTGGGGCGCGTCTTCGCGCCGATCCGTGATCGCGTCACGATCTCGACCAAGTTCGGCTTCCTCTTCGCCGACGGAAAGGCGCCCGTCCTCGACGGACATCCGGATCGCGTGGCGGATCGCTGTGAGGAATCGCTCGAGCGACTGGGCGCGGACTACATCGATCTCTACTTCTTGCACCGGCCGGATCCCGACGTTCCGATCGAAGACACCGTGGGCGGAATGGCGCGTCTCGTCGAGGCAGGCAAGGTTCGCCACCTCGGCCTCTGCGAGGTCTCGGGGGAGACCCTCCGGCGGGCGCACGCGGTCCACCCGATCGCGGCGGTGCAGTCGGAATACTCGCTCTGGACACGCGATCCGGAAGCGGGCGTGCTGGCGGCCTGCGAGGCGCTCGGCGTGGGCTTCATGCCTTTCTCTCCGATCGGCCGGGCGATCCTGACCGGCGCCGTCGGCGAGGATGCGACGTTCGAGAAGGGCGACATCCGCGGCGTCATGCCCCGGTTCCAGGGGGAGGAGTTCGAGCGGAACCTGGAACTGGTCCGAGGCCTCGAGGAGGTCGCCGACTCGCTCTCGGCGAAGCCGGGGCAGGTCGCGATCGCGTGGCTGCTCGCCAAGGGCGATTCGATCGTCCCGATTCCGGGGACGAAGAGAGTCGCGTACCTGGAGGAGAACGTGGCGGCGGATTCCCTCGATCTTTCTACCGACGTCGTAGACGCACTCGACTCGCTCTTCGCGCCCGACCGCGTCCATGGCGATCGCTACGGGGACCGGATGGGCTGGCTCAGATCGTCCGATTTCTACGTGAACAGAACGTGAGCGGATCGTCGCGGCTCGCCGCCAGGGAGGAGAAGATGGAGAAGGCAAGACAGGTCGGATTCATCGGCCTCGGCGCCATGGGCGAGCCGATGGCACGGCATCTCCTGCGCGGGGGATTCGCCGTGGCGAGCTGTGCGAACCGGAGCCGAGACGCGTTCGAACGACTCGGCGCGGAAGGACTCGATGAGCGGGAGAGCCCGGCCGCCGTCGGCGCCGACGCAGACATCCTGATATCGATCGTCTTCGACGAGGCCCAGAGTGACTTCGTCCTGCGCGGAGACACCGGCGCGCTCTCGACGATGCGGCCCGGCTCGGTCGTGATCGTGATGAGCACGGTCTCGCCCGGCTATTGCCGTGCGCTCCGGGACGAGGCGGCGGAGCGTGGGATCCGCGTGCTTGACTGCCCCGTGAGCGGTCTTCCGTCCGGCGCAGAGGCAGGGACGCTCTCACTCATGATCGGGGGCGCCGCCGAGGCGATCGAGTACTCCCGCGAGGCGCTCGAGACGATGGGGACGGTCCTGCACTGCGGCGACGTGGGGATGGGGCAGATCGTGAAGGTCGGGAACAACGCGATGGTGATCGGGACGCTCGGGATCCTGCTCGAGGTACGCGAGATGGTGACCGCCAACGGGATGGACTTCGAGGTCTTCAAGCAGATCCTGAACCAGTCGACGGGGCGCAGCTTCGTCTCCGAATCGATGCCGCTTCCGAAGACGTCGACGGTCCGGATGGCGATGCCGCGGAAGGACCTGGGGATCGCGCTCGCGGCGGGCGAGTCGACCGAGGCGCGAATGCCGATACTGACGACGTGCTTCGAGGAGACGCTGCTCGAGCCGGAGGGCTGACCGCGCGATCCGACGCGCGGTTCGCCCCCAGGGACTCGACTTCGACCTCGAGGGGCCCGATCTTGTGGTGCTGGTTCTCACCGGCCTCGAACGAGGATCGACCATGCGCCTACGTACCACGATCAAGAGTGACCTGACCCTCGCGAAGACCTTCGCCCGCTTCCTCCCGCTCGTCGCACGGGCGCGGGCGCGGGGCGGCTCGACGATCGTGGACGCGGTCGAGGACCACGCGCGCCGGCGCCCCTCCCACGCCGCCCTCGTCTTCGAGGACCGGACGCTTTCGTATCGCGACCTCGACGCCGAGGCGAACCGGGTCGCACGCTGGGCCCTCGAACAGGGACTCGGGCAGGGAGACGTGGTCGCGCTGCTGATGGAGAACCGGCCGGAGTTCGTCGCCTGCTGGCTCGGTCTGGCGAAGCTCGGGGTCGTGACGGCGCTGATCAACACGAACCTGACCGGCCGCCCGCTGGCCCACTCGCTCGCGATCTCCCGCGCGGAGCATCTGATCCTGGATGGCGCGCTGGCTCGCCAGTTCGAAGGGGCCTCGGACGAGCTCGAGGCGCCGCTCGAAGTCTGGACGAGCGGGGCGCACGAGACGACGGCGCGTGACCTCGACGACGACCTGGCACGTCGCGCCGGCGACGCGCTTCCGCCGGAGTCGCGGCCCACCGTTCGGACCCAGGACAACCTCTTCTACATCTACACGAGCGGCACGACGGGGCTGCCCAAGGCCGCGAACTTCAGCCATGGCCGCTTTCTGCTGATGGCCGCGGGCGGGGCGGTCTTCCCAGGGCTTGCGGCCTCGGATCGCATGTACATCGTCCTGCCGCTCTATCACTCCGCCGGCGGTGGCATGGCGATGGGGGCGACGCTCCTCGTCGGCGCGACCGCCGTCCTCGCGCGGAAATTCTCGGCGACCCGGTTCTGGGCCGACGCGGTCCGATACCGGGTGACCGCCTTCCAGTACATCGGGGAGCTCTGTCGATACCTGGTGAACAGTCCCCGGCATCCGGACGAGCGGAAGCACCGGCTTCGTTACTGCATCGGCAACGGCCTCCGTCCCGAGGTCTGGCCGGAGTTCCAGCGGCGCTTCGCGATCCCGCAGGTCTACGAGTTCTACGGCGCGACCGAGGGGAACGTCAGCTTCGTGAATCTCGACGGCAAGGTCGGCTCGATCGGCCGCATGCCCGGCTGGATGCAGCGCGCGGCAGGCGTCCATCTCGTGCGCTTCGACGTCGAGAAGGAGGACGTCGTTCGTGGCCCCGACGGCTTCTGTCTCGACTGCGGGGTCGGGGAGCCCGGTGAAGCCATCGGGCGGATCACCGAGACCGTCCGCTTCGAGGGCTACTCCGACGCGGCCGCCAGCGAGAAGAAGATCCTGCGCGACGTGTTCGAGAAGGGAGACGCCTACTTCCGGACCGGCGATCTCCTGAGGCGGGATGCCGAGGACTACTTCTACTTCGTCGACCGGATCGGCGACACGTTCCGGTGGAAGGGCGAGAACGTGTCGACCGGCGAGGTCGCCGAGGTGATCTCCGGCGTCCGGGGGGTGAAGGAGGCGAACGTCTACGGCGTCGACGTCGCGGGGACCGACGGGCGGGCCGGGATGGCCTCGCTCGTCGTCGACGACGATTTCGACCTCGACGACTTCCATGCCGAAACGGCGCGCGCGCTGCCCGCCTACGCGCGCCCGCTCTTCCTGCGCATGCTCCCCGAGATCGAGATCACCGGGACCTTCAAGCACCGCAAGGTCGACTCGGTGGCGGAGGGCTTCGATCCTTCCCGGGTCGCCGATGCGCTCTACTTCCTGGACGCGACGTCAGGGGGCTACGTTCCGCTCGACGCCGCCCTCCACGATCGTATTCTCACAGGGGACGTGCGTCTCTAGATCCGTCCCTCTCGAGGAGACCGCGTCCATGGCGGCGAACAGCGAACGCAATTCGGGACGCCCCTCGACCGGGCGGGGCGGGATCGCCGAGGCCCTGCGCAACGGCGTCGAGCTCGCGCGCAAGGGCCGGTTCTCGGAGCGCCGGGAGACGCCCTACGAGGTCGTCGATCGCGGGCCGCACCATCGGCTGCGCCACTACCGCCCGGCCGACAGGGCGGCCCCGAGCCAGGGCGATCCGGCCCTCTTGATCCCGCCGCTCATGCTGAGCGCCGATCTCTGGGACATCGCCCCCGACGCGAGCTCCGTCACGACCCTCGCGCGGATGGGCGCCGATCCCTTCGTCGTCGACTTCGGTTCGCCGGAAGAGGAAGAGGGCGGGCTCGAGCGCACGCTGACGGATCACGTCGTCGCCGTGTCCGCGGCGGTCGACGAGGTCCATCGACAGACGGCGCGTCCGGTTCATCTGATGGGCTACTCCCAGGGCGGCATGTTCGCCTATCAGGCCGCGGCCTATCGCCAGTCGGCCGACCTCGGGTCGATCGTGACCTTCGGGAGTGGTGTGGATCTCCACGGGGGCCTGCCGTCCAATCTTCCGACCGAGCTCGTGATCAAGGTCCTCGAGCAGCTGAGCGAAATCCAGGACGCCGTGATGCCGGATGGCGTACCGAGCTGGGCGACGCGGCTCGGCTTTCAGCTGATGGACCCGGTCAAGACCCTTCGCCAGCGCATCCAGTTCCTGGCCACGCTGTCTGATCGGGAAGCCCTCGAGGAGCGGGAGGGCGTTCGACGTTTCATGGAGACGGAGGGGTGGACCGCGTTCCCGGGACCCGCGCTCGCGGATCTGCTCCGGCAGCTCGTCGCCCAGAACCGGATGCTCCAGGGCGGGCTCGTGATCGACGATCGGACGGTGACGCTCGCGGACATCACCTGTCCGATCCTGGCGTTCACCGGCGCGACCGACGCGATTGCGCCTCCGGACACCGTCCGCGCGATCCACGCTGCCGCTCCCCGGGCCGACTGCTACGAGGTCGGGGTCGACGCGGGGCACTTCGGCCTGGTCGTGGGGTCGACCTCGTCGACGGTCGTGTGGCCCGCGGTCGAGGAGTGGCTCGCCTGGCGCCGCGACGAAGGACCGCTGCCCGACACGGCGGAGCGGATCGAAGAGCGGGTCGAGGCATCGCGGAATCGCAGCTCCCTCGAGCGGTTGCGAGATGCAGGGGCGCTCTCCTTCGAGCTCGGGGCGGGGGTGCTGACCGGCGCGGCCCGCGGCTTCGGTCTTCGCCTGGGGCAGCTCGAACGCCTGGCCAACATCGTGCGTCCCCAGGCGGGCCGCCTCAACGAGCTCGCGCAGATCCGCTCCGGTTCGCGGGTGAGCCCCGGCCGCGCCCTCGAAGAGCGCGCGAAGAGCGCCCCCGACGACACGTTCTTCCTCTTCGACGGTCGGGCCTACTCCTACGCCGCGGCGAACGAGCGGATCGACAACGTCGTCCGCGGATTCGCGTCGCTCGGCGTCCGGCACGGGGATCACGTGGGCGTACTCATGCAGACGCGACCGAGCGCGGTCGCGTCCGTGGTGGCGCTCTCCCGCATGGGGGCGATCGCCGTATTGCTGCGTCCGGACCTGCCCCTCGCCGATCAGCTCGGCGTGGCGCGCGTCGACCATCTCCTTTCGGACCCCGAGACCGCCGAGGGGGCCCGCGCGTCCTTCGGACGCGACGTGTTCGTGCTGGGCGGCGGCGGCGAGGCCCGGACCCTCGCCGACGGCCTCGTCGACATGGAAGCGATCGATCCGGAGAGGGTGTCGCTGCCCGACTGGTACGAACCGAACCCCGGCCTCGCCGGCGAGCTCGCGGCGATCCTGATCTCCGGCGAGGGCGGTCGCCTGTGCGCGACGCGGGTCACCAATCGCCGCTGGGCGACTTCGGCCTACGGCACGTCCTCCGCGTGCGCGCTCACGCCCCAGGACACGGTCTATTGCCGGACGCCGATGCACCACCCGACGGGGATCCTCGTCTGCCTGGGCGGGGCGCTCACGAGCGGCGCGAGGCTCGCGATGGCGAGCGAGTTCGGTCCGGTGATCGCGCCCGGAGACTTCTGGCGCGACGTGCGGCGCTACGGCGTGAACGTCGTGTTCTACACGGGGGCGATGCTCCGGTCGGTCGTGAATGCGCCGGAGGATGCCTACGAGCGGAACCACGCGATCCGTCTGGTCGCCGGAAGCGGCATGCCGAAGTCGGTCTGGCAGCGGGTGAACGAACGATTCCCCTCGATCGGGGTGGTCGAGTTCTTCGCGCCTTCCGAAGGCAACGCCGTCCTCGTGAATCTGACCGGAAAGAAGATCGGTTCGATCGGTCGGCCGCTGCCGGGTGCGGGAGAGGTCGCGGTCGCGCCCTGGGACGCCGAGCTCGACCGGATCGAGGTCGACGCGTCGGGTCTGGCGACGGAGTGCCGGAGCGGGCGCGTGGGGATCCTGCTCGAGCGTGTCGAGCCCGAGCGCGGTGAGCTCGACCTGCGCCCGATTCGCAGTGTCTTCGAGGCGAACGATGCCTGGCTCGACTCCCGGGATCTCGTGCGGGTCGACCGCGACGGCGACCACTGGCTCGTTGATCGTCGCGCGGACGTCGTGAAGACCCGCGGTGGTCGCGTGGCGACGCGGGAGATCGAGGACCTGCTCTGTGAACGCCTGCCCGAGATCGACCTTGCGGCGGCCTACGGGGTTCCGAACGCAGAGGGGGACGGCGAGGAGATCGTCGTTTCGATCGAGCTCCGCCCGAGCGAGAAGCTCGAGCCCGCCGCGGTCGGGGAGGTCATCGATCGCGTCTTCCGGACGGCGCAGATGCCCCGTTTCCTCCGCTTCGTCCAGTCGCTGCCGATGACCGCGGGACATCGCATTCGGAAACAGACGCTCCGAGAGCAGGGCCTGGGACTCGACCGTCCTGGCGAGACGACCTGGTGGCGGCCGTCCGCGGACTCACCCTTCGTAGAGCTGAGATCGCTCGACGAGCTGAGCGGGTGAGCCGCTCGCGGCGCGCCGCCTGCGCCTAACGCCTTCCGTCCACCCAGATCGGCGACGTCCAGGCTCGCTCCTGAGTGACCCTGGCCGTCGTCGGTGCATCGCACCAGGCCGGCCGGTCCGGTCCCTCGACGCACGCCCAGCCCGCCTGGCGGCAGCTCGGGTTCTCGACGACCCGCGCGTAGTAGACCGCCGCGCGATCCGGATCGAAGTCGGGGTCGGTCCATTCTCCGCAGAGGGCCCGCGCGCCCGCGCCGCGCGGCGTACAGCTCGCGAGATCGACCCCCGCGTCGTTGTCGCCCCCGGCGACGTCCACGACCCTCTGGTGGACGCGGCCCTCGTCGTCCGCCCAGCCCTTGATGATCTGGACGCGCTGGAGGAGGCCGCCGGGATGGGCCTCGGTCCCCGTATCCGCGAGGGCGCTTACGACGAAGCGCGGCGATTCGCTCTTGCGGCTGAACCACTTCCGAGGCGCGCTGCCGAGCTCGCCGCCCATCGGAACGCCGGTCGCGTAGCCCTTCGCGACGAGCTCCGAATCGCCGCAGAGATCTTCCTCGAGGTCGAAGCCCCCGAAGAAGCGCACGCTCATCCGCGGCCCGCTCGTGCCGTAGGTCTCGCGGCGGCGCATGGCTTCGAAGAGGGCTTCCCGGCTGTTCTCCTCCGCCCAGACCGCGGCGAGCCCGCCCAGGCTCCGGCCGGCCTGCGGGCTGACGGCTCCCAGGATCAGGTCCTGGCGCCACTCCTCGACGGGGCCCGGCACGGCATCGTGTCCGTCGGTCGCCGCGATGAAGCCGAACTTGAAGGGGTTCACGCCGAGTCGCTCCTCCTCCTGGAGCCCTTCGACCAGCGCGTATCGGACGAAGTCGCGCCGCGAGACGCAGCCCTGGCCGGCCAGGGCTCCCTTGCCGGTCCCGTCCTCGCAGTCCGGCGTCGACGGCGGCCGCATCTTCTCGAAGTCACAGAGCTCGTCGGTCGCGCCGAGCACGTTCCACATTCCGTTTCGGCACTCGGAGTCGCCCTTCATCTGGCTCATCTCGACGATCGGCTCCATGGCCGCTCGCAGGCGCGCGACCTCCGCCTGTTCCTCGGGATCCGAGAGACCTTCGTACTCGAGGCCGAACATGTGCCCGTTCGAGAGGTTCGGGTTGTGCGGAATCGCGAGGACGTCGCAACCGGTGCCCGCCTTCGTGCACTGCGCCTCGAGGTCGCGCCACAGACCGATCGCGCTCGGCTGGGCGTCGAAGCTGATCGGCAGCTCCGGGACCGTCGCGTTTCGGAAGATCACGTTGCGGTGGATCTTCGTCATGTCGGGGGTGGCGGTGTACTCGTAGGCGACGAAGCTCGTGAACTCGCAGGCGGGCGAGGTGTCGTTGGCGTCGGCAGCGGCCTGCCGGGTCTCCTGCCAGGCCGTGCGCGCGCCCTGCAGGCAGAGCGCGCCGTCCTCGCCGCAGACCGCCGGGGTGTCGAGTCCGCGCGAGACCTTCGCTCGCATGCGCTTCACGACGTCCGCGATCGCGCTGCCGGCGATCGCGATCGGCTCGCGGTAGTCGACGCAGTTCGGCGAGTCGTAGGCGGGCGAGCCCGGGGTCTGGCAGAGGGAGACGCCGCCCATGTTCGAGGCATGGTCGGTGATCGCGGCGAAGTCGAGGGGACGCTCGATCCGGACGGGCCGGTCGGCGTTCAGTCCGAGGGCGACTTCCTCGCCTCGGGCGAATCGATAGGCGTCCGCCGGACGTAGACGCGTGCCGAAGACGTTCGCGTCCATCGAGATGGCGGTATGGACGTGCAGATCTCCCCAGTACACGTTCCTCTGGGAGTCGTGATCGCGGCACTGCGTCTCGCCCGCCGCCGCGAGCGCGGGCGAGGCGAAGACGAAGGCCGCGAAGACGAAGGGGAGAGCGACGAGGGCGATCGGGAGCGGGCGTTGCATCGGAAGGCCTCCTTGAGATCCCCTCCAGCGTAATCGCTGGCCGCGGCTTCGTCGCCGGGGGGCGGATGACCCGGTCGGCGGTCGATCCCGTCGCCGCGAGGCACGGGGGCGACCTGCTAGTCGCCTTCTGCTTCCCGTAGATGCAGCTCGGCGAGGGCGATCCCGCTCTCGCCGGCGATCGCGTACAGGAGCCAGACGCGTCCGTCCTCCTCGAAGATCGCCGGGTCGCGGAGCTGGTTCACGTGCCCGTCGGCGACGCTCCGGATCGACGGCTCGATCGGGGCGTCGGCGCCTTCCCAGTCGAACGCGGGGCGAAGGACCTCGAATTCTCCGGTGTTCTCCCACGTCTCCCAGGAGTCGGCGAGGTCGATCGTCGATCGGAGGATCACCTCCGGCGCGTCGCCGACCCGACTCCAGAACACGTGCAGTCGATCGTCGCGCCTGAGCAGGGCGGCATGTCGCATGTCGGGCTCGAAGAGCCGCGGGCCCTCTTCGAACCCCGAGAGGGGGTCGGCCGCGCGGTAGAGCTGTCCCGGCATCGCGAGGGCGTAGGTCGTGTCGTCGTGCTCGAAGGCGCGGAGGTACGTCCTGCCGAGGATCTCGGGACGGGCCTCGAAGTCGACTCCATTCGTCGAGACTGCGGCGCGCGTCGATTGGGAGGCGAAGTCGTCGAGGCCGTGGAAGTACATCACGAAGCGTCGGTTCGCGTGATCGACGTGAACGTCGGGCGAAGCGATGTGGGGCATCGCCAGCTCGCGCTCCATCGAGTAGGTGACCTCGATGCCCCGGGCCCAGGCGATGAAGCGCGCCCCTTGCAGCGTGAGCCAGCCGACCTCCGGCGGCTCGACGGCGAAGTGGGAGTCCTCGATCTCGAGGGCGCCGGGCGCATGGATCTGCCAGGGACCCGTCAATGCGTCCGCGTAGGCGAGGCGGATCGAGTCGCCCTTGTGGTCGGCGAAGTAGAGGTAGTAGCGACCGAGCGCGTCGTCGACCCAGTCGGGGAGGCGCACCAGGGACGGGCCCTGGATGTTCTTCCCCGCCTCGGGATGCGACTCGGGGGTGAGGATCGGCCCGAGACGTTCGACGCGAAAGAGAGGGTCGGGCGGCGCCGCGCGATGCGGCTCGTTCGGGGTACAGGCGGCGACCCCGACCCCGAGCGCGACGATCGCTGAGACGAGGACGCGCGTCGGCGACGCGGTCTTCCGGGGGAGGCGCACGGCTACTTTCCCTGGAACTCCGCGGGTCGTTTCTCCATGAACGCCTTCATGCCTTCCTTGAAGTCCTTCGAGCGCATGAGCGGGAGCAGCTGGAGGAAGACGTGGTGGACGTGGTCGGGGAAGGTCTCGTTGAGGCCCATGCGCATCATCCGCTTCGAGGCCTGCACGGCCAGCGGTGCGCGACTGGCGATCTCCAGGGCGATCTCCCGCGCCGTCTTGAGACAGTCCTCGTCGTCGACGACGTGGTTGCAGAGCTGCTCTTCGAGGCACTGCTCGGCGGTCAGCGTCTTGCCCGTGAAGATCAGCTCGCTGGCCTTCGCCCAGCCGATCAGGCGGGGCAGGATCCAGGTGCCGCCGGATTCGGGGACGATTCCTCGCGCGGTGAAGGCCGCCGCGAGCTTCGCGGAGCGCGCCATCACGCGGATGTCGCAGCCGAGCGCCATGTCCATGCCGTAGCCGGCGGCGGATCCGTTCAGAGCGGCGATGGTCGGCGTGTCCATGGCGTGGAGGACGGTCGGCGGCGTGTTGCGGAGGTCGAGGTCGGTGACGGTCCCTCCGTCGCCACTGCCGACGAGTCCGGTTCGGAGGTCGAGTCCGGCGCAGAAGAAGCGGCCGCTGCCCGTGATGATCACGGCTCGGACGTCGGGATCCTCGTCGGCCTCGACGAGGCGCACCGCGAGCGCGTCGAGCATCGGGCCGGAGATCGTGTTCTGGCGTTCCGGGCAGTTGAAGGTGATCGTGGCGACGCGCTCGCTGACTTCGTAGAGGACGTCGGTCCTGGATTCGGCTTGGCTGCTCATGTTCGCTCCCCGGGCTGGGTTTCGGAGCCATGGTAGGGGACGCAGAACTCCACGAGCGAGACTCGGGGTCGGCGACTCAGTCCAGAGCCGCGAAGGCGTCGTCGGCGATTTCGCAGGTCCGGTCGATGTCCTCTTCCGTGTGCGCCGCCGACACGAAGTTGTTGTGATAGCTGAGGAGATAGGCGCCGCGCTTCACGCACTCGGCGACCCAGCGCTGATGGCGCTTGCCTCCGCCTTCGCCGCGATTCGAGAAGTAGGGCATGCCGGGGATGCCGCTCACGACCAGGTCGTAGTCGTGGGCGTCCGCGACCGATCGGAGCCCTTCGCCCAGTCGGGTCCCGAGCGCGGTGATCCGGTTCGCCGCGTCGGTCACGTCGAGCGCGTCGAGGGTCGCGAGGGCGGCGGCCATCGGGGCGGCGTTGAAGAACTGGGTCCCCGTGTAGTACGTGGCCTGGGCGGCGTCACGAAAGTCGTCGGTGCCGGTCAACGCGGAGATCGGGTGACCGTTCGCGAGCGCCTTGCCGAAGCACACGAGGTCGGGCTGGAAACCGTAGGCCGCGTGGGAGCCGGCGAGGTCGATCCGGAAGCCGGCGCGCACGTCGTCGACGACGAGGGCGACGCCGGCGGCGCGGCAGATCCGCTCGATCGCAGGCCAGTAGCCTTCGGCCGGGAGGACGTTGTCCTCGAGCACCGGGTGGTGATAGGGCGAAGAGATGAAGCAGGCGACGTCGTCCGGATAGGCGTCGATCGCGCGCTGGACGGCCTCCGCATCGTTCCACGGCACGCTGATCACGAATGCCTGATCCTCGGCGATCGTGCCCGGCGAGCCGGGTGCCTGCATCCAGGGGACGGCGCCGTGGTAGCCGCCGTCGATCTTGATCACGAAGCGTCGCCCCGTCTTCTCGCGCGCGATCATGACGGCGAGGGCGGTCGCGTCGGCCCCGTTCTTCCCGAAGAGCGCCCAGTCGACGCCTCGAATCCGGTCGACGAGCCGCTCGGCGAGCTCGACCATGACGGGGGCAGCGAGGCTGACCGTGTTGCCCTTCGCGCGTTGCGCCGCCGCGGCCGCTTCGATCTCCGGATGGTCGTACCCGAGGATCATCGGCCCATAGGCGCACATCCAGTCGACGTACTCGTTCCCGTCCACGTCGGTGAAGCGCGCGCCATGCGCCGTCTCGAAGAAGACCGGCGACTCGGGAGTGACCGAGTAGCCGTAGTGGCCGTAGACGCCGTTCGGAACGACCCGGCGCGCACGGTCGAGAAGGGCCTGGGATCGCTTCATGGGATTCATCCCGTCGTTGCGCCCTCCGAGAGCGCCTCGATCAGGACCGGGACCTCGGCGAGGGATCGCAGCGCATCGTTCAGGTGGGTGCAGCCTCGGGTCTTCGCGAGGCGTTCGAGCACGACGTCGCGGAGATCGGCGAGGGGCGCGCCCTGGATCGCGAGCGACGTCTGGACCGCCGACGGGCACTCCCGGAAGGGAAGGATATGCGGCGTCGCCTCGAGTCCATCGAGGCGCCCGGTCGAAAGGTCGGCGGTCGCGTGGAGCCGGTACTCGTGGATCCCGACCCGGCCGTGATCCGGATCGCCGGTCGAGTCCTGGAAGCCGGCGGAGATCTCGATGCGGTCGTCTTCGAGCCGGACGTCGATGAAGCGCGCGCGGCGCGTCCCGATCGCGGGCATCTCCGGAAGGTCGTGCCAGCCGTGGGGGTCCTCGGGATGGACGAGGTCCCCGATCGGGCGCATGCGGGGCGGACCGACGTGGTCGACCACCTCGGTGAGCGCGCTCGAGCCGGGGGCGAAGCCGATGCAGACGCCTTCCATGTCTTCGGGACGGGGTCCGCGCCGCTCCCCGCTCTGGGCGACCCTCTCGCGGTAGGGCGCCTGCCGAACGAAGGCGACGCCGCCGATCAGGCTCGTCCCGGAGATGTCGTCGAGGAGCAGGTAGAGCGGCGAGCCGGAGGAGCGGACCTCCGGCACCAGGGTCGCGAGAGCGCCGCGAAGATGCCCGCCGCCACGCTGTCCGACGAGATTCTGGATGCCCTCGAAGTCGGGGGTGGTGTCGATCTCTTCGATCATGCGCTCGCGGAGGATCGCGTCCAGGGTGGCGCTGCGAAGCGTTCGGGGCGGCGCGCCCGGGTCGTCGGTCGCGGCGTCGCGCGCGCGTCCGCGAAGCTCGAGCGGGCCGCCAGGGCCGTCCGGCCAGAGCATGTCCATCGTCGAGGTCCGCCGGATCGAGCGGGCGGGGCGGAGCGGGATGGGGCCGGCGGGGCCGTCCACCGCCTGTTCGTCGTCGATCATCAGTCCGGGGCCGAGCAATGGAGTCCTCGTTTCGCCAGGGGAAGGAACGAATCGATTCTATCGATCGCGGCCGGAAACGCTCGCTCGTCGTGCGTGGCATCCATTCGGAGTGGCGGGTATGCTGCCGCCCGCTCGTCCTACCCCGAACGCCCCCGAGGTCCGTCGGTGCGGCCGTTCCGTGCGGAGCTCTCCGATGCCTGCGTTCGTCTGCCGGCCGAGGCACGAAGGGGCCAATCGCGCCCGGTGGCGCGTCGGCGTCACGCTCGTCCTGCTCTGTGCGGGCGTCTTCTTCGCGCCGCAGCGGGTGCACGCCGACTCCGTCGACCGCGGTTCGATCGCGTTCGTCTTCGAGAACGACGTCTTCATGGGCACGGACCTCAACTACACCAACGGACTGATGCTCTCGTACGTGTCTCCGGTCCAGGCGGAGGACGCGCTCCCCCGTCGTTTCTTCCGCCTCTTCGCCTCGGAGGAGCCGGCCCCGGAGACGCGCTTCGGCCTCTTTCTCGGGCACAGCCTCTTCACGCCGGAGGACATCAGCGTATCGACGCCGCTGCCGGATCAGCACCCGTACGCGGGTTGGCTCTACGGCGGGGTGTCACTCATCGCCGAGCAGGAACGACACGTGGATTCGGTCTCGATCCACGCCGGCGTCGTGGGGCCCGCGGCGCAGGGCGAGTGGGCCCAGAAGAAGGTGCACGAGCTGGTCGACACGACGGAGCCGCGGGGCTGGAACAATCAGCTGAAGAACGAGCCCGGGGTCATCCTCACGTGGGATCGGATCTGGCGTCTCGATGCACCGGTCGCCCGCGGACGGATCCGCGCCGACGTGCTGCCCTCGGTGTCGCTCTCCGCGGGCAACGTGCTCACGCAGGCGGCCGTCGGGGCGACGGCGCGGCTGGGGACCGACATCGTCGGAGACTACGGACCGCCTCGGATCCACCCGAGCGGCACGGGCACCGGACTTCGCGCGACACCCGGGCGCTTCGGGGGCTACCTGTTCGCCGGCGGACACGTCCGCGTGGTGGCACACAACATCTTCCTGGACGGCAACACCACCCGGAGCAGTCAGAGCGTCGACCGGCGGGTCCTCGTGGCGGAGGCGCACGGCGGTCTCGTGCTCCGCTGCGGCCGGTATCAGCTCGGCTTCTCGGGGATCGTCCGGAGCCGCGAGTTCGACTCCCAGCGCAGGACACAGGCCTTCGGCGCCGTGTCGGCCAGCGTCCGTCTCTAGCCCGGATGATTCATGAGCGTTCGGCTGCGGACGCCGATCGCACCGGACCTTCGCGGCCTTCTCCCCGCGGCCTGCTCGACACGGACTAGCTCGTGAAATCCGAGCCCTGCTTCTCGGCCATCACCTTCAGGAACGACGCGGGGAACTGCCCGACGAAGTTGTTCACGTCCCAGAAGTCGCTCCACTGGATGATCTTGCCGTCTTTCAGCTCGTGCATGGTGGCGAAGCGGTGGACGACGGTCTCGCCGGTCTTGAAGATCCACTCTTCGGTGTGATCGAGGAAGACGACGTCGCCGTCCGCGGCGATCCGGTGGGTCGTCTGGATCTGCCGATCGATGTGATCCCAGGCGACCGAGAGTCGGGCGACGACGTTCTCCGGGCCGTTCGCTCCGGCGTCCTCGGTCGGGACGTCCTCGTAGTGGACGTCGGGATGGAGACAGCTCTTGAGCGTGTCGAAGTCGAAGTCGCTCAGGGCCTTCCACATCTTCAGGACGGTGGCCTTGTTGCGGGCGGAAAGTTCGGGGTCGGACATCGGTCGGGATTCCTTTCGGGCCGGGTTCAGTCGCCGAGCGCCGCGATCGCGAGCGCCGGGACGGACGAAGAGGTCGCGCCTTCGGCGCGCAGGGGCGTGTGGCTCAGGACGAAGCGGTCGACCCCGGCGTCGGCGAGCTCCTCGAACTGGAAGCCCTCGCCGAACCGGATGCCGAAGCGCATGTTCAGCTCCTGGTGACAGGCATTGTAGAAGCCTTTCGTCGCGTCGGGATCGACGGTGCCCCAGACCCAGGAGTCGATGCCGAGCAGGGCCGGTCGATGGCTGGCCAGCCAGCGGGTCTCCCGCAGCCAGGGCCCCGGTGAGCCGGAGAGGAACTTCTCGGGATCGGGACGCACGAGGTTGTTCCAGCCCGTCCGGAGCATGATCGCATCGCCGGCCTCGAAGGCGGGCAGCTCCTGCCGACGGACGGCGGCTTCGAGATCCTCGAGGGTCACGCGGTAGTTGGGCTCGAGGACCGGTCGACCCTCGGACGAGAAGACGTCCTCGCCCCGCTCGGCCTTGAGTCCCACGACGTCGATCAGGAACCCGCGGGTCACGAGCGGGACGCCCCAGCTCACGACGTCGAGATCGCTCGTGCCGTGGTCGCGGGCGATATCGCGACCCCGGAACCCGTTGTAGAAGAGATCGCCGACGCCGCAGTGGAGGAGACCGTTCACCTTGCTCGCGATGTTGTACGTCGTCTGGACGCGCTCCTCGTGGAAGGAGAGGCGGGTGCTCCCCATCGGCTCGGTGATGTTCGCGATCCCGGCGTAGCCTTCGGGCGGGGCATAGCCGGCGATCACGAGCTGCTGCTGGTAGTCGCGGTCGCCGAAGCCGGGGTAGCCGTTGAAGAGCACGTCCCCGAGGTTGATCGTCTGGAGGCGCGCGGCGCCGGCGAGGAGCGACCAGGCGGCGGCGCGCTTCTCCGGCGTGACCTCGTTGTAGGTCCCGAGCTGGTCGTCCGGGCCGTAGGGGCCGGGCACCCAGGCGCCGTCGGCGACCGCTTCGATGTCGTACATCTCGTCGTCGATCGTGATCTTGCTCATCGTCTCGGGCTCCTCGCGCGGGACCGCGGATCATCGCGCGTGCGGCGCGCTCGCGCTTGACATTCGTGGCATGCCCGAGATGATTGAGCCGATGGGACGGCAGCTACTCGAGGGGCGACGAGCGGTGATCACCGCCGCGGCGGGGACCGGGATCGGCTTCGCGATCGCCCGCCGCTTCGTCGAGGAGGGGGCTTCCCTCGTGATCTCGGACCGCCACGAGCGCCGACTCGGCGAGGCGGTCGAGACGCTGCGCGCCGAGGGCGGGGACGTCGCGGGCGTGGCCTGCGACGTGACGAGCACCGAGGCGGTCGAGGCCCTGTATCAGGAGAGCGAGGCCCGGCTGGGCGGGATCGACGTGGCGGTCCACAACGCGGGGCTCGGATTCACGAGCGATCTGGTCGAGATGCGTGACGAGGACTGGCTGCGTGTGATCGACGTCTCTCTCACCGGCTGCTTCCGCTGCGTGCGGGCCGTCCTCCCGAGGCTCTCCTCGGGCGGCGCGATCGTGAACGTCGGGAGCGTGACGGGCCACCGCGCCGAGCGCGGGCAATCGGCCTACGCCGCGGCCAAGGCCGGCGTGCACGCGCTCACGCGCTGCGCCGCGCTGGAAGCGGCGGAGCGGGGGGTGCGCGTGAATGCGGTGATGCCGACGCTCGCGATGCACGCCTTTCTCGAGAAGGCGGCGCCGCCGGAGCACCTCGAGGCGATGGCGGCGCTCCAACCCCAGGGCCGTCCGGCGGATCCGCGTGAGATCGCGGGGGTGGTCGTCTTCCTGGCGTCGGACGGCGCCAGCTATCTCACGGGCGAATGCGTCTCGGCGAGCGGGCAGCGGGCGTAGACGCAGGCCCGAAACCGGGCGTTCGGTCGTCTAGTCCCGCGGCCAGTCCGGCTTCCGCTTCTCGACGAAAGCGCGCATCCCCTCGACCATCTCCGGGTTCATCATGGACCGCTTGAACAGGTTGTGGTCGTGGCGTCGGAGCGGGTCGTTCAGATCCGCCTTGATCATCGAGCGTGCCTGGGGCGCCGTGAGGCGGATCTGCTCGAGCATCTCCTCGAGGGCGTCCTCGAAGTCGTCGTCGGGGACGACCTTTCCGAGGAGGCCCATCGACTCGGCCTCGCGCGCCTCGACGAGGGCCGCCGTGAACATCATGTACTTGGCCTTGCCGAGACCGACGAAGTCGGCGAGGCGCGCGCTCATGTAGGGATCGGGGATGCCGCGGAGGAGCTCGGGGCCGCGGAAGACGGCGGACTCCATCGCGAGCGAGACGTCGCTGTGCATGAGCAGGTTGAGTCCGCCGGCATGGCAGGCGCCGTTCACCGCGGCCACGACGATCTTCCGGCAGAGCTCCATGTGGCGGAAGGGGAAGTTGACGGTCGGATCCCGTTCGGTCAGGGCCGCGCTCTCCTCCTGGTGGCCCGACATGTCACCCCCGGCGCAGAACCAGCCGTCGGTTCCGCGGAGGCAGACCGCGTCGATCTCCGGATCGCCGTCGGCGAGGATCGTCGCGTCCCGGACCCCGCGATACATGTCGAGGGTCATGGCGTTGCGGCGCTCCGGGCGCGCGATCCGCACGTGGAGGATGCGGTCGTCGAGGCGCCCTTCGAGGAAGGGCGTGCCGAGGTCGATCTGGCTCATGGGGCGGAATCCTGTGGCGTGCGGCTAGTCGAGGGCGATGAAGAGGCAGCGGCGGGGCTTGCCGTCGACGGCGATGCTGCGGTGGCCGCGGCCGGTGGTGTCCTCGGCCAGCAGGATCTCCCCCGCGCCGATCCGGCGGCGGGTGCCGTCGCCGACCTCGATGTCGACGGCGGCGTCGAGGTTCACGACGTATTGCCGTCGCGGTGCGGTGTGGAAGTCGAAGTCGTAGTCCGCGTCGACCTCGCGAAACATGAGTCCGCTGACCGGGACGATCTCGGAGATCCGCCCGAGGTCGCCGAAGTCCCGGAGCGGGACTTCGACGTCCTCGAAGTGCGATTCCCCGTCGTCGCCGGTGTAGATCCGGGTCACGTGCATCGCGACGGCTCGCGGCGACGGCCTACGAGGCGCTGACCGCGGTCGGGCGGACCAGGCGGCCCGGACGCGCGCCGGTGTCCCGGTCGTTCTCGCGGGTCTTCACGCCGTTCACGAACGTCGCGAGGTAGCCGTGCGCCTTCTGGAGGATGCGCTGGCCGCCGGCGGGCAGGTCCGCGTGGACCTCGAGCTCGCCGAGGGCGAGGTGGTCGAGGTCGATCAGGTTGAGGTCGGCGCGCTTGCCGATCTCGAGCGAGCCTCGGTCCGTGAAGCCGTAGAGGTCGGCGTTGGTCTTCGTCTGCTTCTGGACGATCCACTCGATCGGCAGCTTCTCGCCGCGCTTGCGATCGCGGACCCAGTGGATCAGCTGGTACGTCGGCGCGACGCCGTCGAAGATCAGGTTCACGTGGGCGCCCGCGTCGGACAGGCCGGTGACCGTGTGCGGGTCCGTCAGCATCTCACGGATCGCCTCGTGGTCGAAGGCCAGGTAGTTGGCCCCCATCAGGATGGCGAAGGCCTTGCCGTCTTCCTCGAGGAGGTAGTCGTAGACGAACTCTTCGATCGAGACCCCCGCGGCCGCCGCCTGCGCCCCGAAGATCGTCGTCGGGTCGGGCTCGTAGTCCGCCGGCATCGTCACCGGAAAGAGCGCGGCCGCGACGCGACCGAGCATCGTCGTCATGTTCGCCATCGAGCCGGCCTGGCCGTCCGAGGGCTTCACGTCCTCCTCGGAGAGGATCGCCTGCTTGACCTCGGGCTTCCTCATCTCGGCGACGCGCTCCGCGAGCGGCAGGTCGGCGATCGCGGCGTAGGACGGTCGGCGCTGGAACATGTGGTAGGTCTGGAGGCCGGTCACGAACCCGATCGGGCGGGAGGAGACCTGGGGGCGGAGGTTCGAGCCCTGCTCGTTCTCCTTCGCGCAGACCTCGAGGTAGTCGCGCCAGGTGTCCGGATAGTCGACGTTCTGGACCGTCGTGAAGGTCACGGGGCGGCCGACCTTGCCGATCGCCCGGATCATCTCGAGCTCTTCCTGCAGCGTCTTGTGCTCGCCGCCGATGCTCTCGAGGAGGCCGACCGTGCCCGCCGGGATCAGCTCGAAGACGCCGGAGCCCGCTCGCTCCATCGCTTCCGCGACGGCGATCAGCTCGTCGGTCTCGGCGAAGGTGCCGGGGACCGGATCGCCGGCGATCGAGCGGTGGCCGATCGTGCGCGACGTGGAGAAGCCGACCGCGCCTTCGCGCATGGCTTCCTCGACGAGGCCGCTCATCTCCTCGAGGTCCGCAGCGGTCGGATCCTCGTTGTCCCGACCGCGCTTGCCCATCACGTAGTTGCGCAGGGCACCGTGGGCGAGCTGTGCGCCGACGTCGAGGGCGTACTCGCGACCGTCGAGGAAGCGCATGTAGTCGGGGAAGCTCTCCCACGCGCCCCAGGGCATGCCTTCGTGGAGGGCGGTGCCGGGGATGTCCTCGACGCCTTCCATCAGCTCGATCAGCTCGTTCTCGCCGCCGGGGCGGACCGGCGCGAATCCGACGCCGCAGTTGCCCATGACGATCGTGGTCACGCCGTGGGACGCGGAGGGGTCGACCTGGTCGTCCCAGGTGACCTGCCCGTCGTAGTGGGTGTGGACGTCGACCCAGCCGGGCGTCGCGAGCGCACCCTGGGCGTCGAGGACCTCGCGCGCGTCTTCGTCGACCGCGCCGATGGCGACGATCTTGCCGTCGCGGATGCCGATGTCGCCGTCGTAGGCGGGGGCGCCGGTGCCGTCGACGATGCGGGCGTTCGTGATCTTGGTATCGAGCATGGGGCCTCCGGAGGGTGGGTGCTGGATGGGAAAGCGGGCTCGGGGCGCGGCAGGGGTCCTGGGCGCGGATCGAGGCTCACCCACCCCGATCCCGTCGTCAACGGACGCAGGTTCCGTGCAGCTTCGGCGCGGCTCTCGCGGCGTCGGTGGTGGATCGTGGAGGGCGCCGTCGGGTCACCGGCTCCCGCGCGGGCGTCCCGCGAGCAGCAGGCCGATCCCGCCCGCGACGACCGCGATCACGCCCCCGTAGACCGTCGCGGACCACACGCCCGCTTCGTCCGCGATCCAGCCGGTGACCGGTCCGCCGATCGGCGTCGAGCCCATCAGGATCACCGAGGTGAGCGCCATGAGTCGCGCGCGCATCGATGCGTCGAATCGCTGCTGCAGGATCACGCCCGCGGAGGAGATGAGCGCGGTCATCGCCATGCCCATCGGGACGGCGAGCAGGAAGACCATCTCGGTCCGCGTCGCGAACGCGATGGCGCTCATGAAGGCGCCGAGGGCGATCGTCGGGACGTAGAACCAGCCGAGGGGCACGACGACGAGGCGCGCCACGAGGAGCGCGCCGAGGACGTTGCCGATCCCCATGCACGAGAGGACCCAGCCGAAGGTCTGCTCCGACGCAAGGAGCTGGTCTCGAACCACGAGGGGCAGGTAGACCAGGTGGTTGAAGGCGAAGGTCGCGACCAGCGCGAAGACCACGAGCAGCGTCCGCATCGCGGAATCGGACCACACCGCCCGCAAGCCCTCGCGAATCGGGTGGGGCGACCGGGAAGGGGCGGGCATTCGATGCAGCCGGCTCCGGTCGATCCGGAGCAGGCCTCCGATCATGGCGAGGAACGAGACGCCGTTGCCCAGGAAGACCCAGGCCGTTCCGATCTCGGCGGCGACGAAGGCGGCGATCGACGGGCCGAAGATCCGTGCACCGGTCATCACGGACGTGCTCAGCGAGAGGACGTTCGCGAGCCGCTCCGGGGGCACCAGCTCCGTCGCGAAGGCACGTCGCGCCGGAATGTCGAAGGCCGAGAGCGTCCCGTAGACGGCCGTCATCACGCAGACGAGGGGAATCGTGGCGAGACCGGCGAGGTCGAGCAGACCCAGGGCGAAGGCCTGGATCGCCATGCCGATCTGGGTGAGCAGGGTCATCCGGTGGCGATCGCGGCGGTCGGCGATCGAGCCCGCCTGGAGCCCGAGGAGGAGCACGGGGAGGAACTGGGCGGCGACGGCGAGGCCGATCTCGAGCCCTTCGCCCCCGAGTCGGGTCACGAGGAGGACGACCGCCGTCGTCTGGGCCCAGGTGCCGATGTTGGAGAGGCCGAGGCCCGTGAAGAAGATCCGGACGTTGCGCTCCGAGAGCGAGGCGAACACGCGGGAACGTTCGGGGCGGGCCATGCGCGGCGCATTCTCGCATCGCCCACGGCGCCGCGCGACTTCGACCGCCTGCCGGTCGCGCTAGCCTCGCCGGTCGAACCCGAGGAGAGACCCATGGAGACCGAGACGCTGGAGACGATCGAGATCACCCACGACGGAGGCGTCGACTGGCTGACGCTGAATCGTCCCGGCTCGCTCAACGCGATCAACGGACAGATGGCGACCGAGCTGCGCGACTACTTCTGGGGCCTCCAGGAGGAGACGTCGACGCGGATCGTCGTGATGCGCGGATCCGGTTCGAGCTTCTGCGCCGGGCTCGATCTGCGCTCCGGTGGGAATCCCGTGGACAGCGCGGGGCGGGAGCCGCGCGGGCGGGGCTTCGGCTTCCAGGGCTTTCTCGCGGACGTCTACGTCCTCATGCGTCGCTGCCCGCAGCCGATCATCAGTCTGGTCCAGGGCAACGCCTGCGGTGGTGGGTTCGCCTTCGTCCTGGCTTCGGACGTCCGGATCGCGGCGGAGAACGCGCGCATGAACGCGGCCTTCATCAAGATCGGCCTCTCCGCCTGCGACATGGGCACGAGCTACTTCCTGCCGCGGCTGGTGGGGACGTCGCTCGCGTCGGAGCTGATGCTCACGGGGCGCTTCCTCCACGCGGACCGTGCCCTCGCGCGCGGCCTCGTCTCGGAGGTCGTGCCGGAGGACGAGCTCGAGGGGGCGGCGAAGCCCTACCTCGAGGAGATGCTCGCGACGACGCCGCAGGGCCTGCGCCTCACGAAGGAAGGGCTGAACATGGCGATCGACGCACAGAGTCTCGAGTCCGCGATGGCGATCGAGAACCGCAATCAGCTGATGTGTGCGCGGACGAAGGACTTCCAGGAGGGCATGTCGGCCTTCCTGGAGAAGCGGCCGCCGGTCTACGAGGACCGCTAGCCGTTTCGGAGATTCCGGTCGAAGAGGGCGTGGAGCCGAGCCCAGTGGCGCTCGGCGGCGGCCTTGTCGAAGGCGCCCGTTCGCGTCGGGAACGCGAAGCCGTGATGGGTGCCCGGGTACCACTCGACGCGGCCTCGAGCACCCGACTCCGAGAGCGCCGACTCGACGCGCTCGATCATCTCCCGCGGCGCGTATTCGTCGGTCTCGGCCGCGGCCACGTAGAGCTCGCCCTTCGCGTCGCCGAAGCCCCGGTGAGGCGAGTCGTCCTCGTCGACGGCCAGGCGGACACCGTAGATGGACGCCGCGCACTTCACCTGCTCGGGATGGGCTGAAGCGACGACGAGCGAGAAGGGCCCGCTCATGCAGTAGCCCACGCAGCCGATCCGGGAGGCGTCCGCCTCCGGCGCGCCGCCGACGTAGTCGAGCATGGCCTTCGTGTCGTCGACGACCATCGCATTCGACAGCTTGGCCATCAGCCCGAACATCTCGTCCCGATTCGAGCCCGTCTCGAAGTCCAGCTCGAAGCGGTCCCTCCAGCGGTAGTAGAGGTTCGGCAGGACGACGTAGTAGCCGGTCGTCGCGATTCGGCGCGCCATGTCGTGGAGCTCTTCCCGCTTTCCGGGCGCGTCCATGTAGAAGAAGACGACGGGGAAGGGCCCGCCTTCGTCCGGGCGGGTCGTGAAGGTGCTCATGGTCCCGTCGCTCGTCTGGAGCGGGATCTCGGCTTCGATCATGTTCGGGTCTCCTGTCGCCTGAGGGAGGCGCGCTCGCTTCGGATCGGGCGGGCCGGGGTGGGTGGAAGGGGGCGGGCGGTGCTGCGGTGACCGCCTCAGAAGATCGAGTAGCCGCCGTCGATGCAGAGCGTGTCGCCCGTGTGGAAGTCGGAGGCGCGGGAGGCGAGATAGACCGCGATGCCCTCGAAATCCGCCGTCGTGCCCCAGCGCCTCGCGGGCGTCCTCTGGACGACGGTCTCGCGCAGCTTGTCGTTGTCGCGCATGGGCTGGGTCGCATCGGTCTCGATCCAGCCGGGCTGAAGATTGTTCACCTGGATGTCGTAGCGGGCGAACTCGATCGCGAGGGAGCGCACGATTCCACCGAGGGCGGCCTTCGCCGCGGCGTAGCCGGGCATCCTGGCGGCACCGAAGCGTTCGGTGATCGACGAGACGGTCACGAGCTTGCCGCCGCCCCCGCGCTCCTTCATGTGTTTCGCGACCTCCTGGAGCGTGAAGAAGGTGCCGTCGACGTTCATGTCGAGGATTCGCGCGAAGCGCTCCGGGCTCACCTTCAGCGGGTCGTAGCCGTCGCCGGCGCCGGCGTTGGCGAAGCAGGCGTCGATCCGCCCCAGCGCTTCGAGGGTCCGTCGGCACGCGTCGGTGATCGACTCGGGCTCGGTGATGTCGCAGGGGAGTCCGATCACGCGGGTGCCGAACGCGGCGAGTTCCTCCGCGGCGCGCGCGTTGTCGCCTTCGGTGCGGGCCCAGATCGCGACGTCGGCGCCGGCGCGCGCGAGGCCGCGCGCGAAGCCCAGGCCAATGCCCTTGTTGCCGCCGGTCACGACGGCGACGCGACCCGTCAGATCGAAGGGGTTCGGGGCTCCACTCATTCGCTCCCGTCTCCTTCGCGATCGCGACCCCGGAAATCCCCGAAGGCGCGGTCCCGCTCCTCGAGGGCCTCGTTCAGGTCCTCGGTGATCTTGCGCAGGTATTCCTTCGCCGACTCCTGGTGGAAGCCGAGGGTCTGGATCTCCGTGCCGGCGCGGATCGCGGCGCGCATGCCCATGATCTCCATCGCCCGGTGGACGGAGCGCTCGTTCAGCTGCTGCAGATCCGTCGGGATCTTCGCGATTCGTTCCGCGATCGCGAGGACCTCCTCTTCGAGGTCGTCGTCGGGGAAGCAGCGATTCGCGTCGGCGCGATGCAGCGCGTCGAAGAGCTCGCCGCGAAGCGGGTTCGAGAGCGCGTTGTGCTTCTTCGGCCGGTTCAGGGTGAGGCGGCGCACGAAGGGCCGCGGGTCGTCCTCGAGGACGAGGGGCGCAGAGTCGTCGGACATCGGGACCTCGCTGGTGGGCGGGCGGAGAGCCTACGGGCGGCGGCGAGTGAGAGAACCCGGAGATCCCTCGCTCAATCGGCCGGCGTGTAGACGGCGGCGAGCCGGGCAGCCTGATCTGCGAGCACGGCGGCGTCGCCCTGCCTCTTGCCGTGGACGCCGAAGGGCTCGCCCTCCATCCGCGGGATCAGGTGCATGTGGTAGTGGAAGACGGTCTGCCCCGCGGCGGCGCCGTTCAGCTGCATGACCGCGATTCCGTCCGGGGCGAAGACGTGTTTCAGCGCCTCGCCCAGCGAGACGGAAGCGCGGATGATCGCGTCGAGATCTCCCGGCTCGACCTCGAAGAGGTTCTCTCCATGTCGTTTCGGGACGATCAGCGTATGCCCCTCGTGGGCGGGGAAGAGATCCATGAAGACCAGGATCCGCTCGTCCTCGTAGACGCGGTGGGCGGTCGCGCGGCCGGCGATGATCGCGCAGAAGATGCAGTCGGCGTTGCTCTCGGTCTCGCTCATCCAGGACTCCTCGGGGTCGAGCCTAGAAGAGCGCCCGCGCTGGCGCCGCCGCTTTGCGAGCGGACTCCGCCGCACGTAACGTGGCCGGTCCGCAAACGAGGAGATCGCGCATGAGTTCGCAGGTCGGGAACGCCCCCACGCCGGAAGAAATCAAGGCCTTCTCACTGAACGTCTGGGGATACAAGAAGGGCGAGGTCGTCTCGCTCATGATCTTCATCGGCGACCAGCTCGGGCTCTACCGCGCCCTGGACGGTGCCGGGCCGATGTCGGCCCCGGAGCTGGCCGAGAAGACGGATCTCCAGGAGCGCTGGCTCCTCGAGTGGCTCCGGGGGCAGGCTGCGGCGGGACTGCTCGACTACCACGAGCCCGATCGGTTCGAGCTCACGCCGACCGGCTCGCTGGTGCTGGCGAACGAGGCCGACAGCCTGGTCTTCGCGGCCGGCGCGTTCGGCGCGCCCATGGGGCCGGAGATCGCCGAGCGCCTCGTCGATGCCTTCCGGACCGGCATCGGCCTGTCCTACGAGGACCTCGGGCCCAACGCGGCCCATCGGACCGAACGCATGCTCGGGCCGTGGACGCGCCAGGCGCTCGTGCCGCGGATCCTGCCCGCCCTCGACGGCGTCGTCCCGAAGCTCGAGGCCGGCGCAAAGGCGGCGGACGTGGGCTGCGGTTCCGGCGTCGCGCTCCTCGCGATGGCGGCGGCCTTCCCGGCCTCCGAGTTCCACGGCTACGACCCGTCCTCGATCGCCATCGAGCGGACCCGCGCGAAGGCGAAGGAAGCGGGGCTCGAGAACGTCCACCTCCACGTCGCGGGTGGCGAATCGCTGCCTTCCGACGAGCGCTTCGACTTCCTGCTCACATTCGACTGTCTGCACGACATGACCCGGCCCGCCGAGGTGATCGCGTCGATCCGTCGCGCGCTGCGTCCCGACGGCACCTGGCTCATCAAGGACATCCGGAGTCAGCCGCGCTTCGAAGACAACCTCGGGCACCCGATGCTCGCGATGTTCTATGGCTTCTCGGTCTCGGCCTGTATGTCGTCGGCGCTCTCCGAGCCGGGGGGCGCCGGACTCGGGACCCTCGGCTTCAATCCGGAGGTCGCGGAGCGCATGGTCCGCGAGGCCGGATTCGAGCACTTCCGGATGCACGACTTCGAAGACCCGACGAACCTCTACTACGAGGTCCGGCCCTAGCCCTGCCACGTGCCTGCGCGTGCTACCAGCCGTCGACGTGCATCACGTCCTTCGCGGCGGGGCGGGTGGCGCGCTTGAACGATTCGCCGGTGTAGTAGCCGACCGGGATCAGCACGCCCTGGGAGACGTGATCGGGGAGCCCCAGAGCTTCGGCCATGGGCTCGACGTAGCCGTCGAGATGGATCGTCGTCCAGCAGCTGCCGAGTCCGCGGGCCCGGGCGGCGAGCATGAAGGACCAGGCGCCGGGAAGGATCGAGCCCCACGCGCCGACCTGCATGCCTGGAGAGAGCTTCTCGATCGGCGCGTTCGCGCAGACGAGCACGAGGACGGGATAATCCTCGAAGTGGTCCGTCTGCCAGCGCGCGAGATCGAATCCGCCGGCCGCATCGCGCTCGGGGTCGGCTCGGGCGTGCTGGTCGAGGTAGGGGTGGTGGGCAGCGCGGTAGACGTCCCCGACCGCCTTCTTCTTCTCCGGACTCTGTACGACCACGAAATGTGGGACCGCGACGCCGACCTCGGCGCTCGCCTTCGCGCCGGTTCCGGACGGCGCCTGGAGCGCGACGTCGATGCACTCCTCGATCAACGGGAGCGGGACTTCGCGTTCGAAGTCGATCCGCTTGCGAACTCCGCGCGTGGTCGTGAGGAGCTCGTCGGCGTTCGCGAGGTCGATCATGCGTTCTCCCTGGTCTCGATCATCTGGTCGAGGGTGACGGAAGGGGCGACGTTCAGATCGTCGTCGAGGAGCTCGTACGTCCGCCAGTCGGTCGTATGGTGGCCGTAGAAGATGAGTGCACCTTCGTCTCCGTCACGCTCCACATAGGGACGGACGTCGCCGGTCGTGAGATGGTGCTCCCCGCCACGGCGGACCTTCTGGCCCGTCTCGCCGGCCGGGAGGAGATCCGTGAGATGCTGCTCGCCATCGAGAACGAGGCCGGACGGACTAGAGGCCCTGCAGCGTCGCGTAGCGATCCCGATGGAAGGCCTGGTTGCCGTAGGTCGCCTCGGCGGCACGAGCGCGCTTCAGGTAGAGGCCGGCGTCGAATTCGTCGGTCATGCCGATGCCGCCGTGGATCTGGATCAGCTCGTTCGACATGTGGTGGAGGAAGTCGCCGGCCTTCGCCTTCGCGAGGGAGCAGAGGACGGCGGTGTTGTCGGCGTCCTCGTCGATCGCGGTCAGCGCGGCCTCGACGCAGGAGCGCGCCATTTCCATTTCGGTGAAGAGGGTCGCGGCGCGGTGGCCGAGGGCCTGGAAGGAGCCGATCACCTGACCGAACTGCACGCGGTTCTTCAGGTAGTCGAGGGTCATGTCGAAGGACTGGGCCGCCGTGCCGAGCATCTCCGCCGAGAGCGCCGCGCGCGCCCGGTCGAGGATCCGGTCGAGGACCTCGGCCGCGCCTCCGACTTCCCCCATCACGGCGTCTGCGCCGACGCGAACGCCCGTGAAGGTGACGTTGGCGTAGCCGCGGCTGTCCGCCGTAGAGAGCCGCGAACGATCGATGCCCGCCGTGTCCCCGTCGACCAGGAAGAGGGTCAGCCCCTCGGCGTCCCCGGCGCTTCCGCTCGAGCGCGCCGCGACGACGAAGGCGTCCGCGGCGAGCCCTTCGAGGACGTGCGCCTTGCGACCCTCGAGTACGAAGCCATCGCCGTCCGCCGTGGCCGAGAGCTTGGTCTGGAGCGGCGCGTGGCGCGGGCCCTCGTCGACCGCGAGCGTCACGATCGCCGAGCCGTCCGCGATCCGCGGGAGCCAGGCCGCCTGCTGGGCGTCGCTACCCGCGAGGGCGAGCGCCGAGGCGCCCACGATCCCGGAAGCGAGGAGGGGGGAAGCCGTCAGCTGTCGACCGAGCTCTTCGAGGACGACGCCGGCCGTCAGGTGGCCCATCGCCACACCGCCGTGTTCCTCGGAGACGAGGATGCCGGCCCAGCCCATCTCGCTGATGCTCTTCCAGGTCCCGCGGTCGAAGCCTTCCTCGGTCCGCGCGTCGCGCATCTCTCGAAACTTGGAGACGGGCGCTTCTTCGTTCGCCCAGGACTTCGCCTGTTCCTTGAGGAGTTCCTGCTCTTCGGTCAATGCCGCCATGATTTCGTTCTCTCGCTTGCGGGGGAGGGGGAGGGGAGGGGGAGATGTAGGTGTAGGGAGATGCGGAGGTGAGAAGGAGGAGGGCTCGCCCGAGGTGTGCGCTCAGCCCTTCTGGGTCGTCTCGGGCAGGCCGAGGATGTTCTTCGCGATGATGTTGTTCTGGATTTCGAAGGAGCCGCCGTAGATCGACATCGCCTTCGCCGAGAGCCAACCGCGGACGGCGGCGAGCTCGTGATCCTGGAAGTCGTGACCTTCCCATCCGAGGCCCTGGTGACCGAGGATCTCGAGGGTCAGCTCGTCCTTTTCCTGGGAGACCGCCGAGGCGGCGTTCTTCAGGATGGAGGCCGCGGCGCTCACCTTGTGGTTGCCCTTGGCCTCGGCGATCACGCGCTGGGTCGTGAGCCGCTGGGCCTGCGCCTTCATCAGGTGGTCGGCGATCCGTGCGCGCAGATCCGGGTCGGCGAGCTTGCCGTCGTCGTCGGCGCCGACGTACTTGAGCGCGAGATCCTGGAGGGTGACCTTGGCCGCTGCACCGCCCGACGCGCGCGCGCCGGTCTGGCTCTGGCGCTCGTGCTGGAGGAGGCGCTTGCCGACCGTCCAGCCGCCGTTCAGCTCGCCGAGGACCTCGTCCTTGTCGGCCTTCGCATCATTGAAGAAGGTCTCGCAGAAAGGCGAGGATCCGCCGATCAGCTCGATGGGCCGCGTCTCGATCCCGGGCTGGTCCATGTCGAGGATCAGGAAGCTGATGCCGTCGCGCTTCGGCGCGTCGAAGTCCGTTCGCACGAGGCAGCCGATCCACTGGGCATGGTCCGCGCCGGAGGTCCAGGTCTTCTGACCGTTGACCAGCCAGTGGTCGCCCTTGTCCTCGGCCTTGCACTGGAGCGACGCGAGGTCGGATCCGGCGTTGGGCTCGGAGTAGCCGAGTGCCCAGAAGACGTCGCCGCGGCAGATCGGCGGGATGTGCTTCTGCTTCTGCGCCTCCGTTCCGTACTCGAGGATCGTCGGACCGACCATCGTGATGCCCATGCCGGCCATCACCGGGAGGGGGTTGAAGGCGCCGATCTTGCGCATCTCCTGGTCGATGATCTGGGCCTGCTTCTGAGAGAGGCCGCCACCACCGTACTCCGCCGGCCAGGTCGGCGTGCCCCAGCCCTTCTCGCCTAGGGCGACGCGCCACTTCTCGAGATCCGGGTCCCGGGAGACGCTCTCCATGCCGACGAGCTCGGCGCCGCGGCCGGAGATGGCGCTCGGGAAGTTGTCGGCGAGCCAGGCTCGCGCCTCTTCGCGGAAGGATTCGAGGTTCGCGTCGTCGGACATGGGATGCTTCCTGTCTGAGTGGGACGAGGTCGCCGCGCCAGAAGCACGGGCTTCGTTCGGATCGATGACGGGGGACCTTCTGCCGGCCGGATGGCCCACAGGCGGAGGCCGAGCATAGGTCATCGATCAGGGGTGGGTAGAACCGCGCGTTCTCCCGCGCGTGCGCGGAGACCGGTCAGAACGACCGGCTCTCGCCGACGTCGAGGACCCAGGCATCGGCTTCGCGCTCGCCCTGGCGGGCCCGCGCGCGGAAGCGCCTCGGGGGCTCGTCCGAGTCCTCGTCCGAGAGATCGAAGGTCCCGAAGTGGACACCGAGCGCCGCCTCTGCGCGTACGTCGAGGGCGGCCTGCCATGCCTCCTCCGGATTCATGTGCGACAGCGCCATCATCTCACGCGGTTCGTAGGCGCCGATCGGGAGCGCCGCGAGATCGAAGGGGCCGAGGGCTTCGCCGATTTCACGGAAGCCGTCGAAGTAGCCCGTGTCGCCCCCGAAGTAGAAGCGGCGCGTGGGACCCGTGACGGCCCAGGACGACCAGAGCGCGCGATCGTCGTCGATGAGACTGCGCTTGCTCCAGTGCTGGACCGGCAGGCAGTGGACGTCGACCGTGCCCACGCGGGTCGTCTCCGTCCAGTCGAGCTCGATCACCCGGGCGATCCCTGAATCGCGGAGGAGCTCGCCGTTGCCCAGGGGCACGATGAACTGCGTGAGCGGGTCCCGCTCGGCGAGGGCGACGAGCGACGCGAGGTCGAGGTGGTCGTAGTGGTTGTGCGAGACGACCACGAAGTCGATCGGCGGCAGCGCCTCCATCGCGACCCCGGGCGGCGCGAGGCGAGGCGGTCCGGCGAAGGAGACCGGGCTCGCGGTCTCGGACCAGGTCGGGTCGGTCAGGAATCGGACGCCGTCCATCTCGACCAGGACGGTTGCGTGCCCGATCCAGGTGACCCGGGGGCCGTCGTTCGGTCCGCGGAAGAAGGCGCCGTCGACGGGCGCGTGGACCGGCGCTCCTTCGCGCACGTCGAAGGACGCGCGGATCCGCCGGAGCATGAAGGGGAAGCGCACGCCCAGCGTGCCGTGCCCGATCGGGCCGACCGGGTTCTCGAAGCGACCGTTCTCGAGGCGCGGGGCCGGGGCGAGCCAGCGGGTCTCGCCTCCGCCCTCGGCGACGGCGAGCACGCTGACCAGCACGGAGAGGAGGACGATCGCAAGGATCGCTCGGCGGGAGATGCGCATGGAGTCCCCTTCGGCGGGCGCGTTGGGGGGACGGGTCGGTTCAGCCGGCAGCCTCGGCCGTGACCCGGGCGATCGACGGGCGCTCGCCCAGTCGCTTGAGCAGATCCGTCACCCGCGGCTGGTCCTCGAGGAGGTTCATGCCGCAGACCGCCGTCGCCAGGGAGTTGGCGAGCGGGTAGCAGTAGTGGACGTAGAGATCCGCGATCGTGAACTCGGCGCCGAGGGCGAAGGGGGCCGCGACGAGGAGCCGGTCGACCGCCTTCACGCCCTTGGCGAGGTCCGCGCGGACCTGATCCTTCGTTTCGTCGCTCACGGGCTGCTTGAAGAGCAGCTCCGGGAGACACCGTCGCGCCACCAGCTCGACGTCGAGCTTGAGGTGACAGCAGAGCTCCATCGCCTTGGCCGCCTCGAAGGGGTCGGCGGGCAGCAGCGCCGGCTCGGGCGCCACGTTCTCCAGGTAGTGGAAGATCGCCAGGGACTCCGAGAGGAATCGACCGTCCACCTCGATCGAAGGCATCTTGCCCATCGGCGAGCGCGCCAGGTAGTCCTCCTTCTGGGACGGCGGTGCCTTGACCTCCTCGAAGTCGAGCCCCTTCTCGATCAGCAGGGCCTTCGTCAGGCTGTAGTAGTTGCTCATGCGCAGGCCGTAGAGCTTGATCATCGCGGTTCTCCTCGGGGCGGGACGCAGCGGGCGACCTCGACGGTCGGAGAGTCGCACATCCTCGACGGCCCGCGTCGACCCGGGGTTCGCCACGCTCTCCCCTCAGTCCGGGCGCCCCCGACCGACCCTCTCGAAGCCCTCCGGGCGCGCCCCTCAGCTCGATCTCGACACGCGCGGTCGACAGGCTACGGTGCCGCTGCCGCGCGAATTCGCGTGCCGGCCCACTCGCGACCCCACCCATCCGGGGGGTACGCCCCGGAGCCTCCCATTGTCGGACTCGACCACCCACGACCCCTACATCCTGATCACCTCGGACACCCACGCCGGCGGATCCCACGCCCAGTATCGCGAGTACCTCGATCCCGAGTACCGAGCGGCCTTCGACGACTGGCGCGGGGGATACAAGAACCCGGGCGAGGAGCACTACGGCTCCAAGAAGAAGCGCAATTGGGACTTCGACATCCGCAACACCGACCAGGACGGCCAGGGCGTCGTCGGTGAGGTCGTGTTCCCGAATACCGTGCCGCCTTTCTACCGGAAGAGCATCGTGACGGCGGGGCCGCCGAAGCCCGAGGAGTACGAACGCTGCCTCGCCGGCGTCCGTGCCCACAATCGCTGGCTGGCGGATTTCTGCGCCGAGGATCCGGTTCGACGCGCGGGGATCGGGGTGATCCTGCCCAACGATCTCGACGAGGCGGTCAAGGACATCGAGTGGATCGCGAAGGCCGGACTGCGCGGCGGCGTGCTCCTTCCGCTGATTCCGCCGGACGCCCATTGGCTCACGCCGCTCTACGACCGCGCGTGGGACCGCGTCTTCGCCGCGATCCAGGATCACGGTCTCGTGATCAACCAGCACTCGGGGCAGGGCGCGCCGGACTTCGGTGAGGGGGCCCTCGCCGACGCTCTCTGGATCTCGGAGGTGTCGTTCTACTGCCGCGCGGGCTACCGCCATCTCCTGATGAGCGGCGTCTACGAGCGCTTCCCGAAGCTCAAGTACATCCTGACCGAGTCGGGCTGCTCCTGGGCCCCCGAAATGCTCGCCCAGCTCGACCGCATCCACATGGGCGTGAAGGCCGGCGCGATCGGCGAGATGATGTACGACGACGAGGAGTGGGGCCTGAAGCGCCTCCCGAGCGAGTACGCCCGCGAGCACTGCTACTACGGGGCGAGCTTCCCGAGCAAGCAGGAGCTCGAGGGCATCGATCTCGTCGGCGTGGATAAGGTCTGCTGGGGGAACGACTACCCCCACTACGAGGGAACGTTCCCGTACAACCTCGAGTCGCTGCGGCTCACCTTCTCGGACGTGTCCGAGTCGGACCGCCGAAAGATCTTCGGGGAGAACGCGGCGGCGCTCTACGACTTCGACCTCGATGCGCTTCGCGTGCGAGCCAAGGAACACGGTCCGACGCCCGAGCAGGTGAACACGCCGCTTCCGGCCGAAGACATTCCGCGGGATTCGCAGTGCTACCTGTTCCGGGGCGCGCTCGCCGAGCTCGAGGCCCAGGCCTCCGCCTGAGCGCGCGCTCGCCGGACGAGGCCGAGAGACGCATGCGCGCCCCTTCCGAGGAGTCGCTCCGGCGGGCCGAGGAATCGGTCCAGCGCATCTATCTGGCGGCCCACGACTTCGACGACCCGCCGCCGCCCTTTCGGACGGGCGCGGCGGGTCTCGTACGTCTGGATGCCGAAGGCGAGTTCGAGCTCGAGGAGCGCGTCCGGATCTCGGCGAACTCCCTGCACGCGATGGTCGGTCACGGCGTCGTCGACCGGCTGAACGCGCTCGGGCTCGAGGGGACGCTCGGGAGCGGGGCGCCGGTCCTCTTCCGCCCCGCGCTGATCGAGGACGCACGCAGCGTCCTGTACGCGGCCGATCGACAGACCTACGGCGCGCAACACGAGTTCGTCGTCGGCCGGGAAGGCGACGCGCCGCCGACCGAGTACCGCGTCGCCGTCCACAATCGCGAGTACCAGGTGACCCTCGTGCGCCTCGTCGACGTGTTCCAGCGCGCCAGTCGGCACGGCGAAGCGGTCTGGATCACGCTCTAGCGGGGGATCACGCCTCGCGGTCCGGGTCGACGGCGGCCATGCGAGCGGCCACTTCGTGCGCCCGCGGCCCTGGCTGCGCCGCGAGCGCTCGCCGAACGGAGGCCCGGTCCGCGGGCGAGCGGTTCTGGCTGAGTTTCGACTTGGCTTCGAGCCGATCGATCTCGAAAGCGAAGCCGATGATTCCACGCAGGAGTCCTCGGACGCGGTCTTCGCCCATCTTCGCCATCGTCCACGGCACCTTGTCGAGGCGTCGCTCCTGGTCATGGGAGAGGTCCCCGAGGAGCCGAAGGAGCTCGTCGTCGTCGAGCGGTGTCGCCCGGCCGCGCGCGATCACGAGCTCGTAGTTCCAGGTCGGGGGGAGCCTCGTGTCGACGTACCAGTCGGGAGAGATGTAGGTCTCGGGGCCCTGGAAGACCAGGCTCGCCTCGCTTCGCTCGGCGAGTCGCGCGCTCTGCGGGTTCGCCCGGGCGAGGTGGAAACGGAGCCGTCCGAGCGCGCCCCGGTCGCGATCGAGAAGAACGGGGACGGGACTGAAGCGTGGCGTGCCCTCTTCGACGGATACGAGCAGGCACAACGGGTGCCTCTCGATCAGATCCTGCGCGGTCGCCGAATCGGCGCTTTGGAAGTGCTCGGGAACGTAGAGGGACATGGGATCTCCGGAGCGCTTCAGTCGGCGCTCGTCATGTGGCGCACGTCGTGGACCGAGAACGCGGCGATCGTCGGAAGGAGGACGGTCGCGACGCAGAGCCAGAGGGTCGCGCGCGCCCCGAGCTCCTCGAAGAGGACGCCGGCCACGACGATGCCGATCGGCGCGAGGGCGATCGAGCCCAGGTGATCGTACGCGCTCACCCGGGAGAGCATGTCTTCCGGGATCTTCTTCTGGAGCGTGGTGTACCAGAGGACCGCGAAGAGGTTGCCCGTCGCGCCTTCGACGAAGGCCGCCGCGGCGATCACGGGGACCGGAAGGGGAACCGAGAGCGCCGCCGGGATCAGTACGAAGGTGAACGTCAGCAGGGTGGCCGTTCGCATCGGGTGCTTCGGCTGGATGCGGAGGCTGAGGAGTCCACCCACGAGCGTGCCGAGCCCGAAGACGGCGGCGATCGTGCCCCAGTCCGTCGAGCCTCGGAGGGTCTCGCGGGCGACCGCGGGCCCCATCAAGCCGAACACGCTCTCGTGGACGGCCACGATCAGCGAGAACTGCGCGACGATCACCCAGAGCCAGGTGTGCGAGAAGAACTCGCGCGCTCCGGCGCGCAGATCCTCGATCATCGAAGCGCTCTCGGGTGTGCGCTGCACCCGCGGGCGCAGCGTCGCGATCAGCAGCGCCGAGAAGCCGAACGAGAGGCCATCGATCGCGAGGGTCCAGCCGGCGCCGACGGTCGCGACCAGCACGCCGCCGACGGCCGCGCCGATCGCGAGGGCGCTGTTGCGGGCCATGCCGAGGAGCGCGTTGACCGCCTGGAGCTCCTCGCGCGCGGCGATCTGGACGATCAGTCCTGCCGAGGCCGGCGCGTTGAACGCCATCGCCGTGCCGTTCACGAGCATGAGCCCCGTCAGCAGCGGGATCGACGCGGTCCCCGAGAGCAGGAGCGCTGCGATCGCGAGCTGCGCGGCCATGGCGAGGCTCTCCGCCAGGACGATCACCCGCTTGCGCGACGTCCGATCCGCGATCGCGCCGCCCACGAGGAGGACGGCGACGCCCGCCGCGGTCGGCGCCGCCACGACGATCCCGGTCTCGCGGGTCGATCCCGTCATCTCGAGCAGGCCGAACGCCAGCGCGATCGGCGCCATTGCCGTCCCCGTGTAGGTCACGAGGTAGGCGACGAAGAGACGCGCGACGTCCCGCTGGCGGAGCACGCTGATTCCGCTGACGAATCCGGGGTCGGCCAAGGGGGTGGTCCTCGGAGCGGGCGCCGCCATCGAATAGCACAGGCGCCTCGAAATCCGACGGACGACGACGCTAGGCGTCCTCCAGGGCCTCGCGCACGCGGTCGAGGACCGCGTCGACCCGCGCCGCCTCCTCGATCCAGGGAAGCGAAGCATTCGTGCGCATCGCGGCCTGGATCTCGGCGCTCTCGCCGGTGAAGTCGAGGAAGTGTCGGACGGAGTCGTAGCCGTAGCCCTGGTAGCGGGCGGAGCCGGTGAGCGGGTCATGGACCCGGGAGAAGAACCAGGGGTTCGGGACGTGCACGCCCTGGTCGCTCCAGCGCTCGCTCCCGCGCCGCGCCTGGTCGAGAAAATGGCGCCCGCCGTCGCAGGCGACCTCGACGATCTGCAGGCTCTTGGTCGGGCTGCCGAGCGGGTTGCACCAGCCGACCTCGAACTGGGCGCTGAGCGGGCGATCGCGCCATCGGCCGTCGAAGCGCGCGAGCACGGTGTCGAAGGCCTGACCGCCGTGCTGCGCGTGGACCGGGCCGCGCAGCCCGTGGGCCTCGACGTGCTCGATCTCGAGGCCGGGCATCACGTAGAAGAGCTGATCGACGTAGTGACAACCGATGTAGGTGAAGACGTCGGTTCCGCCGGCCCAGGTGAAGCCGTCGAGGGGGAGGTCGCGGGGCTGGGAGTAGCGCACGCTGACGAGACGCGGCGCGCCGAGCTCTTCGCGATCGAGGGCGTCGCGCAGCCCTCGATTCGAGACGTCGAAGCGCTTGTGGTAGTCGACCCAGACCGGGACGTCCGCGACCCGCGCCGCCTCGACGAGAGCCGCGGAGGCGGGGCCTTCGCCGGTGAGCGGCTTCACGATCCAGGTGGGGGTTCGTGCCGCGATCCCCAGCTCTACGTAGGCGGCGTGCGCGTCGTCCGGGACGCAGACGAAGAGGGCCCGTGCGCCCGCGACGTGGTCTGCGAGCGCGTCGTCGCCGGCGGACAGGAATCGCAGGGTCGGGAGTCGGGGCAGCTCGGCCTCGATCGCCTTCCACTCCCGCTCGAAGCGCTCGCGGCCCGTCGTCGAACGGTGCACGACGGTCAGCGTCCACGGCCGTTCCGGTTGGTCCCCACACCACTGCGCGATGCTTCGCGCCAGTACGCCCGGGCCCCAGGCGTCGCGCGTGACGAACGCGCCGGTTCCGACGAGGACGACCTCTCGCGATCCGCTCATCTTTCGGCTTCCTCGAGGACGTCGAGTTCGAGTGCGCGGGCGAAGTCCCGGGTGATCTCGAGCGCGCGCGCGTCGGCCTGCTCCCGGGTCTCGCCGGTGCAGATGACGTAGCCGAGGCGTTCGCGGTGGCTCTCGATCCGCGGGAGGATCCCGGACGCGAAGCGCGCGTCGTCGATCGACCAGTCGCTCACCCAGGGGCGCGCGACGAGCTGGCGGAGCAGGGGCCATCGCCGCACGCGACCGGGGGCGTCGTGGAGGAAGAAGCGCTGGGACACGCCGACCTCGTGCGTCGGCGTGAACCAGTCCCGCGAGAACGCGTCGCCCATCGCCAGCTCGATCAAGGGATAGAGGATGTTCACGCCGGTGCCGAGGGGAACGACGGTGTCGGCGAAGCGGCCTCCGCTGGTCCGCGCGGCCATCTCGAGGACGAAGACGCCTCCTTCCGGATCGATCAGCAGGTCGCCCTTGAGCACGCCGTCCGGGATCCCGAGCACGTCGAAGGCACGCTCGATCAGCGCCTCGATCCCGGTGCGAAGCGCTGCGGGCAGGCGGTAGGGGAGGGAGTGTCCGTCCTCGATGAAGGCGGGGGCGTAGTGCGCCGTCGTGTCGTAGTGGCGGAGAGCGATGGCGTGGTGCCGGATCTTTCCGCCGGCGCGCACGCTCTCCGTCGACAATTCGAGGCCTTCGAGTCGCTGCTCGCAGACGAAGCGAGGGCAGGCGAAGCGGGTGCGGCGCGCGTGGTAGGCGGCCACGCCGGCTTCGTCGTCGATCCGTTCGACCCCGCGCGCGCCGGCCTGGTCCGTCGGCTTCAGGACACAGGGGAAGCCGATCTCGCGGGCCGCTTCCTGCCATGCGCCGACCGGCGCTTCGCGGTCGAGGACGCGAAAGCCCGGGGTGCGGAGGCCTGCTTCGGCGAAGCGGGCGATCCGTCGCTCCTTGGCGGTGGCGGTGAGGGCCGCGTCGACGGAGATCCCGGGCAGGTCGAAGGCGTCGGCCACGGTCGCGGCTTCGACCGCGAGCTCCGCGGCGTGGACGAAGACGCCGTCGGGCGCGACCAGCTCGGCGTGTCCGAGAAGCTCGGTCGGGTTCTTGAGGTCCACGCGCCGGAAGGCATCGGCGTGCGCGCGGCCCACGGCGTTCGGGTCGTTGTCGAACGCGACGGTGCGATAGCCGAGCTCGCGCGCGATCCGCAGGGCTTCGATCTGCTCCGCGCCGCAGCCGAGCAGGAGCAGGGTGCGGCCCGTGTGGGACGGTTCGGGGACGGACGTCATCCCTTCCTGGATCGGCAGCGGGGACGCGGGGATAAGGGATAACCTCGCGGAATCCCGCAGGCTCCTGAAATTCCGGACTCGACCGGACGGGTGCCTCGGGCGAAACCCCGAGTGGGCGGACGGGAAGGAGGATCGAGGCGTGGCGCAGTGGATTCGGTGGGGGAGCGCGCTTCTCGCGCTCGGGCTCGTCCTCTCGAGCTGCGCGGAGTCACGCCGGCGGACGCCGATCGTCGCCGCCCTCGCGATCGAGGACGTGACCGTGATCGAGGTCGAGATCGACGACACGGCGGAGGGCGACGTCCTCATCTTCGAGCGCCCCGACCACCGCGTGGTCGTCGCCGGGGACCGGATCGTCTGGGTCGGGCCGTCGGGAAAGGGGCCGCCGGCGGAGCGCACGGTCGACGGCCGGGACCGGTTCCTGATCCCCGGGCTCTGGGACGCCCACGTCCATTTCCTCTACGACGAGGCGCTGACCGACGCGATGTCCGGCCTCTTTCTCGACTGGGGGATCACGAGCGTCCGCGACACCGGCGGCCACTTCGAGACGCTGGTCGCGATGCGCGAGGGGCTGCGCGCCTCGGACGCGGCGTCGCCGCGCATCTTCCTGTCCGGGCCCCTGCTCGACGGTCGGCTCGTCGTCTATGACGGCGCGAGTCCGTCCCAGCCGGCGCTCGGGACCTCGATCCCGGATGCCGAGGCGGCGGCGCGACAGGTGGCCCTCCTGGCGGAGGGCGGAGCGGATCTGATCAAGATCTACGAGCTCGTCTCGCCCGATGCCTTCGACGCGCTCGTGACCGCTGCGCGGGAGCACGGGCTGCCGATCGCCTCCCACGTCCCTCTCAGCCTGACCGCCGACGTCGCGGGACCGCGGGTCGACTCGATGGAGCACCTCCGCAACGTCGAGCTCGCCTGCGCGCGCGACTGGCGCGCGCTCCACGCCGAGCGGGTGCGGGCGCTCGACGCGTGGACCTCGCCTCGGGGCCATCCGCTCCGCAAGTCGCTCCACGACGCCCAGCGCTTCGCGGCGATCGCCGATCACGACGCCGATCGCTGCGACGAGGTCCTGGTCGCGCTCCGGGGGACGATGCAGGTCCCGACGCTTCGTCTGAACGCGTTCAATCGCGCGCGTCCGGATCGGAATCCGGTCTGGGCGCGCGCCGCGCAAGCCCTGCCGGAGGACGTCCGCGTGCGCTGGGACGCCAAGGTGCGCGAGCTCGCCGAGGAGGGCGAGCGCGATCAGCGCTTCGCCGACTGGAGCCTCTCCCTCGTCGGCCGGATGGACGCCGCCGGCGTTCCGATCGGCGCGGGGACGGACACGCCGATCCGCCTGGCGATCCCGGGCGAGAGTCTCCACCGGGAGCTCGAGCTGCTCGTCGAGGCGGGACTCGAGCCCGCCGAAGCCCTCGCGGCGTCCGTGCGCGCGCCGGCGCGCTTCATGGGAATCGAGGATCGCGTCGGTCGGATCGCATCGGGCCAGCTCGCCGATCTCGTGCTGCTCGAGGCGAACCCGCTCGACGACATCCGGAATACGCGTGGAATCGTGGGGGTGGTCAGTCGGGGGCGGTACCGCGTGCCCGGCCGGTAGGGCGGGCCGGGGAGATTGCCGGTTGGCCGGGGGCACGACCGCGGGTAGGATCCCGCGCCGTCATGATCTCGATCTCGAATCTCGCCAAGCACTACGGGGATCGCACCCTCTTCGAAGACGTCTCGATGCAATTCAATCGGGGCGAGCGCTACGGGATCGTCGGCGCGAACGGTTGCGGGAAGTCGACGCTGCTCAAGATCCTGACCGGGGAGGAGTCCGCGAGCGACGGGGATCTCTCGATCCCGAAGCGGGCCGTCCTCGGTGTCCTCGAGCAGGATCACTTCCAGTACGAGGAGGATCGGATCGTCGACGTCGTGATGATGGGAAACGCGCCGCTCTGGAAGGCGATGGTCGAGAAGGAAGAGATCCTCGCGAACGCCGAGGACCACTTCGACGGCGACCGCTACGCGGAGCTCGAGGATGTGATCGTCCAGCACGACGGCTACGGCCTCGAAGCGCGCGCCGGTGAGATCCTCGAGGGCCTGGGAATCCCGACCGCCGTGCACACCGAGTCCCTCTCGACCCTCTCGGGCGGCTTCAAGCTGCGGGTGCTCCTGGCGCAGGTCCTCGCAGCCGAGCCCGACGCGCTCCTGCTCGACGAGCCGACGAACCACCTCGACATCCTCTCGATCCGCTGGCTCGAGCAGTTCCTCGAGAGCTACCCCGGCGTGGCGATCCTGATCTCCCACGATCACCGCTTCCTCGACAACGTCGCGACGACGATCGTCGACGTCGACTACCAGACGGTCAAGGCCTATCCGGGAAACTACGCGAACTTCGTCCGGTCGAAGAAGTCGGAGCGCGATCGGCGCGAGGCCGAGATCGAGAAGCGCGAGGCCGAGATCGCGGATCACAAGGCGTTCGTCGAGCGGTTCCGCGCCAAGGCTTCGAAGGCACGGCAGGCGCAGAGCAAGCTCAAGGCGATCGACCGGATCGAGATCGAGTCGCTGCCCGAGAGCTCCCGGCGCTATCCCTCCTTCTCGTTCAGTCAGAAGCGGCCGAGCGGCAAGCAGGTGATCGAGGTCGCGGGGGTCTCGAAGTCCTACGGCGACAATCTCGTCCTCGACGGAATCGATCTCGTCGTCCAGCGCGGCGAGCGGGTCGCGGTGATCGGGCCGAACGGGATCGGGAAGTCGACCCTCCTCAAGATCATGATGGGCGAAGTCGAGCCCGACGCGGGCAAGGTCGAGTGGGGATACGAGACCCATCCCGGCTACGTGGCCCAGGACCACAAGGAGCAGATCGGCTCCGCTCGGCAACGCCTCGACGACTGGCTCGGCGAGTTCATCCCGCAGCAGAGCATCGGCTACGTGAAGGGCGCTCTCGCAGCGGTCCTCTTCTCGGGGGAGGAGAGCAAGAAGAAGCTCGAGGCCCTCTCCGGAGGCGAGGCGGCGCGGATGCTCTTCGCGAAGCAGGCGGTGACCCACCCGAACGTCCTGATCCTCGACGAGCCCACCAACCATCTCGACCTCGAGGCGATCGAGGCGCTGGTCGACGCGGTGAAGGCCTACGACGGGACGGTGATCTTCGTGTCCCATGACCGGTGGTTCGTGAACGAGCTCGCCACGCGGATCGTGGAGATCACGCCCGAGGGCGTACAGGACTTCAGTGGTGGCTACGACGAGTACCTCGCTCGGGCGGGCGAGGATCACCTCGACGCGCAGGAGGTGCTCCGGCGCGCGCGGGAGTCCAAGCGGTCCGCGAAGGCCGGGGGCGAGGCGAAGGGCCGCAGAAAGAAGGGCGCGGGGCAGGGCGCAGGCGCCGCATGAGCAAGCCCTGGGTGACCCTCGACGAGCGCGAGACCCCGGACGGGGTGCTCGAGCTGCGTCGCCGTGACGCCCGGGACTTCCTGATCCTGGTCGGCGGCCGCGTCCTGATGAACAGCCGCGAGAACCAGTCCGAGGTCGTCCTCGGCCGCGCAGCGTGTGCCGCGCTGGCCGAGCCCTCGGGCGGCGGGCGCGTGCTGGTCGGCGGACTCGGCATGGGGATCACGCTGCGCGCGGTGCTCGACACCGTCCACGCGGACTGTCGGGTCGAGATCGCCGAGCTCCACCCGGTCGTGGCGGAGTGGTGCCGCGGTCCGCTCGCAGAGCTGACCGAAGGGGCGGTCCTCGATCCACGGGTCGAGGTCGTGCTCGACGACGTGGCCGAGGTCATCCGTCGGGGACGCGACGCACCCTACGATGCGATCGTGCTCGATCTCTTCGAGGGGCCGCATGCGAAGACCGATCCGCGCAAGGACCCGCTCTACGGGCAGGGGGCGATCGACCGGACCTGGGACGCCCTCGTGCCTGGCGGCGTGCTCGGCGTCTGGGCCGAAGCGCGGGACGAAGGTTTCGAGCAGCGGCTCCGTCGCCGCGGTTTCAGCGTCGAGACGAGGCGCCCCGGGCGAGGCGGCTACCGCCATTGGATCGTGCTCGCGCGGCGGCCCGAGGGCGCGCCCGGGACGCCGCGCGAACGCCCGTCCTAGCGCGTCGCCTGCGCCCAGTTGCCGTGGAAGCAGAGCGGGATCCGGGTGTCGAGCCAGAGCCGCGCGAGCGGCGCTGCGTCGACGGCACCGGCGTCGAGGATCTCGACGGCGGTCTCGCCCCGGTTCGCATCGTGGACCAGGAAGAGCACGAAGCCATCGTCCTCCTGCGAGGTTTCGGTTCGCGGGACGAAGACCGGCTCTCCCGTCCACTGCCCGTCGACCGCGGCGCGGTGGATCGAGGCGGCCCCGGTCCGGTCGTACTTCGAGATTCGCCGGGAGAACCCGAGCAGCCCCTCGGCCGGCTCCGCCGTCGAGGCGTAGCCGTAGCGGTTCTTGTGGCCGACGAGGCGGTCGTCGATCCGCGGGAACTCCGCCGTCGATTCGCTGTACTTGGTCTCCTTGCACGATCCCGACGCGAGATCGAACTCGTAGCCGTAGGGATGGGCCTTGAGGCCATCGCCACGCGTGCCCTCACGGGTCACGTTCAGCCAGTCGAGCAGGGCCTGCGGATCCTCGTAGGTGCACGCATCCATGTAGATGCGTCCGTCTTCCTCGTAGGCGTTGCCGGGATGGAACATGTAGGCGCTCGACGGCGCCTCGAACCAGCGCACTTCGCTTCCGGGCGTGCGCTCGCGGATGCCGAACATCATCGGCCGGTCGTTCGCACGGACGGCGTCGTGGAAGGTCCCCGTCAGCAGCTTGTCGAGATCGAAGCCGACGCCGCCGACCGGGAAGATCACGTAGTTCTCGGTGATCGCGAAGTCGTGCATCATCGACGCCCAGGGCGCGTCATGGGCCTCGGCCAGGGAGACGCTTCCGTCCGGCTCGACGCAGTAGAGCTGGATGAAGGGCTCGATCGGCTGGTAGCCGTGAATCCACATCTGGCCCGTCTTGCCGTCGATCTTCGGGTGCGCCGTCGTCGAGAGGCCGAGCATCCTGCCGTCGTAGTCCCAGAGCCCCTTCGACTCGAGGGTGACGGGATCCATCTCGAAGGGCGGCATGTTCTCGGCCATCGCCCAGAGCTTGCCCGCGTGCGGGACGATGTTGGTGTTGGGCGAGTGGTTCGGAAGCGGCGGATCCGCGGGGCGTTCCGCGGGCGACTTCAGGCCGCCGTTCGCGTAGACCCCTTCCGCCGCGTCGCGCAGGAAGCGCTCGGTCCGCGCATAGCGCCCGAGATGGTGGGCCCGGCCGTCCTCGAAGCGGATCGCCTGCACGAGGGCGTCGCCGTCGAAGAGGTGGAGTCCGCCGTGTCCCGATTCCGGAAGAACGTTCTGGTTCGGGCCGTTCCGATAGAGCGTGCCGTTCAGATCGCGCGGGATCTCGCCTTCGATCCGCGTGATCGGGGCGTCGGCTTCGACGTTGTTGGGCCGCAGCACTTCGGCGAAGGCGGCGGCGGTGGTCTCGGGGGTGGCACTCATGGGATTCCTCCTGGGCCCGTCGGGCTTGGGGCGTGTCAGTCGTTCGGCGCCGCTTCCGGCGCGCTGGAAATCGATCGATCCGTGACGGCGGCGGCACCGTTTCCGGCGCTCTGGCGCTCGACCTCGCGGGCGATGAACGCATCCACGAGGGATTCGAGGTCGAGGCCGAGGCTCAGCATGCCGGCGAGGTGGAGGGCGACGATCCCGTGGACGCCGCTCCAGAGGAGGTGGGCTACGACGTTCGGGTCGCCCTGCAGGACGCCCGCTTCGATCGCCTCGGTGATCGCGGCCTTCATGATGAACCAGGAGCGGGTCTCCTCGACGGTCACCGCCGTCGGCCGACGGCTCCGGTCGAGCTCGAAGATGATCCGGTAGGCGTCGGGCTCCTCGAGGGCGAAGCCCACGTAGGCGTGGGTCATCGCGATCAGACGTTCGCGGTGGCGAGCGTGGCGCTCGACGGCGCCGTCGATCGCATCCGCGAAGCGGTCCGCCGCCGCGTGACGGACCGTCTCGAAGATCTCCGCCTTGTTCTCGAAGTAGCGGTAGGGCGTCATCGGGCTGCACCCGAGATCCTTCGCCAACGCCCGCATCGTCACGCCCTCGTAGCCGTGCTCGGCGAAGAGCCGGGTCGCTGCGGCGCAGAGCGCGTCGCGGAACTCGTCGACCTGATCCTGGGAGAGGGCGGCTCGCGGCATGGCTATTCTTATACGACGTAAAATTTACACTGTCAACCCATGGCGAGCGGGCGCGGCCAGACTGGCTCGGCCGGGCGGGGTGGCGCAGCATTCGTGCGGGAAACCGATGGAGGCCCGCGCCCATGTCCGTCGACTGCCGAACCCGCCTGATGAAGTCCGTCCGCCCCCTCGGTCTCGAGGAGATCCTCGACGAGGTGCTCCCCGAAGCGCTTGCGACCCACGGCGATCTCGCAGCCCGGGGCGCGACCTATCGGGCGCTCGCTCCGCTGGGCTTCCGGGTCGGCGCACGATCCTTCACGCTCCGTCCGCAGCGGGGGCGCCTCGTCGTCGAGCCCGGGCTGGAGCACGCCGGCGTGATCGCGGAGCTCGAGGAGGCCGCGCTCTCGGATCTCCTGCAGGACTATCAGTCGACGATGGGCCTCGCGATGACCGCGCGGGTGAAGGTCGCCGTCGGCACCGTCGACGACTGGGTCGCCTGGGAGATGGTCCTGCGGGCGCTGATGGACGGGCGACGCGTCTACGAGACGGGCGACGTGACCTTCGTCGACGGCGACGGCCGTCCCCTCGATCTCGACCGGATCTTCACCCTCGAGGACGACCGTGAGGAGATGGCCCACTTTCTCCGCCAGGCGGGCTTCCTCCACGTGCGCGGCGTCTTCGAGCCGGACGAGATGGACGCGGTGGGTCGCGACATCGACCACTTCATCGCGCGGGCCACGCCCGACGACGGCGACTCCTGGTGGGCGGAAGACGCGGAGGGGCGGGCCCAGGCCGTGCGGGTCCTCGAGTTCTACGACAAGTCCGAAGCCCTGCGCGATCTCGTCCACAGCGATCGCTACCGATGGCTCGGCGAGCTGACCGGCGACGGGCACGAGTATCGGCGCTCCGCCGAGGGGCTGGTCAAGCCGCTCGGGATCGTGAAGGGGCTCTCGGACCTGCCCTGGCACAAGGACTGCGGTCAGGGACGGCATTCGCTCATGTGCAACGCGCTTACCTGCGGCATCTCGGTCACCGGCGCCGACCGCGTGAGCGGCGCGCTCGGTGTCCTGCCCGGCTCCCACCGCGCGAACGTGAAGGTCCCGGGCGTCGATCCGATCATGGACATGTCGCCGCGGATGCTCGAGACGAAGACGGGCGACGTGACGGTCCACTGCAGCGACACGCTCCACCGCGCCCATCCGCCGACCGAACGAGCGCGCAAGGTCGTCTACTCGGGCTTCCGCCTGCCGCTGCTCCCCGGCGACGTCGCGATCGACGAGCCGCGCTACGGAAGGGAGGCCCGCGCCGAGCTGACCGACGTCCAGGACCGGATCGCGGCGGCGGGGCGGGGCGGCCGCGAGGTGATCGCCTAGCGGCGCACGTCGGCGTCGTCCTCGGGGCGTGCTGCGGGCGGCAGATCGAACTCGAGCACGATGTGTTCGAACTCGCCGGGGTCGACGCTCCCTTCGCGCGAGAGCGACAGCCCGTCCGCTTCGACGATGATCTCGAAGGGGACAGGGTCGCGTCGGAAGCCGCATTCCCGGTCGTAGCTCACGCCCACCCGGTAGCGCCCGGGGCGCGCGCCCTGGAAGCGCGCGATCTCGACGCGCGGCGCGGCGGCGTCACAGCGCCGGTCGACGTCGAGGCGTCCGCCGCCGAGGCTCGGGTTGTTCCCGAAATAGAGGGCCTCCCGGCGCGGGTCGCTCACGAAGAGGTCGAGGTCGGCGGCTTCGCCGAAGACGAGTCGGACCTCGAGCGTGCCCGGTGTGCGCGGGGTCTCGAAGCCTGGCGTCGCGGGCGGCGGCGGGCTCGCGCAGCTCGCGGCGAGGGAAGCCGCGCAGAGCGCCGCGATCACGAATCGATGTCGACGGACGCGGATCGGCATCCTGCTAGGGTATCGAGCGGGCGCGCGGGTCGACCAGGCCCCGCGTTTCGAGGGGGAGGAGCGCGATGGCGAAGACGGTGACACGACCGGGGTCGCGTCGGTGGGCCCGAGCCACGGTCGCCTTGGCGATCCTGGTGGGATTCGCGCTTCCGGCGAACGCCGACCGTTTCTTCGGCACGATCACCTCCGAAGCGGACGGGCGCCCGATCGCGGGGGCGATGGTGAGCTTCGTGCACGGCGATCCCGGCCACGCGATCACCGTCTTCAGCGACGACGTCGGGCGCTACGTCTCTCCTGAGCTCGACCACCCGGACGACTATGCCGTTCGCGTACGTCGGATCGGTTGGGACGACCATCTCCGCGAAGACGTCGGGCCGAGCAGACTCGAGTCCCTCGACTTCTCGCTCACGCGCACCGTCGATCCCGTCGACGTCGCCTATCAGCTCCCAGCCAACGTCTGGTACGACCGCGTGCTCGCGCGGATCGACGATCCGAAGGAACGCGCCGAGCTGAAGCAGCAGTGCACCTACTGCCACCAGCAGGGCAACTGGGCCACGCGACGGGAGCGGACCCACGAGGAGTGGGAGAAGCTGATCCGGCTGATGGGCACGCGCGGGGGGATGATCAGTCGTTCGCTGCGGGAGAAGCTCCCGGGCGTCCTGATCGAAGCCTACGAGCACGACCGCGCCGTCTCGGAGCTCGTGCCTCCGGACTTCGATCCGCACACCTACGCGCTCCCGAGCCCGGAAGCGCGGCGGGCCGTGATCGAGGAGTGGCCCCTCGGCGGGCGCGGCTCGAACCAGCACGACGTGATGATGCACCCGGACGGTCGCCTCTACTCGGTGGACGGGCCCCAGGACCAGCTCCACCGCCTCGATCTCTCGGGACCGGTCCCCGAACGCCGGAGCTGGATCGTGCCCCACGGTGATCTGCCCCTCGGTGGTGTCTTCGCGAGCAGCTCGCGCGAGGAGGCAGCGGACAACAAGTACGTCGGTCCCCACTCGCTCCAGACCGCCCCCGACGGCTCGATCTGGATCACGCTCGCGAGCGGCAATCAGCTCGCGCGCTTCGATCCCGCGAGCGAGACCTTCGAGATCCACGAGGTCGCCGACGGGATCTATCCGCACACGCTCCGCTTCGATCAGCGAGGGCGCATCTGGTACACGATGGCCGCGACCAATCACGTCGGGATGTTCGACCCCGCAACGAACGAGCAGACCCACGTCCGGCTGCCCGCGCGCAACTTCACCCAGGCGATGCTCCTGCGCCTCACGCCGTTCTTCCTGCGCCTCGGCCGGATCATCGACATCCGCGGCGCGGCCGCCGACGGCGACGGGATCAAGATGCCGGTGCCCTACGGGATCGACATCGCGCCCGACGGGGGCGTCTGGTTCAGCCAGCTGAACGAGCACAAGATCGGTCGGATCGACCCCGAGACCCTCGAGTACGAGATGGTCGCGACGCCCTTCGAGACTCCGCGGCGTCTGCGTTTCGATTCGAAGGGCGGGCTCTGGATCCCGAGCTTCTCCCAGAGTCTGATCGCGCACTTCGACCTCGAGAGCCGCGCGTTCCGGACCTGGGACCTGCCGATCGAGCCGCTGGGGACCGAGACCCCGTATGCCCTCGCGGTCGAGCCGGGGACCGACGTCGTGTGGATCTGCGGCACGAACAGCGACACGATGATCCGCTTCGATCCGGAGAGCGAGGCGTTCACGGTCTACCCGCTGCCGACGCGCGTGACCTATACGCGGGAGGTCGACTTCGACACCGAGGGGCGGATCTGGACCTCCAACTCGAACGGGCCGACCTGGCAGATCGAGGAGGGCGTGCCGAAAGTCGTGCGGATCGATCCCGACGGCGCGCCGACGCCCGCCGAGAGTGGATTCTTCTCGGACGCGGCCGCGCTGGGCTCGGTTCCGCTCGCGGTTCGGGCGGACGCGTCGGCGCGATGACGGGGACCGACTTCGATCGCGCGATCCGTCGGCTCGCCCTCGCTTGCGTCCTCGCCTTCGCCCTCGCGCTCGCGACGCCGGGCGGCGCCGGCGCCGAGGAGGCCGGATCGGCGGGCTGGCCGACCTACGGCGGGGATCCCGGTGGGACGCGCTACTCGCCCCTGACCGAGATCTCCGCTTCGAACGTCGAAGACCTCGAGGTCGCGTGGACCTATCACACGGGCGACGTCGCGGGCGTCCGGCCGGGCGCGGAGAAGACGGCCTTCCAGGCGACGCCGATCCTCCAAGGGGACACACTCTACTTCTGCTCGCCGCTCTCACGGATCTTCGCCCTCGACGCCGAGACCGGAGAGGAGCGCTGGGTCTACGACGCGAAGCCCCGTCTCGAGAGCGACATGACGCTCACCTGTCGCGGCGTCGCGTACTGGTCGGCCGGCGAGCCGGAAGGCGTCTGCTCGGCGCGGGTGTTCATGGGGACCCTCGACAACGGGCTCGTCGCCGTCGATGCCGCGACCGGCGCACCCTGCGCCGATTTCGGTGAAGCCGGTCGCGTCGACCTCGATCGGGGACTCGGCGAGATCGAGCCCGGGGAGACCTACATGACGTCGCCGCCGACGGTGATCGGCGACGTGGTGGTGACCGGCGCGATGGTCCGGGACAATCGGCGGATCGATGCGCCGGGCGGGGTGATCCGGGGCTTCGACGTGCGGTCCGGTGCGCTTCGCTGGGCCTTCGATCCCGTGCCGCCGGGCGTGGCGCCGCTGCCGCCGATCGACGGGGAGCCGCGCTTCCATCGCGGCACGCCCAACGCCTGGTCGATCCTCTCTGCGGATCCGGAGCGGGGTCTCGTCTTCGTCCCCTTCGGCAACCCGAGCCCCGACTTCGCCGGGGGGCACCGGAACGGCTTCGACTACTACGGCAGCTCGACGGTCGCCCTCGACGCCGCGACCGGGAAGCCCGTGTGGCGTTTCCAGAGCGTTCACCGCGACCTCTGGGACTACGACGTGGCTTCGCAGCCGACGCTCCTCGACGTCGAGAAGGGGGGGCGGGCGATTCCCGCCGTCGCCCAGCCGACGAAGATGGGGCATCTCTTCCTGCTCGATCGCGAGACCGGCGAGCCGATCTTCCCCGTCGAGGAGCGACCCGTCCCCCAGACGGACGTCCCGGGCGAGACGACGTCGCCGACCCAGCCCTTTCCGACCTTCCCGAAGGCGCTCCATCCCCATCGGCTCGAGCCGGACGACGCCTTCGGGTTCACGCCCTGGGACCGCGGGGCCTGCCGGGAGCAGATCGAGACTCTGCGCAACGAAGGCATCTTCACGCCGCCGAGCCTGGGCGGGTCGATCCAGTACCCCGGCGTCGCGGGGGGCGCGAACTGGGGAAGCCTGGCCCACGACCCCGAACGTCGCGTCGTCGTGCTCAACCAGAACTTCGTCGCGCAGGTCCACCGGCTGGTTCCGCGCGAGACCGGCGTGCGCGCCGAAGAAGCCGATCTCCACATGGGGATCAGCGAGATGGCGGGGACGCCGTATCTGATCGATCAGTCGGTGCTCGTCTCGCCCTTCGGCGTGCCGTGCATCCCGATGCCCTGGGGCGTATTGATGGCGGTCTCCCTCGAGAGCGGGGAGAAGCTCTGGGAGGTGCCGTTCGGGACGACCCGCGACATGATCCCGTTCTTTCCGATCGGCTTCGACTTCGGCCTGCCGAGCATGGGCGGGCCGATGGTCACGAAGAGCGGCCTCGTCTTCATCGGCGCCGCGATGGACGCGTATCTGCGGGCCTACTCGACCCTGACCGGCGAGCTGCTCTGGCAGGATCGACTCCCGGCGGGCGGGCAGGCGACGCCCATGACCTATCGCGTGCGGCCGGGCGGACGGCAATTCGTCGTGATCGCCGCGGGCGGCCACGGCACGCTCGGCACCGTTCCCGGCGACGCGGTCGTCGCCTATTCCCTTCCCGTCGACGACTGAGGTCCTCTCCTACACCCTTCCGGTCGACGACTGACGTCCTCTCCTACGCCAGCTCGAGCTCGGCGCGCAGCTCGCCGACGCTCCGATCGAGGATCGTCTCGTCCCACTCGCCGTCGTAGAGGTTCTTCGTCGCGCGTCCGCGACGCCATGCGTCGCGGACACGAAGCGGCGCGATCACGAGCCCGATCAGGAGTGCCAGTCCGTTCAGGACCCAGGCTGCGTAGTGGTCCCGGCAGCCCGATGCGAGCTCCCAGGCGGCGATCTCCGCCTCGCCGGTCCAGCTCGTGTCGTAGCCGGCGACGACGTGGTGGATGTCGTGGAGTCGGACCGAGCGAACGCGCTGAGGCGAGTTGGGGACGGCGGCGAAGGGGATGCCGCGGGCGCGGAACACGACCCACGCGTCCTGGTAGCCGCCGTCGCCCAGGCCGCTCGACGCGAAGTAGCGCGCGCGGGCATCACGCAGGGGCTCTTCCGGGGCGTAGTCGACGAACGGCATCGCGGTCTCCTGGCACGTGTCGAGGCGGACGCGGGTTCGGCGCCGAATCTAGCGAGGGACGGAGCGCGCCGGGAGACGTAGAATGCGGCACCGGGGCCAGGGCCCCAGGAGGACCACGATGCCGGACGTTGCGATGTGGGGGCGGGCGCTGACGGAGATGCCCCGGATCGACAAGCAGGAGTGGGACGGGCTCGACCTCGTCTCGCGGTGGCTGATCGCGACCCGTTCGGCGGTGATCGTGATGACCTTCACGTCCTCCGCCTTCGCCGGTGTGCTGGCGTACAAGGCGGGGCTCTTCGATGCCATCCTCTTCGTGCTCGTGACGGCGGGGCTCTGCCTCGCGCACGCGACGAACAACCTGGTGAACGACCTGACCGACCACTGGAAGGGCGTCGACCAGGGGAACTACTTCCGGACCCAGTACGGTCCACAAACCGTCGAGGACGGCTTCCTGACCGTCCGGCAGCTGATCACCTACGCGTCGATCACCGGCGGGATCGCGCTCGCGATCGGCTTCTACCTCGTGTTCGTCTCCGATCGCGGGGACATCACCCTCGCGCTCCTTGCGAGCGGGCTCTTCTTCGTCCTCTTCTACACCTGGCCGCTCAAGTACATCGGAATGGGCGAGCCGGCGGTGCTCCTCGTCTGGGGCCCGCTCATGGTCGGCGGCAGCTACTTCGTGATCACCGGCGACTGGAGCAACGAGGTCGCGATCGCGAGTCTCGCCTACGCCCTCGGCCCGACGGCGGTCCTCTTCGGGAAGCACACGGACAAGCTCGCCTTCGACGAGGGCAAGAAGATCCGGACGCTGCCCGTGATCCTCGGGGAGTCGCTCTCGCGCAAGGTGACGGTGGGGCTCCTGCTCGCGCAGTACCCGGTCGTCGTGTACCTGGTCTGGACCGGGTTCTTCCACCCGGTCATGCTGGTGACGCTGCTCTCGGCGTTCTCGCTCGGGCGCGTCTTCCAGGTCTTCAAGTACCCGCGCCCGGAACACCCGCCGAAGGCGTTTCCGGAAGGCGTGTGGCCCCTCTACTTCGTGGGGATCGCCTTCTGGTTCACCCGCCGCTATGGCGCGTTCTTCCTGGTCGGGCTCGTGCTGGACGTGGCGCTGTCGTAGGCGCCACCGCGGGAGCTAGCGGAGCCGGAGGCCGCGCTGCCCCATCCGCCAGATCAGCAGGTCGAGCCGATCCTGTCCGAAGAAGGGCTCACCCTCGAAGACCATCGTCGGCACGCCCCAGTGGCCGGCCGCGTCGAGGGCGTCCTGGTTGGCCTCGATGGCCGCCTCGTGGCGCTCGCGCTCGGCTTCGATCGCTGCGTCGAGCTCCGCGAGGTCGAGTCCCGCGGCGCTCGCCGCCTTCGCGAGGTGGTCGCCTTCGTTCCAGCCGGCGACGCTGCCGTCCCAGATCGTCCGGCTGACCCGGTCGATGAAGAGGAGGCCGCGGCCGCGCTCGCACGCGGCGATCCCGAGGCGGGTGAGGCGACGGATGGTGGGCTGTTCGGCCGCGATCTTTCGGGTCGCGATGTCCTGGACGATCGGATCCGGGCGCGGCCAGCGGTAGGGGATGCCCTCCATCTCGGCGATTCGCGTGGTGTCCCGCAGGAGATAGGGCGGCCAGAGCGGGTTCACTTTCTCGAAGAACTCCGGCGTGCGGACGGCGATCGGATAGACGGGCCGCACGTCGCAGACGACGTCGTGGGCCTCGACGAACTCGATCAGTCGACGCAGGATCAGGTACGAATAGGGACTGCGGAAGGACCAGTAGAGCTGGAACTCGAGCGGCTGTTCGGAGGCCATCCGGAGAGTCTCCTCAGACCACCTGGAAGTCGGCCAGGGTCATCTCGTCGCGCTGACGGCAGAAGGTGTCGATGTCGCCGGGGAAGAGGAAGGGCGTGTGGCCGGAGGGGGTGCGGTAGTAGCTGTTGCAGGAGTCGACGCCCCAGGAGAAGACCGATCGCGCCTCGACGACCCACGCGTTGTAGCGCTCGTGTGCCTCGGGCGTGACGTCGATCGCCCGTGCGCCGGCCTTCTGCTTCTCGCCGAGCAGCCGGACGATCGCCTTCAGGTTGATCTCGGCGGCATCGAAGAACGAGGTCGAGGCGATCAGCGCATTCGGGCCGAGCGCGAAGAAGTAGTTCGGGAAGCCCGGCACGGCGCTGCCGACATAGGCCTCCGGCGCCTCCTCCATCCGCTTGGCGAGCGAGGCGCCGCCCGTGCCGATCACGTCGATGCGCTCGAAGTCCATCACCTTGTAGCCCGTGCAATAGATCACGACGTCGGCTTCGAGCGTCTCCCCCTCGGTCGTGACGACGCCTTCGGGCACGACCTCTCGCGCGGCATGCGGGACCAGACGGACGTCGTCCCGCTGGAGCGCGGGATAGTAGAAGTCGGACATCAGCGGGCGCTTGCACCCGAAGCGCGACTTCGGCGTCACCTGTTCGCGGAGGGTCGGGTCTGCGACGCTCTTCTCGATGTGGTCGAGGCCCATCTTCTCGACTCGCGCCTGGATCTTGTCGCCGACGATGAACGCGCCGGTCGAGAGGTGCATGATCTTGTGGTGGAACCAGCGGTGGAGCTTCCGCAGCGGGGCGAGCTCCAGGAGCGACCGGCTGAGATCCGAGTAGGGCTTGCTTCCGCGGGGAAGGATCCAGTTGGGCGTGCGCTGGAGGACGGTCAGATGCCCGGCGACCTTCGCGATCTCCGGCACGATCTGGACCGCCGCTGCGGCGGAGCCGACCAGTACGACCCGCTTGCCTTCGAGGGGGACCTCGTGGTTCCACTCGGTCGAGTGCCAGGACGGACCCGCGAAGGTGTCGATGCCCGGCACCTCGGGAAAGAGCGGCGTGTGCTGATTGCCCATCGCGTTGATCACGACGTCGAATTCGTGCAGGTCGCCGCCGGCGGTGTCGAGGTGCCAGGTGCCGTCGGGCTGGTAGCGACAGCTCGTGATCTCGGTGTCGAGGGTCATGTGGGGGGCGAGGCCGAACTCGTCCGCCATGCGCTGGAGGTAGGCCTCGATCTCCTTCTGTTCGACGAAGGTGGCGCTCCACTCCGGGTTGGGGCCGTCGGAGAAGGTGTACGCAGCGGCCTTCACGTCGCAGGCGAGCCCCGGGTACGAGTGCTGATGCCAGGTCCCGCCGGCCGCGTCGGCCTTGTCGAAGATCGTGAAGCGCTCGAACCCCGCACGGAGGAGCTCGCGCCCGGCCGTCAGTCCGGAGGGGCCCGCGCCGATCACGGCGACGCGGAGGGGCTGGGCAGGGGACGTGGCGGGCATCGGATGACTCCTGGGCGAAGGCACGACGATGAAGTAGCCGCGGGGACGCGGCAACCCCGTCGACCCTCTATGCTCGCTCGGAACGCGACGCGGGGAGGGGTGAGGTGGGCCGACGAGGTACGGACGAGGCGAAGTGCCGACGTGCCTTCGCCGTTTCGGTCGGCGCCCGCAGCCGCGCGGGTGTGCTGCTCGCGTGCGGCCTCGGTGTGCTGGCGCCGGCACTGGCGGCCGGGCAGGCGCCCGTTTCGGCCGAGGAAGCGAACGCCGCCTTCGAGCGCTTCGAGCAGGCGCGCATCGCCGCCTTCGAAGGCGACGAGGCCGAGCGCTACCGAGCGGCGATCGCCGAGCTCGACACCGCCGCGGCCGACCTGCGGCAGATCGAGGCCGCGGTCGTCGCCGCCGTCCAGGAAGAGCGCGCCGCAGTCTGGGGGGAGCCGACCACCGACGAACGCTTCGTCTGGGTCGAGTACAGCGAGGACGAGCGGGAGCGACGGCAGATCGACTTCGCGCGGGAGGCGCTGGTCTTCGAGTCCCTCGACGGCGGGATCGAGGGCGAGGCGCTGCGCCGGCGCGTGCGCGCTGCGCTCGTGGAGAGCATCGACGAAGCCGTCGCTCGCGATCCGATTGCCCAGGGGATCGAGACGCAGGCCGCCGCCACCCTTGCAACCGGGGCGCCTCTCGAATCCGGTGCCCTTGCCTCGACGCCGATCCTCTGGCCGGTCCTCACGGGCGACGCACGGGTCGAGGAGAGCGCCCTCGAAGCGGTCGTCGGCCTGTTGGTGGCGCGGGCGCAGACCCGGCAGGTGGAGATCGGCGCGGAGACGATGCAGCAGGTCGAGATCCCGCTCGATCCGGCGACCGTCCTCGCTCAGCTCGAGCGACTCGAGCGCGGCGACTTCGCGGCGCCGATGCCGGGATTCACGCCGCAGGAGATCCCGCGGCCGAAGCCCTCGGATCTGGAGCCGGAGCCCGCACCCGCGCTCCCTCGCGCAGAGGCGCCCTCGGTCCGTCCGCCGCCCGTGCCGCAGCGCTTCCCGTCGCGCGCGCGGGTCTACCTCGACCTCGTGGATCGCTACGCACGGGCGCGGCGCCTCGATCCGGCGCTCGTCTTCGCGATCATCGAGACCGAGTCGGCCTTCAATCCGCTCGCTCGCTCCTCCGCGCCGGCCTACGGACTGATGCAGATCGTGCCGCGGAGCGCCGGTCTCGACGCGAGCGCGGTGCTCTACGGACGACCGCGACTGCTCGCGCCGTCGTATCTCTTCGATGCGGAGCGCAACATCCGGATCGGCGCGATCTATCTCGACATCGTGCTGAATCGCTACCTGGCCGGCATCCGCGATCCGCGCAGCCGGCTCTACTGCGCGATCGCCGCGTACAACACGGGCGCGGGGAACGTCTTTCGGGCCTTCACGGGGAGAACGCGCCCGAAGGCCGCCTTCCGGGAGATCAACGCGCTCTCTCCCGAAGACGTCTACCGCCGGCTCGTCTGGCAGCTGCCCTATGCGGAGACCCGTCGCTATCTGACCAACGTCGTCCAGCGCATGGACAAGTATCGGCGCTAGCGAAGCCCCGGCTCAGAGCTCCTCGACGTAGTTCTTCTCGATCGCCTCGTCGTAGACCTTCGCGACCGATTCGTCCGAGCCGGTCCTCGCCGCGAAGATCTCGCCGAAGGACACGCGATGGGGCTCGCCCCACTTCTCGGGCTTCCAGAGGTTCGAGCGCAGGAAGGCTTTCGCGCAGTGGAAGAAGACCTGGTCGATCCGGACGCGGATCCCGAGCACGGCGGGGCGTCCGCGCGCGGCGAGTCGGTCGAGCAGGGCGGGGTCGCGGGTCAGCTCGGCGCGGCCGTTGATCCGCAGGGTCTCCGGTGTCCCCGGGATCATGAAGATCACGCCGACCTGCGGATTCCGGAGCACGTTCAGGTGGCCGTAGGCGAGCTTGTTGCCCGGCCGATCCGGGATCACGATCGTCCGGTCGTCCTCGACCAGGACGAAGCCCGGCGCATCGCCCTTCGGTGACGCGTCGAGGGCCCCGCTCTCGTCGGCGGTTCCGAGCACGAGAAACGGACAACGGGCGAGGAAGTCGCGGGCGAAGTCGTCGAGGGTGGGCTCGACCTTCGCTTCGGTCGCCGGTCTCGGTTCACCGATCAGCTCCCTGAGCTCGGCCTCGCTCTGGATCACGTGGGGATCGGACATGGACGGCTCCTCCTCGGCGGACGCGTGGTGTCGGGCCGGAGGATGCATCAGTCGTGTGTCCGGGGCGAGGCGCCGCGAGTCAGTCACGGAATTCGAGCCAGGCCCCGAGCAGCGCGGCGATGCCCCCACCGACGAGCATCGGCGTGAAGTGGAAGTGAAGCGCGTGTTCCGGGTCGTACATGCAGGCGAGCTGCATGGCGACCGCGGGCAGGGCGCCCGCGGCGAGACCGATCAAGGCGCCGCCGAGCGCGCCGGCACCGAGACTCCGCCTACGGATCGCACGAAGGCCCCACGCGGCAGGCAGAAGGGTGATCGCCAGCCCCTCGAGGAAGCAGTGCGCGCGCTTTCCGACCATCGAGGGGTCGGGGCCGTGGAGCGGGATCGGGCCGAGCGCGACGCCGAGCCAGACGACGCCGAGGGCGACCGCCGGCGCGACGAGGCGGAGGAGGGGCGGGCTTCCGGGCACGCCCGCTTCCAGGCCGGCGCGGGCGAGGGCAACGAGGGTGGCGACGCCGAAGAGGAACTCGAGGGCGACGCGCGGCGTCTGGAGATCTGCGAGGGCGCCGTCGCGGAAGGCGCCGAGCGCGAGGAGCGCGAGTGACGTCGCCAGAACCCCGAGCCCGACCCACTCCGCCGTCGCCGTCCGGAGGGACGGGGCCGGTTCGACGACACGGAGATCGGCCACCAGCGCGTCGACGAACTCGAGGTGCTCGGGTGGATTTGTTCGCACGGGGTCGTGGGGCATCGGAGGTCGATCGTCTCTGTCCGGGGAGGCGTCTGGCGGAGGCATCGGGGCAGGGGGCCGCCTCGAATACGCTCCGATCGCGCGCGGGGTTACGCCCTCCCGGGATTCCTCACGGCGGTGATTGCGGCGGGCGCGGCCCTGGGCGAAGTTGCGCCGATGCAGGAAGCGTCGCCGATCGCTGCGGGTGCGCCGTGCCCCGCGGACCCGGCGGTGCGCCTGGCTCATCCGCTCCCGGAAAGATCCGCGATTCGTCGGTTCCGGCTTCTCCCCGTTCTCGTCGTCTCGGCCCTCGCCGTATTGGGCTGTGGACCCTCGGATCGCGAAGCGGCGGAGGCGGCAACCCCGCCAGCCTCGGACGAAGTCGTCGCCGAAGCCGCGACGTTCGTGGGCAGCGCGGCGTGCGCGACCTGCCACGCCGCCGAGGCCACGGCCTGGCGCGGCTCCCACCACGACCGCGCGATGGAGCCGCCCGGTGAAGACACCCTCGAAGGCGTCTTCGATGGCCGGGAGCTCGTGGCCGACGGCGCCGTCTGGCGTTTTGCGCGGGAGGGAGACGACTGGATCGTGGGGCATACGCCGGAGGGCGGGACGGAGGAGCGCCTCGAGATCGTGGCGACCTTCGGCGTCGAGCCGCTCCAGCAGGTGCTCGTGGCGCGCCCTGAGGGTCGGCGGCAGGCGTTGCCCGTCGCCTGGGGGAGTGAGGGGGCTGCGCCGCCCGACTGGTTCGCGCTCCATCCCGGGACGCCGGCGCCGCCCGGCGATCCGCTCCACTGGGACGGACCCGCTTTCGGCTGGAACGTGCAGTGCGCCTCGTGCCATTCGACGGCGCTGCGCAAGGGCTTCGACGACGCGACCGGGCGCTATGCGACGACCTTCGCCGAGGAGGACGTCGCGTGCGAGGCCTGCCATGGGCCGGGCTCGCTCCACGCGGAGGGCGCGGCGGCGGGCGAGGGTCCCGTTCCGTCGCTTCCGGTCGCCTTCGATGCCTGGGATCCGGACGCGTGGCAGCGGCCGCCCGATCAGCCCATCGCGCGTCGTATGCGGGCGCGCGAGCACGACGTCGAGCTCGATGTGTGTGGACCCTGTCACGCGCGGCGGAGCGAGCTCGTCGCGGCGCCCGAGATCGGCGCGCCGCTCCTCGACGGGTACGCGCCGCGGCTCCTGGCACCGGGTCTCTACTTCGACGACGGCGGGATCCGGGACGAGGTCTACGTCTGGGGCTCCTTCCAGCAGAGCCGGATGTTCGCGGCCGGTGTGCGCTGTAGCGACTGCCATGATCCGCACTCGGCCAGGCTGCGCCGCGACGGCGATGCACTCTGTACGGGCTGCCACGCCGCCGATCGTTACGCGGGCGACGCCCACTTCGGGCATGGCCCAGGCGGAGGTCATGGCCCAGGCGGAGGTCACGCTCCCAGCGGCGATCAGCGCGAAGGCACGGCCGCCTGCATCGACTGCCACATGCCCGAGCGGACGTACATGGAGGTGGACGTGCGCCGCGACCACGCATTCGCGATCCCGCGGCCGCGCCGACACGAAGCGCTCGGCAGCACGAATGCGTGCGCGAGCTGCCATCCGGCACAGGACGCCGACGAGGCGCGGCGGGCCATCGACCGATGGCGCGGCGACCGGCCGATCGCGGAGCACTGGTCCGACGCGCTCCACCGGGGTTCCTCCCCGCGGACGGACCCCGAGCGCTGGCTCGAGGTCGCGCGATCGCCGCGGGCCACGCCCTTCGTCGTGGCGAGTGCATGGTCGCGCTACGCGCAGGAGAGCGCCGTTCCGCCGGAGGCTTCGCTGGTTCGCGACCTCGACGAACGAGCCGATCTCGAGCGGCTCGGCGCCATCGACGTGATCCGGCGTCTACGCCTCCACGAACAGGTGAGACACCTCGGCGCGCGTCTGGCCGACGAGCGACGCGCCATCCGGGTGGCGGCGACGGAGGCGCTCAGTGCGTTGCCTTCCGAAGCGTTGGCGCCGGCGATGCGCTCGGCCCTCGCGCGGGGTCTGCGAGAGTATCGGGCGGTCCAGGCCGCGAACGCGGATCGGCCGGAGGCGCAGGTGAATCTGGGATCTCTGGCCCTGCGGTACGGAGATGTCGAGGGCGCGCGGGCCGCATACGAGAAGGCCCTCGAGCGGGCGCCCTACTTCGTTCCGGCGCACGTGAACCTCGCCGACGTGGCGCGCGCAGAGGGCGACGAGGTCGGCGCGATCGCGCATCTCGAACGCGCGCTCGGGCTCGACCCGGGCAACGCCCTCGCGCGCTACGCCCTGGGGCTCGCGCGCCATCGGACCGGGGATGCGACCGGCGCGGTCGAGGAGCTCGAACGCGCAGCCGCCGCGGCTCCGCACGATCCCCGGCTCGTCCTCGCGCACGCCCTCGCCCTGTCCGGCGTGGGGCGCGGCGAGGAAGCCCGGCGCGCCCTCGAAGCCGCGATCGAGCGCGGCGCGGACGATCCGGAGGTCCACCACGCGCGGGTCGCGCTCGTGCGGGACCAGGTGGGGACGGAGGCGGCCCTGCGCGCGGTCGTCGAATTCCTCGAGCGCTTTCCCGGTGATCCTCGGGCGCAGGCCGTCGCCCGCGAATACGGCGTCGCTCCCTAGGTCCGCGCGTCGCGGGGATCAGGCGAGTCCGGACTGGCTGATCTCCGGGTCGATCCGAGGCTCGATCTCGCGTCGCTCCTCGTCGGTCAGGAACTCGTAGGAGAGCAGGTCGATCCGCGGATCCTGCCCCTCGTCGGGCACGATCGAGAGGCTGACCCAGGGTTGGTCGTCGACGCCGCAGGTCAACAGGGCGAGGATCTCGCAGCGGTCGCGCGAGAACGACTCGTCCTGGAGCTGCTCCGTGAGGACCCGCGTGAACCCGCCGAAGTCCGCCACGAAGCGGTCTCGCGCGTCGGTCATCGCGCCCGGGACGCCGCAGACGATGTAGCGGACCCGGTCTCGGGTGTAGGGGCGAAGCTCGGTGTGGCCGGAAGCGCGCGCGGCCTCCACGACCTCGAGGGCCGTGACCGGGAGCGCCTGACGGAGATCGTCGGGGAAGGCGCGTTCGACGAACTGTCGGAACGGCGGAGAGATCTCGGCGACCCGCGCCAGGTGGTAGTCGAGACAGGCCGCGAGGGGCGGAACGCGCCCGGCATCTTGCGCGCCCGGCGGAAGGGTGGGCTCGTCCTCGAGCGAAGGGACCGTCACTTCGGCGGTCGCCTCCGGATCGTCCTCGGACGCGCCCTCGACGAGCGCTACCGGCTCGCCTTCGCGCGTGGTCGGCTCGTCGGAGAAGATCTCGGTCGCCTCGTCGTCACCGTCCGGGACGTCGGAGAGGGGCGGGACATCGGAGAGCGGCGGGACGCTCGAGAGGTTCGGAACCGCCGAGACGACCGGGGAGGGCGCCGTCTCCTTCGCGGTCTCGGCGGCTTCGGACGGTTCGTCCTCGCGCGCTTCGCTCATCGGAGGTGTCGAAGACGTCCGAGGCGTCGGAGGTGTCGGCGGTGTCGGAGGCGTCGTCACGAGCTCGAGATTCGGTCGTCCCGTCGGGCGCGCCCCGGACTCCGCCTCGATCCTTTCCAGGGCCGACTCGGCACGCTCCACGGCGGTCTCGCTCGGCTTCGACTCGCTCGCGTCGCCCTCCGCCGCGGCCGGCTCCCCTTCGATGTGCTCGTCGAGGTCGACGACGTCGGCGGGATCGAGGCGCTCGCGCTGCTCGGCGAAGACGACTTCGCCGCTCGGCGCGTCCTCGGCCGCTTCGCGCGGCTCCTCCCGTCGAGGCTCGTCGGCCGGCGGTGCTTCACCGAAGATCGACCGCTCGATCGGCGCCGCGGGCTGCTCGTTCCCTTCGGCGAGGACCGACCAGTCCGCCGGCGGCGTGGTCGACGAGCTCAGGTAGACCGTCGCCCCGCCCGGGACGTAGCCCTCGACGACGAACATGAGGTCGACGTCGGCGAAGCGGACGTGGTCGCCCCCTTTGAGAGGCAGACGCTCGCCCTCCGCCAGACGGCGGTCCCCGAGACGCGTGCCGTTCGTGCTGCGCAGGTCCTCGAGCCAGTAGCGTCCGTCGCGCACCTCGATCGCCGCGTGCTCACTCGAGATCGTGTCGTCCTCGAGGACGAGGTCGTTGTGCGGGTCGCGACCGATGGTCGTCCGTTCGGCGCCGAGAGACAGGCTGCGTCCGGTCGTGCCGATCTGGCCGCCGACGTCGAGGAGCTGGGCGACGGGAGCCTTCGCGGGGTGAGGAACCCCGACGGGCGTCCGCGCTCGGCGGGCGAGGACGTAGCCGGCGCCGACGAGGAAGAGCAACGCGGGGACCCAGGCGATCAGGCCGGGGCCCTCTTCGGCTTCGGGAAGCGGCGCCGCGGCGACGTCTGCGGCGGGCGTTGCGCCCTTTCCGGCGGTCGTCGCGGGCGTCGGAGGCTCGGCATAGGCGAGCTCGTAGACCGGGGCGGCCGCGATCTTCGTCAGCACGTCCTCGACGACGGGGGCGAGCTCGCCGGGTGCGAAGGCGCGGTAGTAGCTGGCGCTCGTGCGCAGGGCGAGCGCCTGCATGAGCTGATAGTCGGCGGCTTCGGTGAAGGCGATGCCGAAGATGCGGACGTCGCCGTCGGCACTCTCGCCGGCGAGGTCCTCGCGCAGCCAGCGCGCGACCTCGACGTCGCGGCGCGCGTCCCCGGTGTCGATCTTCCCGTCGCTCAGGAACACGATCGCCTTGCGTGCCTCTTCGCGCCCGCGCTCCCGCAGCTCGTAGAGAGCACGTTCGATTCCGGCCGGGCTGTCGGTCCGCTGTCCGGCGTAGTCGAGGGCCGCGAGGGTCGCGTCGAGGCGGCGGGTCGAGGCGATGTCGCTCGCGGGCATGAGCGGGAGGCCCAGACGGACGCGTCCGTCGAAGAGCACGATCCCCACTCGACCGTCGAGCCCACCGTCGGCGGCGAGCGCGTCGACGAAGCCGGAAACGGCGCGGCGAGTCAGGAACTCGGGATCGTTCGCCTTCATGCTGCCCGAGTTGTCGAGGACGAAGACGACGTCGACCGCCTGAGCGGCGGCCGCGGGTCCGGCGCCGACGAGCAGCAACGCGAGCGCGAGGCCTGCACCGCGAAAGCCGCGGGGTAGGGCGCGGGACACGTTCGGGAACGAGGTTCGGTCGGAGGGCATGTCTTGCTCGCGATGCTTCGGCGATCGGCGGGGAACGCCAGTATAAGGGGTCGCGGGGCGCAACCGGACGCGGTCCGACCCCCGCCCTCGGACGCGAACCGGTCCGACGCGCAGGCCGGGGGCGGGCGGGGCGCATCCGCTCCACCCGGGTGGGTCGCCGCCCGGCAGAGGAGGGGACGTCGAGGCGCGCTTTTTCTGCAACTTTTCGCCCGGATGGCGCATTCCGGGGTTCTCGCGACCGGTAGAATCCAAGCGCGGTTCGCGGACACGCAGACCCGCGGCAACTCGCCCGCATCGGCGTGCCCCGTCCTCGTCCCCCGGACGTCGGGGCGAGCCATCCGCGGGGCGACCCCAGGGAAGGAGAGGGCAATTGGAGGCACTGTTCACCGCCGAGAACGCGATCGCCCTGGCGACGCTGGCGGGGCTCGAGATCGTGCTCGGGATCGACAACATCGTCTTCATCGCGATCCTCACTTCGAAGCTTCCTCTCGAACGGCAGGCCTTCGCCCGACGCGTCGGCCTGCTCGGCGCGATGGTGATGCGGATCGGGCTGCTGCTCGCGATCGGCTGGGTGATGGGTCTGACCGCCGAGCTCTTTCGGGTCCTGGATCAGCCTTTCTCGGGGCGCGATCTGATCCTGCTGATCGGCGGGCTCTTCCTGCTGGGCAAGGCGGTCTGGGAGATCCACGACAAGCTCGAGGGGGAGATGGAGCTCGGCACGAAGCCCGTGGCGGTCTCCATGGCCAGCGTGATCGCTCAGATCATGATCCTCGACATGGTCTTCTCCCTCGACTCCGTCATCACGGCGGTCGGGATGGCCAACGAGATCCTGGTGATGATCACGGCGGTCGTGATCGCCGTCGGGGTGATGCTCGTCTTCGCCGAGAAGATCAGCCACTTCATCGAGGCCCACCCGACGATGAAGATCCTCGCGCTCTCGTTCCTGATCCTGATCGGGACGATGCTGATGCTCGAGGGACTCGGGAAGCACGTCGAGAAGGGCTACATCTACTTCGCGATGGCGTTCGCGCTCGCGGTCGAGCTGGTGAACGTCGCCGTGCGCAAGCGCAATCCCGTCCGGCTGAAACAGACCTACGTGCGACCCGACTACTACCGGCCCGAGATTCCGGACATCGACGTCTCGGGGGGCCTCGACTGACATGCTCGCCCGCCTGCTCCGGATTGCGACGTGGCTCGTCGTCGGGCTCGTCACCCTGTCCCTGGTCCTCTGGCTCGGCGTCTCGGTGGCCATCAAGTACCTGCAGATGCCCGAGGAGGAGCTCGGCAACATCGTCCCGATGGTCGGGCGCGCACTCCTCTCCTTCGCCGAGTGCTCGGTCCTCGGCTGCCCACCCGAGCTGCTCGACGGGATGGAGGCGGTCGAGTTCGGAGCGGGGTGGCTCGAGGCCACGCCGGTCGCGATCGAGGTGGACGAGGGCGGGCGGATCCTGGTCGCCGAGACCCTTCGGCAGAATCGCGGCGCCGAGGACAACCGCAGCCACATGTACTGGCTGATGGACGATCTGGCGTCGCGCTCGGTCGAGGACCGGGTGGCCTACTACCGGAAGTGGGTCGGGGCCGGGAAGTTCGAGGACCCCGATCACTTCAGCGCCGCCCCCGATCGGGTCGTCGTCCTCGAAGACGAGGACGGCGACGGCGTCGCGGATCGGCGCGTCGTGATGGCCGAGTGGAACGAGATGGCCTCCGGTCTCGTCGCCGGGATCGAAGCGCGGGAGGGCGAGATCTTCGTCACCTCGATTCCGTCGCTCTACCGGCTCGAGGATCGGGACGCGGACGGCGAGGTCGAGTCGATCGAGACGGTCTACCGGGGCTTCGGCGTGAAGACGTCGCTGATCGGGCACGATCTCCACGGACTCGTCTGGGGGCCGGACGGGAAGCTCTACTTCTCGATGGGGGACCGCGGCTACCGGGTCGAGACGCGGGACGGGCGGGTGCTGGAGCCCAGGCTCGGGCCGGGGCGCGGGGCCGTCTTCCGGATGAACGCCGACGGCAGCGACCTCGAGGTCTTCGCGACGGGCGTCCGGAACCCGCAGGAGCTCGCCTTCGACGACCACGGCAATCTCTTCACCGGCGACAACAACGGCGACGGCGGCGATCGCGCGCGGCTCGTCTACCTGGTCGAAGGCGGCGAGACCGGCTGGGCGATGCCCTACCAGACGCTCGTGGGCGACTACGTACGCGGGCCCTGGGTCGCGGAGCGGATGTGGGAGAAGCAGCACCCGACCCAGCCGGCCTGGGTCCTGCCGCCCGTCGACTACATCGGGAACGGACCGGCGGGCTTCGCGCACTACCCGGGCCTCGGCCTGCCGGCACGCTACGACGATGCCTTCTTCCTCTGCGACTACGGCTACACGCCGGGCCGGAGCGGGATCTGGGCCTTCGGCGTCGAGCCCGAGGGCGCGGGCATGAAGATGGTCGACCGGCATCCCTTCGCGTGGTCGCTGCTCGCGACGGACGTCGACTTCGGCTGGGACGGCCAGATCTACGCCTCGCTCTTCGACACCTTCGGCCAGTCGCAGACGATCATGCGCTGGCGTCACGCGCCGTCGCACGAAGACCCGCGCATCGCCGACCTCGCGCGCCTCGCGCGGGGCCGCATGCGCGACCGGTCGACCTCGGAGCTGATCGCGCTGCTCTCTTTCCCGGACCAGCGGCTCCGGACCCGCGCGCAATACGCGCTGGCCGAGCGAGGGGCGGCGACTCCCCTCGCGGCGCTGCTTCGGAGCGACGAGGCCGACCTCGTTCCGCGGCTCCACGCGCTCTGGGGGCTCGGGCAGCGCGGGGCGGAGGCCCTGGCGACCGCGCTCCCCGGTGGACTCGGCGAGCTCGCGTCCGCGCCCGTCGAGCTCCGGGCCAAGGCCGCGAAGGCGGCGGGGGACGCGGGGTGGGGCGCGTCGCGGGAGACCCTCCTGCGCTGGCTCTCGGACCCCTCGCTTCGGATCCGCTTCTTCGCGGCGGAGGCCCTGGGCAAGATCGGTCGCGCCGAAGACATCGAGGCGCTCTTCGCGGTGCTGGAGGAGAACGCCGACGCGGACGTGTTCCTGCGACATGCGGCGGTCTGGGCGATCCACGGCCTGGCCGACCGTGCGGGCGGGCTCGATCGCGTGCTCGCGCGCCGGGGCGATCCGAGCCGGGCCGTGCGCATGGGCGCGCTGCTCGTCCTGCGCCACGCGGAGGACGCGCGGATCGCCCACTTCCTCGACGACGAGGATCCGCTCCTCGCGGTCGAGGCCGCCCGGGCGATCTACGACCTGCCGATCGACGCAGCGATGCCCGCGCTGGCGGCGCTCGCGCCCGGGCTCACGCCGACGGACGAAGACGACACGCAGGTCGGGCAGGCGCTCCATCGGCGGGTGATCGGCGCGAACGTGCGGCTGCGGAGCGAGGCGGGGGCCTCCGCGCTCGCGCGCTACGCGGCCGATGAGGCGCAGCTCGAGTCGCTGCGCTCGATCGCCCTGGAGGCGCTCGGCAGCTACGCGGAGCCGCCGCTGCGCGATCTCACGATGGGCTTCTACCGGCCGCTCGCGTCGGCGGACCCCGAGCTGGTCGCCGCCGTCTTCCGACTCGAAGGGCGGACGCTGGTCGAGTCTTCCCTGGGCGGTCGTGCGCTCGAAATTGCGAACGAAGTCGGCGAGTTGCCGCTGGAAGACGAGGAGTTGGTCGAACTCGCCCGGGACGCTGGCAAAGAGACTGCGGCGCGCGTCTCGGCGCTCCGCGCGCTGGCGAGCCGGGAGGCCGAGGGGCTGGATCGCGTTGCGCTCGCGCGGGAGGTTCTGGCGGAGGACGATCCGACCCTTCGGACGGCCGGTCGTGCGCTCCTATTGGCCGCGGATCCCGAAGCCGGGCTCGACGCCGTGATCGACGCGACGGAGAACGCGCGCACGGCGGGCGAGCGGCAGCAGGCCTGGGTCGTGCTCGGACGCACGACGTCGCAGCGCGGCGACCGCGCGATCGACACGGCGCTCACTGCCTGGGAGCGGGGCGAGGGGGACGCGGCGAGCGCGTTCGAGCTGCTCGAAGCGGCGGTGGCACGCGGGGGGCCGCTCGCGGAGCGCGCGGGCGGGATGCTCTCTCCGACCTCCGTCGGCGACGTCGACGCGCTGGTGGCGGCGCGGCGCTGGGCCCTCGCCGGCGGGGATCCGGAGCGCGGTCTGCGCGTCTTCCAGGGCAACGGGGACTGCATGCGGTGCCACGGCGCGGGGCCGGGTCATGGCGGCGGCGTCGGACCCTCGCTCGCCGGCGTCTCGGCGCGGGGCGCGGAGCACGTCCTCGGCTCGATCCTCGTGCCCCAGGCGGAGATCGCCGAGGGCTTCGCCTCGATCGTCGTGACCCGCGGCGACGGCTCGACCGTGAGCGGGTTGCTGGTCGGCGAGGACGACTCGGCGATCCGCCTCGACGTGGGCGAGGGCGTGATCGAGGCGATCGATCTGCGCGACATGGCGTCCCGGACGGAACCGACGTCAGGGATGCCTGCGATGGGACTCGTCCTGCCGGCGCGCGATCTCCGGGACGTCGTGGCGCACGTGATGGCCCTCGACTGATAGGGCGAGGGCCGCTCGGAGCGGTCGTCGCCGACGACGAGGTGGCCTGTGCCCCCCACGGAATCGCCCTCGTGCGGTGCTTCGGGGCCGGACCCGCCGTCTCCCCCGCGAAGTTGTTCGGGCATCCCAGCTGTCATAACGTCCGGCCGTCCCAAGTCCGCGACCCCACGAAGGTTTTCGGGGTCGCCATTCGTCGGATCGTGCGTCCTTCACGTCTCGTGGCGGACGACCCTCTTGAATTGGGGAGCACGACCCCCGACCCGATCCGGGAAGCCCATCGGGTACCCCGAGGAGAACAGTGATCCATGGCACGTGAAGCCGTCATCGTCGGAAGCCTCCGCACCGGTCTGACCAAGGCCCACCGCGGTTCCTTCAACCTCACCGAGCCCGTCGACTATACGGCGCATGTGATGCGCGAGGTCGTGAACGAGCAGCCGAACCTCGACAAGGCCGAGATCGAGGACGTGATCCTCGGCTGCGGTCACCCGGAAGGCTGCATGGGCATGAACATGGCCCGCATCGCCTCGATGGTCGCGGACATTCCGCAGACGGCGGCCGCGACGACGGTCAACCGCTTCTGCTCCTCGGGCTCGCAGGCCGTCATGATGGCCGCCAACTCGATCCTGCAGGACGGCGCGGACGTGGCGATCGGCGCGGGCGTCGAGACGATCACGATGATGCAGGACGGGACCCAGAACCGGACCCGCCTCGCCAACGCGACGGCGGCCGAGCGCTTCCCGGGCCTCTACCACCCGATGGGCATCACCGCGGAGTGCGTGGCCGAGCGCTACGGCATCTCCCGCGAGGACCAGGACGCCTACGCGCTCCAGAGCCAGCAGCGCTACGCCGAGGCGGTCGAGAAGGGTTGGATCGCGGAAGAGATCTCGCCCATGAAGGTCACCCGCAAGGTCCAGCCGAAGGACGGCGACGCCTACGACGAGGAGTTCGTGGTCGAGAAGGACGAGTGCAACCGTCCGCAGACGACCCTCGAAGGCCTCCAGAAGCTCGCGCCGGTCTTCAAGCCGGCGGAGGAGGGCGGCACGGTCACGGCCGGCAACGCCTCCCAGCTCTCCGACGGCGCTTCGGCGACGCTCCTGATGAGCGCGGATCGCGCGAAGGCGCTCAACATCGAGCCCCTCGCCATCTACCGCGGCTCCGCCGTCGCCGGCTGCGGCCCCGAGGAGATGGGCATCGGTCCGGTCTTCGCGGTCCCGAAGCTCCTCAAGCGCCACGGCCTCACGATGAACGACATCGACATCGTCGAGCTCAACGAGGCCTTCGCGTCGCAGCTGCTCTACTGCCAGCGCGAGCTCGGCATCGACAACGACAAGCTGAACCCGACCGGCGGCTCGATCTCGATCGGCCACCCCTTCGGCATGACGGGCAGCCGCATGACGGGGCTGCTCGTTCGCCAGCTGAAGCGGACCGGCAAGCGCTATGGGATCGTCACGATGTGTGTCGGCGGCGGACAGGGCTTCGCCAGCCTCTTCGAGGCTGCGTAGGCGGGCGCGGATAGCACGCCATCTTCGAGAGCTTCTCGCTTCGCGGTCCTCGGCGTACGGGAGTACGCCTGCGGGTGCGAAGCTCCGAGGCTCTCGAATCTGACGCACTCTCCACGCCCTCCGGCGGCTTCTGCAATTGAAGCTCGTCCGGTTGCTCGAGACTGAAACGCCCCGGCTCCGTTTGGAGCCGGGGCGTTGGTCGTTCGGTGGATGCGAAACGCCGAACGATGGAGATCTGTGGTTCGTCAGTTGTGGGCTTCGGGGTAGGCGGCCTCGTAGCGTTGGAGGGCGAAGGCGGCTTCGGTGCGGTTGGTGACGTCGAGGGCTTCGAAGAGGGCTGCGAGGTGGCTCTTGACGGTGTAGCAGGAGATGTCGAGGACGCGGCCGATCTCGCGGTTCGTGAGGCCGCGGGCGACGAGGCGGAGGACTTCGAGGCGGCGCGGGGTCAGCGCGGCGACGTGTTGGGCGAGGAAGTCGGTCTCGTCGGCCGGGGGCGGTGTCATCGTGGACGGCGGAGCGGGGAGTTCGTCGGCCGAGGCGCCGTGGGCGGTGAAGCCGGCGACGAAGTAGTCCCAGGCGAGGGCGACCACGGCTTCCTCTTCGACGGGCGATCCTTGGCGGATCCGGGCGAGGACCCGCTCGAGGCCGGCGTGCGCGTGTCGGTCGAGTCGGGTCTCCCGCGGCGTCTCGGAGGGGGAGTCGCTTTCCATCTCGTGTCTCTCCTCGTTCGAGGGGATCGCGCTTCCTTGTCGGGTTCGTCCCGGCGAGTGGGCGCTGTCCCCTCGATGGACAGCAGGGTGTCCGAGTCGCCGGATTCCGGGAAGTGCGCAATGGCTGCCGAAGCGAACCGGCGCCGTCGCTCGGGCTACGGGCCACCGTCCCCCCTCCGAGCGCACATCGGCCGCCGCCCGAGCGCGGGAATCGAGGCCGATCGGAGCGCCCCGGAATGGGTTCGTGGGGAGGGGTGTCGAGGGCATCCGGGGTTCGCATCGCCGCTGGAAGCGAACCCACGAGGTGCTTTGGGGGCGTCTGGAGCGTGCTCAGGACGATGGAAGCGGGACTAGTCCGTATGGACGAGGCATGCGTCGCGGAGCCATCGAACCCTGCGCGCCCAGAGGAGGACACCCACCATGTTCCATGAGACCACGAAGCGTTTTCGAGTGACCCGAACCCTGATCGCCAGCGCCGCGCTGCTGGCGTTGGCCACCGTCGGCTGCGCCGGCGCCGGTATGTCGCGCGTCGCCGAGGAGGCGGACCGCCCCCTGACCAGCGCCGTCTTCGCGACCCTCGACGGGGCGGCGCTCGACGCGCTCTCCGCCCTGCGCACCGACACGAATCCGGCGACCCGGGACCGCTTTCGCGTCGGGCGGATCCTCGCGGTGCCCGGCGGCTACGTCTGGGAAGCGCCCGCCGTGGCGAAGCCGGGTCCGCGCCCGGTCGTGCGTCTGTCTTCCGGCCCGGATCACGTGGCGACCTACCTGGCCCGGGATCCCCGCGTGAGCGGCAACCGTGCCGCCCTCGAGCGCCACCACGCCCGGATCGAGCGTGCCCTGGTCGAGCGGCGCGATGCCCGCCACCGGCCGCTCTTCGTGCTGACCGAGGTCGGCCGCGTGCTCGCCTACCGCGGCGAAAGCGGACGGGAGGAGCTGCCCAGCTTCGCGGCGAACCGGTAGGGGCACGACGGTCGACTACCGCTCGCGGCGGGCCGCCTGCTTGAGGCGGATCAGAGCTTCGATCGCCTCGTCGCACTCGCGGTCGATCGCGTCCATCTCGTCGTTCGAGATCAGGTCGTCCTCGATCGCCCGGAGCACGGTCTGGACGGCTTCCCCCGCTTCGACCATCGCTTCGCTGGCGTGGACGGCGACGGTGGCGAGCGGGGCGGGGGTCGAGTCCGCGGATTCGTCCGGGACGAGCCGGTAGCCGAGTCGACCTGCCAGGAGGTGAAGGGGAGCGAGGGCATCGTGGGGCTTGCGATGCTCGCTCGCGACGCGCATCAGGATCTCGAGGCGTTCGCCGGGGGACCGCTTGTCCGATTCGGCCTGGCCCCACTGCTGGACGGCGCGAGGAGACAGCCCGAGGGCGCGTCCGATGGCCGGGGCACAGCCCCACGTCGCGCGCTGGAAGGCCGCGCTCCACTCCTGACGTTCGATCGGTTCGCTCATGCCCCCGAGTCTATCGCCGCAGCGCATCGCGCGCGGCCCTCCGTTCCGCGCCTAGCCCGCCGCGGTCTCCGCGTCCGGGAGGGAGAGCCAGAGCCGGAGCAGGTGGCGCTTGCGGTCCGGGTGTTCGCGGTAGGCGTTCCGGGCGTGGACCACGGTGTGGTTCGAGAGGAGCTGGATGTCGCCGGGCTCGAGCGCCATGTCGAGCCGGACCTCGGGGTCGTTCCCGATCGCGTCGTAGCGATCGAGGGCGCGGGCGCGCGCCGGAGAGAGGGGGCCGATCTCGGCGAGGCGTTGGGCGGACCGGAAGTACGCCCCGTGGAAGAACGTGCGGAGAACGCCGTCCGCGCCGAAGCGGCAGGGAGGCATCTCGAAGAAGGGGCGGTCGCCTTCCGGCTGCTCGTCCCGACGATCGACGGCGAAGGGCTCGAAGAGCAGCCGCGCCGCCTCGGGATCCGCTTCGAAGAGCCGGTTCCAGATCGTGACCGAGCTGGCGATCCGGCTCGCGCCGCCCTCGGCCGCGTCGACCAGGCAGAGCAGCCCGACGACGTCGGCGGCGTCGCAGTGGTAGCCGATGTCGGCGGTCGTCCGGTAGAGCCGGACGTTCGGCTGGTCCGCCTGCTCGCCGTAGTCGATCACGTGACCGAGGAGCTCGTCCCTCGCGTTCTGGGCGCCCGGGATTCCGACGAGGTGGCCGAGCAGCCAGTACGCGCGGCTCGATCGCGCTTCGCCCCAGCGGTCGACCGGCAGGCCCGTGAGGACGACGAAGCCCCGTCCCGTGCAGAGTGCCCGACGCCAGGCCGCGGCCCGCTTCTCGAGGGTGGGGAGCCCGCGGCCGTCGAGCTCGGCGAGGGAAAGCCCGTCGGCCTCGATCCGGTCGAGCGCGGCGTCCAGCTCGGCGATCTCGTCCGGCTGAAGCGCTTCTCGCCACGCATCCGGGTCAGCGCGGAGCTCCCGACCAAGCCAGGCGGAGGGCGTTTCGATCGGCGCGGCAGGGATTTCCGTGTGGTCCCGGATGAAGTACTTGAGCGACTGTTCGCCGAAGCTGCGGTAGGCGCGGGGCGCCGCGTCGGCGGCCGCCATCAGCTCGGGTCCAGGTCGACCGTCTTCGCGTAGTCTGCCAGGACGGTGCCCGCGAAGAAGTCCGGGTTCGCGCCGGCGAAGAGACGGATCGCGTTGTCGCACATGAAGTCCCGGAACTGCGCCGGATCCATCCAGCCGTACTCGACGTGCTCGAACGCCTCCGGCAGGACCTCGTCCATGTGGGCCACGTCCCAGTGGCCGATGTCCGAGGAGAAGATCGGACGCATCGGCCGGTCGCCGGGCAGCCGCTTCGTGTCGAAGGCGATGCCCGCCAGGCGGTCGTCCGCCTCGCAGCCGAAGAAGCAGTTCGTCGTGACCTGCCGGTAGATGTCTTCCTTCGACTCGATCCCCGCCGCCCCGAAGTCGTTCACGACATGGGGCGTGTTCGTCGACGTCGCGAAGAGGTTGCCCCAGCCGTCGACGACCGGTTCGAGGGCGCCCCGGTGTTCGGCGACGAGCGCATCGAAGCGGTCGCCGTCCATCTTCGACGGGTCGCGATCCTCGAGACCCTTCGGCGCGCGCTTCTCGAAGTGCTCGACGAGGCCGGTGTACATCTGGAGCGCCCAGGCGACGCCGCCCTCGAGGAAGCCGACGCGCAGCTCGGGGAAGCGGTGGAAGACGCCGCCGAAGAACATCGACTTGGCGGTCGTGTCGTTCGCGCCGGCGAAGGCGCCCATGTGGTTGAAGGAGAAGTTCGTGGTCGAGCGCCGGCCGCTCCAGCCCATCGACGAGGAGTGGAAGGTCGGGGCGATCCCGAGCGCGACGAGCTTCGCCCAGACCGGGTCGTAGTCGTAGGGGCTGTCCAGACCGAGCCCGTCGATCCAGAACGCGTGATCGTTCCCGTCCTCGAAGGTGCGGCGCGCGAAGCCGCCGAGGACTGCGGCCTTCATCCCGAGCTCACCGGTCGCGTAGTCGAGCTCTTCGAGGGCCTCCTCGGGCGTGAAGGTCGGGATCACGGCGACCGGGATCAGCCGATCGCCCATGCCCTCGCACTGGTCCTTCGCGTAGCGGTTGTACGCGCGACAGGAAGCGCGGCGCATCTTCTCGTCGCGCTGGGCGGGACAGTTCAGGCCGACGCTCGGGTAGACGACGGCGAGATCGATGCCGAGCTCGTCCAGGCGGTCGTAGAGGAGACGCATCGCCGTCGACGTCGCGAGATCCTTCGCGTCGTTCGGGAAGCCCCACCAGGGGCTGCGGTAGGCCCGTCCCCGTTCGCGCTCTTCGGGGGATTGCATCTGCCAGGGCGCGCTCCCGTCGAAGTTGGCGCCCTGGCTGTAGGCCATGAAGCCGCCCTCGATCCCCTCCTCCTTGAGGTAGCGATCGAAGGTCGGGGCGTACTCGATCAGGTGACCATCGGCATCGAGGACGGGGTGGTCGAGGGAGGCGCGGAGCTCGGCGGGCGTCTTGTTCATCCGGACATCGTAGCGACTCACGGGCGGCCTTCTCGGCCGATCGATCCGGCCGAGACGGGGCCTGCGAGCGCCTTTCGAGCGCTCTAGGCTCTCCGGACCCATTCCGCGCGAAGCGCGCCCCCTCTCGAAGGAGCCCACGATGTCCGGACCCCAGATCAACGCCGGCGAGATCGCCGACTGGCCGATCCTCAAAGTCGACTACCTGACCGACCCCGACAAGGTCGCCGCGCTCCTGCCGCCGGGCATCGAGCCCGGAGCCGAGCCCCACGTCCAGCTCTCGATCTACCAGGTCGCCGTTCCCAACGTCCCGGAGTATGGCGTCTTCATGACCGTCGACGCGGACTACCGCGGAACGGAAGGCGTCTACACCCTCGGCTACGGGATCGACCAGGAGAGCGCCGTCTTCATCTCGCGCGACATGAACGGGCAGCCGAAGTACCCCTGCGACATCGACTTCTACCGCTTCCAGGACTCGGTCAGCGCCCGCTGCACCCACCAGGGCTATACGTTCATCGAGTTCGAGGGCGAGGCCGGCGAGGCGCTCCCGCAGCGCGAGAACCACGTCGAGTACGAGTGGTGGATCAAGGTCCTGCGCGCGGTCGGTGGCGCGGAGAAGGCGTACGACTTCCCGCCCCACGTCGTCCAGGTGAAGAGCACCTACGCGACCAAGGCCGAGCTCGCCGTCGAAGGAACCGTCGCGCTCCTCGACAGCCCCTGGGATCCGATCGCGTCGCTCCTGCCGGTCCGCGACTACCAGGGCGCGCGACTCTGGTGGCCCGAGTTCCTCGGTCGCGAGATCACCCTCGAAGGCCCGCTCGATCCCGAGGCCTACTGGCCCTTCGTGGACACGATCAGCGGCTCGCGCTGGCCGGGCTTCATGGGCGGTCCGAAGCCGGCCTGATCGCGGCGGATTCGACGACCAGCGATTCGAGACGCGGGTGCTCTTCGGAGCGCCCGCGTCGTCGTTTCGGGGCGGGGCGGGGCGGGGGGGCGGGACGGGACGGGACGGACTCGACTAGAGCCGCGCGCGCGGGCTGCCGACGTCGACGACGCCGATCCCCAGATAGCTGTCGTAGCCGAGCAGTCCCTGGACGCGTTCGGGCATCTCGCGCACCGCCTCGATCGGCGTGCTCAGGAAGAAGTTCTCCTCCGTCCGGAGCCAGCCGACCACGAAGCCGGTGAACAGGCCGCGGCGGGACCGGTCGGTCGTCGTATTCGCGCCGCCGCTGTGCAGGGTCGACCCGAGGTAGAAGACCGCCGAGCCTGCCGGCATCTCCGCGTAGGCGATCTCCTCTTCCTTGGCGATGCGGTCGAGGGGCCAGCGATGACTGCCGGGGACGACCCGCGTGGCGCCGTTGTCCCGGGTGAAGTCGGACAGGGCGAAGATCGCCTCGATCTCGAGCTGGGGCTGGCTGAAGGGATCCGGGTGGGCGTGCTTCGGATGGTGCATCCACGCCTGGTCGTCCCGGTGGAGGTCCTGAACGGTCTCGCCGGGACCGATCTGGATCAGCTGCGCCGTATTCAACAGGTAGTGCACGCAGTGGGGCTTCAGATAGTGGTCGGCGACGCCGAGCAGGCGCTCGTCCTGGACCACGTCGACGAAGGTCTTCGACTTGCCCGGCAGACCGTCGATCCGGATCGTCTCGAAGCCATAGAACGGCTGCATGAACTCGATGTGGTTCGGGACGCCCGGCGCGGTCTCGGCGATGAGTCCGTCGAGGTCCGCGTTCAGGCTGGCGAGCCGTTCGTCCGAGAGCGCGCCTTCGACGATCGCGCAGCCGTCGCGGTCGAGGGTCTCGATCAGCTTCTCGTGCGGGAGGTCGGCGGCGAACCGTTCGATGGAAGCGGACATGGCATCGACTCCTCTGCAGAAGAAGAGACGATAGGCCGCTCGATCAGACCCCGCTCTCGCGCAGGATCGCCAGGATCCGTCGCAGCGGTTCCGCGGCGCCCCAGAGGAGCTGGTCGCCGACCGTGAACGCGGCCAGATAGTGGTCGCCGAGACGCATCTTGCGGACGCGGCCCACCGGGATGTCGAGGGTGCCGGTGACCGCCGTCGGGGTCAGCTGCGCGAGCGTCGATTCCTTGTCGTTCGGCACGAGGCGCACCCATTCATTGGCCTCGTCGAGCATCGGCTCGATCTCGTCGAGGGGGACGTCCGTGCGAAGCTTGATCGTGAACGCCTGCGAGTGGCAGCGCATGGCGCCCACGCGCACGCAGATCGAGTCGATCGGAATCTGTGCGTCGGCCGGCCGACCGAGGATCTTGTTGCCCTCCGCGAACGCCTTCCACTCTTCGCGGGTGTCGCCGAACGGCTGCGCCGAGTCGATCCACGGGAGCAGGCTCGCCGCGAGGGGGGCGCCGAAATTCTCGGTCGGCATCGCGTCGCTGCGCAGGGTCTCGGTTACCTGCGTGTCGACCGGGATGATGTTCGTCGCCGGGTCGGCGAGGAGCTCGGCCGCGCCCGCGTGGAGCGTGCCCATCTGCGAAACGAGCTCGCGCATGTGGCGCGCGCCGCCACCGCTGGCCGCCTGATAGGTCATGCAGGTCATCCACTCGACAAGGTCTTCGCGGAAGAGCCCGTGGAGGGCGAGCAGCATGAGCGACACCGTGCAGTTGCCGCCGACGAAGTTCTTGTAGCCTTCGGCGATGCCCTGGTCGATCAGGTCGCGGTTCAGCGGATCGAGGACGATGATCGAGTCCTCGTCCATGCGCTTGGCGCTCGCGGCGTCGATCCAGAACCCGTTCCACCCCTGCTCGCGCAGCTGGGGTAGGACCTGCTTGGTGTAGTCGCCGCCCTGGCAGGTGAGTACGACCTGGTGCTTCGAGAGGGCGGACACGTCGTAGGCGTCGCCGAGGGGCAGGGAGCCGCTGCCCCCTCCTTGTGACAAGTCCGGGCCGTCCTCGCCCACCTGGCTCGTCGAGTAGAACGTCGTCGTCAGCCCGGCGAAATCTCCCTCGGCGCGCATGCGCTCGAGGAGTACGGATCCAACCATTCCCCGCCAACCGACGATTCCGACGTTTTCGATGCTCATGATGGCGGGTTCATTAGCAAAAACAGGGAGATGCATCGAGTTCGAGACGTCGTTCTACGCGGAACCGGGGCGTCGGCTCGCGGCACGATCAGGGGGCGCCGAACGAAGCACCGCGGCGGGATCGCACGGGCCCGCGAGCCCCGCGGGCGGTACGCTCCTCGGCGCCCCGATGCCGTCGAGAGGCGGGCAGGGGACCAGCAGGAGGTGGACATGAAGGACCGCGGGATCACGTCGAAGAAGCGGGTCGAACGCATCGCGGGAGGACTGGCCGTCGCCGTCGTCGCGACGAGCGTGGGCTGCGCGACCGGGCGGGTGTCGAACGTCGATGCCTATGACGACGTGCCGATGAACCGGGTCGTTCCGTATCCGTCCCAGGAGGAGCTGCGCAAGCGCGCCTTCGAGCTGGTGATCGTCGACCGGCCCGCGGTCGGGATCGAGGAGGGGCTGCTCGATCGGCCGCGCGCGCAGGTCCGACGCGCGCTCGAGGGGGTGGCGGCCGATGCCGGCGCCACGGTGATCGATCGTTCCCTGAGCGAGCTCGGTGCGCTCCGGACCGAGGGCGTCCTCGGTGAACTCGAGGGACGCGAGACCGAGGAGGTGACCGGCGCCGACTACGCGCTCGCGACCCGCTTCTCGAAGTACCAGTACGCGGCGAGCTGGAAGAAGCCCTTCAAGCTCCCGTGGCAGTCCGACGAGGAGGTCGCCTCGAAGCCCGGGACCTGTGAACACACGGCGGCGGTCGAGCTCGACATCCAGATGATCGAGGTCGGGAGCAACGACACGGTCGCGCGCACCTTCGCCCTCGAACACCAGGCACAGCAGGAGACGAAGGATCTCGACCCGGCGTGCGCGCTCCCGCCGGTCACCCTCTCCGTGCTCTTCGAGAAGGCCCTCGACGAGGCGCTGTCGTGTCTCGACCTGCCGCTGGGCGCCGCGCTCGCGCCGCGGGGCCACCTGACCGGCCACCGCAAGGCGCCCGGCGCCGATCGCCACATCTACCGCATCACCCTCGGTTCGGGGCAGGGGATCGAGCCCGGCGACGGGATCGAGGTCCGGCGGGAGCAGCGATCGATGAGCCCGACCGGCGCGGAGACGCGGGAGGAGCGGGTGATCGCGACCGGGGAAGTCACCGACCAGGTGCGGCCCCAGCAGTCGTGGGTCGCGATCGATCCGTCGAAGGCGTCGGACTCGATCCTCGATGGTGATCTCGTGCGGCCGGTCTTCTCCGAGGGGTTGCTCTCGCGGATGACCGGACCGGACTGTGACGAGATCCTGACCGAGCGCTAGGCGTGCCGCGCGACTAGCGGCCGGCGGCCTCGTCGAGGACGCTGAAGGCGGCGAGGGTCTCGCGTAGATCGTTGAGGGCCTGGCGACGCGCGCGATCCGGGTCGGACTTCGAGTGGCCGCGTCCCACACGCTCGCTCTCCCGGACCACCGTCCCGCCGGGCTCGAGGACCGCGAAGGTCGAGCGTATCTTGGCGACGTGACGGCTCGCGACGTCGGCTTCGGTCAGCTCGGAGCGGATGTCGATGCAGACGGCGTCGGGGCTTCGGCACTCGCCGTTCCGCGTGCGGAGACGGTCGGCGACGAGCCGCGACTCGACCCAGCTCGCGATCTCACGAGAGGCGGGATCGGCCCGGACCTCGAAGACCAGGGCCCGGCGCGCGGCCTCGTCGACGGCGCGCCAGTCTGCGCGGCGCGCTTCCCAGGCGCCGCGATCGAAATCGACGACCAGGACATCGACGAGGGAGACGAGATGGCTCACCCGTTCGCGGCGCACCGCCGTGTGCTCGAGGGCGATCAAGCGGCGGAGGGCCGAGCCCTTCGCGGTCTCGAGCTCGAGGTCGATCTCGTCGGCGGTCCGGACGAGCTCGGCGCGGGTCTCGGAGGCCAGGCGTCGGCGGTCGATGCGGACCTCCGCCCAGTACGTCCCGTTGCTTTCGGCGGAGCGGGTTCGTCGCCAGCCCGTGAAGCGCGTGCCGGCCACGCGCGTCTCGATCACCTGCTCGAGGGATTCGATCGTGCGGCCGTCGGTCTCCTCGTAGCGATCCGTGAGGGCGCTCTCGACCGAGACGGAGAGCCGGGAGGCCACGTCCTGGAGGGCGTGTCGTGTGGCCTCCTCCAGGCTCGCCCCCGAGCCGACGCCGATCTCGATCTGCGTCTCCCGGCTCGGGTCCGCCAGCGCCCACTCGGGGACGCTCGAGAGCGTCGGCGGTGGCGCGGCAGCGACGGCGGGCAGGCGGGGCACCGTCGGCGTGCTCGCGCAGGCCACCAGCAGGCCCGCGAGGCAGGCCGTCGCGACGATCCGGGGGGTGAGGGGCAACATCGGTTCCAGCTTAGCAACTCAGTGCCCGGGAGAGCGGGTCGCGTTACGGACGCAGGGCGCCGCGATCCCGCGACCGGGCCTCTATACTCGCGCGCCGCGGGGCGCCGCCGACGGCGCCACCGAACGAAGACGCCTGATGAAGGAAGACGATGCTGCTCGAGCTGGCCCGGGAACGGAGAGACGACGTCGCGATCGACGAGGGCGGGCGGACGCGCACTTTCGGCGAGCTCGCGGATCGCGTGCTCCGTTTTGCGCATTTTCTGCGTCACGACGTGGGCCTCGGACCGCGCGAGCACTATTCGCTCCTGATGGGCAACTGTCTCGAGGCCGCCGAGCTGATCCTCGGCGGGATCGCCTCGAGTCAGTGGGTGACGCCGATCAACTGGCACCTCGCCGAAGAGGAGATCGAGTACGTCGTCGACGATTCGCAGTCGCGGCTGCTCTTCACCGACGCCCGCTACGCGGAGTCCGCCCGACGGATCGCCTCGACGCGCCCGGGTCTTCGCGTGATCGAGGTCGGTGACGAGCTCGATGGACTGCTCGATGCGGTCTCGCCCGGGTCGCTCGATCTCGAAGCGCCCGGCGGCGGGAACATGATCTACACGAGCGGGACGACGGGTCGGCCGAAAGGCGTGAAGCGGGCGGCCCCTCCGACCGTGGGCGAAGCGTTGGTCGGCCTCGGCGGGATCGGGGCGCCGGTCGGGCTCGACGGCTCCGGTCCGCATCTGATCACGGGACCGATGTACCACGCGGCGCCGCTCATGTTCTCGATCTACGACAACGCGAACGGTGCGCCCATCCACATCATGCAGCGCTGGGACGAGTCCGCCTGCCTCGACTGGATCATGCGCCGGGAGGTCGCCCACGTTCATCTCGTCCCGACGATGTTCGTCCGCCTGCTGCGGCTGCCCGACGAGGAACGCGCCGCCTTCTCGGCGCCGAAGCTGACGCTCGCGCTCCACGGAGCCGCGCCGATCTCGGCACCGGTCAAGCGGCGGATGATCGAATGGTGGGGCCCGATCCTGCGCGAGTACTGGGGCGGGACCGAGGGCGGGGTCAACACCCTGATCGACTCGGAGGAGTGGCTCGCGCATCCCGGCACGGTCGGCCGCGCGCTCCCGAACTTCGATGTCTTCGCCGTCGACGACGCGGGCGCGCGGCTTCCCCCCGGCGAGGTCGGCGACCTCTATTGTCGCAACCGTTCGTCGGATCGTCCCTTCGAGTATCACGGCGATGACGAGAAGACCGAGTCGGCCTACCTCGAGCCGGGGGTCTTCACGATCGGCGACGTGGGCTACCTCGACGAGGAGGGCTACGTCCATCTGGCCGATCGGAAGTCGAACATGATCATCTCGGGCGGCGTGAACATCTACCCGATGGAGATCGAGCAAGTCCTCCAGGAGCATCCGGCCATCGGCGACGTCGGCGTCTTCGGGATTCCGGACGACGAGTGGGGCGAACAGGTGAAGGCCGCCGTGGAGCTGCGTGCGGGATTCGAGGCGAGCGGCGATCTGGAGACCGAGATCCTCGCCTTCGCCCGAGAACACCTCGCCGGCTACAAGGTGCCCCGGTCGATCGATTTCGAGGACGAGCTGCCGCGTCACCCGAGCGGCAAGCTCTACATCCGTCGTCTGCGCGACCGCTACTGGGCCGATCAGGGCCGCAACATCTAGAACGGAGGAGCCCGTGGCGCGTACGATCGATGAAGTCGAAGCTCGTCTCGCGGTGGCGTCCCCGTGGTTCGATCCGAACCCTGTGAAGGTGGAGGCGGCCGTCGCCCTGGTGCTGCGGGAAGTCGAGGACGACCTCGAGGCGCTCTTCATCCGTCGCGCCGAGCACGAAGACGATCCCTGGTCGGGAGATCTGGCGTTCCCCGGCGGCCGGATCGATCCGGGAGATGCGGACGGACGCGCCGCGGCGGTTCGGGAGACGTTGGAGGAGCTCTCCCTCGACCTCTCCTCCGGGCGCCCGATCGGCCGGATCAGCGACGTCCTCGGCTTCGCCGAGTCGATCCGGGTCTCGGCCTACGTGTATGCGATCCAGGGCGATCCGCCGCTCGTGCCGAACTACGAGATCCGGGAGGCTTTCTGGTCCCCGCTCTCCCACAGCGACGACCCGGCGCGTCAGGAGATGCGCGACTTCACCTACATGGATCAGACCGCGGCGATGCCCACGATCCGGCTGCTGGACGATCCCCGCGCGCCCGTACTGTGGGGCATCACGTACAAGTTCATGGACGACTTCATGGGCGCCATCGGTCGGCCGATCCCGTTCATGCCCTGGGAAGAGGGCGACCAGGGCGCGTCGATGGGGGATCGGTAGGGGCCATCGACCTCGGCGCTCGGGTCAGACCGGTTTCGGCGCGTTCGCGCTGTCGCGATCGCGGGGCAGCTCGTCCAGGACCTGGAATCGGACCTGGCCGCGGGCGACGAGGACGTCGTCGGAGGGGCGCTGGATGCGGACCTCCCAGACGTGCTGGCGGCGGCCCGCGTGGAGCGGCTCGGCTTCGATCTCGAGCAGGCCTTCCGAGTGGCTCCGCAGGAAGTCGGTCTGGTTGGAGACGCCGACGACACCGACGGCGCCTTTCTCGCGCGCCAGAAATCCCGCGCCGTAGCTCGCCGCGGTCTCGACGATCGAGGCCCAGACGCCCCCGTGGAGGATGCCCATCGGCTGATGGTGCTTCTCGCTCGTCTCGAGGCGCATGCGGACCCGGCCCGGCGAGATCTCGACGACCTCGATTCCGAGGTAGGTCGCCCAGCGGTCCGCTTCCGGGACGTTCGCGAACGTGGGGGTCTCGCTCACTTCCCGACCTTCGCCGCTTCGCGTTCGGATTTCATGACGGCGCTCTGCTTCTGCTCGTTCTTCATGGCTTCGGCCATCGAGTGGGCGCCGCCGTAGTAGAGCGCAGCCTTCGCGTGGCGCAGCACGATTGGATTGATCTCCGCCATCTCGCGGGCCATCGCCTGGGCCGTCGGGAGGACCTCCTCCTTGGGGACCGACCTGTTCACGAGGCCGATCTGCTCGGCCTCCGGGCCGAGGATCTTCTTCGCGGTCAGCACGAGCTCCTGGGCCTTCGCCATGCCCACGATCTGCGGGAGCAGGTGGGTGGAGCCCAGGCCCGGCAGGATCCCGAGCTTGCCGAACACGAAGCCGATCTTCGCGTCGTCCGCGGCGATCCGGATGTCGCAGGGCATCGCCATCGTGATCCCGACGCCGACCGCATGGCCGTTCATCGCCGCGATCACGGGCTTCGGGAAATCGCAGATCTCGAGGGGCAGCTTGCGGAGGAAATCCTCCTCGCCGAGGCGCACGCCCTTCGACTTGCTCTGACCCGCCTCGTGGGCCTTCAGATGCTCGAGGTCGACCCCGGCACAGAAGGCCTTGCCGGCGCCGGTCAGCACCACCGCGCGGACCGCGTCGTCGCGCTGGAGCGCGCGGAAGGCCTGGGTGATCTCCTCTCCCATGTCTGCGGTGTACGCGTTCAGCTTGTCGGGACGGTTCATCGTGATCGTGGCGATGCCGTCGTCGAGATCGAGGAGGATGTCGTCGTAGCTCATGAATTCGTTCCTGGTCGCAAGGGGGAAGGGGGTCCGCACCGCGGAAGGCGGTGCAGGGTCTAGCATCCGGGCCGCTCAGGCGCCCCAGCCGTTCCAGTGGGTGATCGTCTCGGGGGCCGGTCGCTCGGTTGGCTTGAAGTCGGTCCCGAGCGTGTAGGCGACCGGGAGCAGCGCCATCTGCACCACGTCTTCCGGGAGCCCGAGCACGGCCCGCGCGTCCTCCTCGAAGGCCAGGTGCATGGTCGTGAACGTCGATCCGAGTCCACGGCTGCGCAGGGCGAGCTGGAAGCTCCAGACCGCGGGATAGATCGAGCCGTAGTACGTCGTCGCGAGCACGAGGGACTCGGGATCGACGAGCCGGCCCTCGAGGCAGGGAATGACGAGCGCCGGCACGTCGCCCATGCGCTCGGCGAGGGTTCGCGCGTGGCGGTAGACGTCGGCGGTCTGCGCGTCGTTCGCCGTCTTCGCGGACTCGTCGAGGAGCGGCAGGCCGCGGGCGTAGATCTCGCCGAGGGCCTTCTTCTTCCCGGGCTCGTCGACGACGATCCAGCGCCAGTGTTGCGCGTTGGTGCCGGTCGGGGCCTGCTGGGAGAGGCGGATGCAGTCGAGGAGGACGGCTCGCGGGACCGGTCGGTCGAAGTCGAGTCGGCGTCGGACCGCGCGGGTGGTCGAGAGCAGACGATCGACGGTTTCGAGGTCGAAGCCGGCCTCGGAGAGAGGCGGCGAAGGCGATTCGCTCATGGGGCGCTCCGTGGATTCGTGGCGGATTCTCTCGCGCCGGAGCCTCCGTGCGCGCGCTTCGGATTCTCCCACGGCGGGGTGTGCCCTCACAAGGGGGGCGGTATCGTCGATCGCGACCTTTGGGAGGGAGTTCGAGTCTTGTCCATTCCGATGCCGCGCAACCATCGCTCGCGTGTCCGTCTTCTTCTGCTCCTCGCGAGCGCGCTTTCCGTGGCCGGGCTGATCGCCTGTGGTGGAGAGAACGAGCTCGACACGTCGGGGCCGGTCGCCGAGTGGCGGCACTGGGGCGGGACCCGTGGTGCCGACCACCACTCGCGGCTCACGCAGATCACGAAGGAGAACGTCGGCGAGCTCGAGGTCGCCTGGATGCATCGCAGCGGCGACTTCTTCGACGCCTCCGGCTACTCGAAGGTCACGGCGCTCCAGACGACGCCGCTCGTCGTGAACGATCTCCTCTACTACTGCACGCCCTTCATGCGGGTCTTCGCGCTCGACCCGGAGACCGGCGAAGAAGTCTGGCAGTTCGACCCCGAGTTCGAGGAGCGTCACGGGGAAGGGCCGTACCCGCTCATCTGTCGGGGCGTCTCCTACTGGGAGGACACGGACGTCGCCCCCGGGACCGTGTGCAAGAAGCGGATCTTCTACGGGACCGCCGACTCCGAGCTCCACGCCCTCGACGCGGACACGGGCAAGCCCTGTGAAGGATTCGGCGAGAACGGGCGCGTGGCGCTCCGCGAAGGAATCGGGGACGCGCCGCCCTGGGAGTACCACCCGACGTCGCCGCCGCAGGTGATCCGGGATCGCGTCGTGATCGGGGCGCTCGTGGCGGACAACGTCCGGGTCGACGCCCCGGGCGGGGTGGTGCGCGCGTTCGATGCGCGGACCGGCGAGCTCGAGTGGGCGTGGGATCCCGTGCCGCCCGGCTACCCGACGGAGCCGGACCCCGAGACCGGACGCCGCTTCACGAGCGGGACGCCGAACATCTGGTCGATCATGACCGGCGATGCCGAGCGGGGCCTGATCTACGTTCCGACCGGGAACCCGTCCCCGGATCTCTTCGGCGGCATGCGAAACGGGCTCGACCACTACGGCAGCTCGACCGTCGCCCTCGACGCGGAGACCGGCGAGGTCGTGTGGAACTACCAGTACGTCCACAACGACGTCTGGGACTTCGACACGCCGAGTCCGCCCACGCTCTTCCAGGTCGATGGCGTGGGCGATGGGCGGCCCGGTCTGCTCCAGACGACGAAGATGGGGCACGTGTACCTGCTCGACCGCGAGACGGGGGAGCCGCTCTATCCGGTGGAGGAGCGGCGGGTGCCGCAGGGGGGCGTGCCGGAGGAGACGCTGTCCGCGACCCAGCCCTTCCCGACCCATCCAGCGCCGCTCCATCCCCTCGACCTCTCGCCCGACGATGCCTTCGGCTTCACGCCGCTCGACCGGGCGATGTGCCGGAGCGAGATCGAGAAGTACCGCTACGACGGGATCTACACGCCGCCGACGATCGAAGGGTCGATCCAGTACCCCCACACCACGGGCGGCATGAACTGGGGCGGTGTGGCGATCAACCCCTCCACGGGCGTCATGATCGTGAGCCAGATCCACCTGGCGATCGTCAACTTCATGATCCCGCGCGCCGAGGCGGATCTGCTGGACGAGTCGAGCTTCGTCTATCCGAACGAGTTCTACGCCATGAAGGGCACGCCCTATGCGGTGCATCGCTACATGCTGGCTTCGCCCTTCGGTGCCCCCTGCAATCCGCCGCCCTGGGCGAGCCTCACGGCCGTCGATCTGAAGAGTGGCGAGGTGCTCTGGAACCGTCCGCTCGGGACGATGCGTGAGGTCGCTCCGTGGCCGGTCTGGTGGCTCTACGGCGATCGCTACGGCGCGCCGGCCTTCGGGGGCGGGATCTCGACCGACAGCGGCCTCTACTTCACGGGCGCGGCCTCGGACAAGTTCATGCGGGCCTTCGACGTGGAGACGGGCGACGAGCTCTGGAGCCACCGCATGCCCTTCGCCGGGCACGCGGTCCCCATGTCCTACCGGCTCGGCAAGGATGGCCGTCAGTTCGTCGTGATGGCGGCGGGCGGCAATCCGCTCGGCGACATGGGCGACGCGATCATCGCGTTCGCGCTTCCCGAGTAGGTCGGGCTCGCCTGCACCCGCGAGGTCGCGCTAGGCGAGGATCGCCTTCGCACGATCTCGAAGATCGTTCTTGAGCACCTTGCCGGAGGCGTTCGCCGGCAGCTCGTCGACGACCTCGAAGAAGCGCGGGACCTTGTAGTTGGCCATGTTGTCGCGGCTCCAGGCCACCAGCGCCTCGGCGTCTAGGGTCGTGCCCGGCGTCGGAACGACGAAGGCCATGCCGACCTCGCCCATGCGGTCGTCGGGGACGCCGATCACCGCCGCGGCGGCGATTCCCTCGTGCTGGAACAGCAGGTTCTCGACCTCGGCCGGGTAGACGTTGAACCCGCCCATGATGAACATGTCCTTGATCCGGTCGGTGATCCGGAGGTAGCCGCGCTCGTCCATGACGCCGATGTCGCCGGTGTGGAGCCAGCCGTCGGCGTCGATCGCCTTCGCCGTCTCGGCGGGATCGTTCCAGTAGCCCTTCATGACGTGGTAGCCCCGCGTCCAGATCTCACCGGGCTCGCCGGCGGGGACCTCCTTGCCATCCGGGTCGACGATCTTCGTCTCGGTGTCGGGGATCGGTCGACCGCAGGTGGTGGCGATCGTCTCGTCGTCGTCGCCGAGCCGGCAGGCGGTCACCGTTCCCGAGCTCTCGGTCAGCCCGTACGCGGTGATCACTTCGCGGAAGCCGAGCTCGCTCCGCATCTGCCGGACGAGCTCGACGGGGACGGCGGCGCCGCCGGTGACGGCCAGACGGAGCGAGGAGGTGTCGTACTTGTCCCGATCGGGGAAGGTCAGCAGGGACTGATAGATCGTAGGCGTGCCCGGCATGACCGTGACCTTGTCGCGCTCGATGCGTGCGAGGGCGGGCTCGACGTCGAAGACGGCTTCCGGCATCGCGGTGGCGCCATGGATGATGCAGGCGAGCCATCCGCTCTTGTAGCCGAACGAATGGAAGAAGGGCATCACGATCAGGTACCGGTCGCCCGGGGAGAGACCGACCGAGCGGCCCCAGACGTCGAACACCTTCAGGTTCTGGCCGTGGGCGGTCGTCACGGCCTTGGGGTTGCCGGTCGTACCCGACGTGAAGATGAAGTCCGAGAGGTCGTCCGGCTCGACGGAATCCGCGCGCTCGCGGGCTGCGCCCGGTTCGACGGAGACGCCTCGAGCGAGGAAGTCTTCCCAGGGAGCGGCGTGGCTGCTCTCGCCTTCGATCAGGATCGTGCCTTCGAGGTCGGGCAGGTCCTGGGAGGCGATCGCGTCGGCGTAGTTCATCCCGAGGAAGTCGCCCACCGTGAAGAGCAGCTTGGCGCCACTCTTCTCGAGCACGTACGCCGCCTCGCTCGCCTTGAAGCGGGTGTTCAGGGTGACGAGCACGGCGCCCGCACTCTGCAGGCCGAGCGCGGCGATCTCCCAGCGCCAGCCGTTCGGGGCCCAGATGGCGACGCGGTCGCCACGCTCGACACCGGAGGCGATGAAGGCGCGACAGGCTTCCTGCGCCGCGGCTTCGAGCTCCGTGAAGGTGAAGGTCTTTCCATCGTCCTCGAGGGCGGACACGTCCGGCCACATCCGCGCCGCGCGGGCGAGGGTGGACGGGATGGTCATCGTGTCCCACTGGACCTGGTCGGTCGGCAGATCGGCCATGGCGGGTGTTCTCCTCGTGCTCGTCGTTCGCGTCGGGATCGGGTGGAGGTGGGCGAGTGGGCGGGTAGGCGACTACTGGCGACCGAGGACGGCGATGCCGCAGGCCGTCGGGTGACCGCCGATGTTGTGGGAGACGGCGAACTTGCCATCGACTCCCGCGACCTGGCGATCGCCGGCCTGGCCGCGCAGCTGCAGCACGTTCTCGTAGACCATACGGACGCCGGTGGCGCCGGTCGGATGGCCGAAGGTCTTGAGGCCGCCGTCGGTGTTGACCGGCAGGTCGCCGCCGAGCTCGAAGGCTCCGTCGGCGATGTGCTCCTTCGCCGATCCCTTCTCGCAGAAGCCAAGGTCTTCGTAGGTCAGTAGCTCCGTCAGGGAGAAGCAGTCGTGGACCTGGGCGACGCCGATCTCGCCCCTCGGGTCGGTGATCCCGGCCATCTCGTAGACGTCGTCGCGGGCCCAGGCGGTGGGCTTCCAGGAGAGGAAGTCGTTGCCCGGGTCCTTCTGCGGGTTCGGTCCCGCCCGAACCGTGACGCCCTTCACGAGGATCGGGTCGCTCGAGAAGGAGCTCGCGAGATCGCTTCGCGTGAGGACGCAGGCCGCGGCGCCGTCGGTCTGGGCGGCGGAGTCGTAGAGGCCGAAGGGCCAGGAGATGATCCGGGCCTTGAAGTAGTCCTCCTCCGTGATCTGCCGCTTGAGGAAGCTCTTCGGGGCGAGGCAGCCGTTCGCGTGGTTCTTGATCGCGATCTTGGCGAGGTCCTCGCGGCTCGCGCCGAACTTGTCGAAGTAGGTCGCGGCAGCGAGGGAGAACCAGCCCGCGGGCGTCTGGGGCAGGTCGCGGACCCGGTCGACGACGACGGACGGGCCCGAGACGCCGCGATCCTTCGGCTTGTCGTAGCCGACGACCAGCACGGTGTCGTAGAGGCCGGCGGCGATCGACATGACACCGAGTCGCACGAGGTCGGTGCCCGTCGCGCAGTAGTTCGTCGCGAAGCTGATCGGCTTGTTGAAGAGCTTGAGGGCGTCCCCGCACTCGTGCGGGCCCTTGTTCGAGTAGATCGAGCCGGTGAAGACGGCGTCGATCTGCTCCTGGGGCTTCTCGATCCCCGCGTCGGCATAGGCCTCGTAGGCCGCGTCGACGATCATGTCCGACGGGGACTGGTCCCAGTTCTCGCCGAACTGGCAGCAGCCGACGCCGACGATCGAGACCTTGTCGCGGATCGATTCCTTGTTCGCCATGACTCGTTTCCTTGGTACGGGTGCGTGACCCGGATGAAGAGAGGGTGGGGAGGGCCGACGGCGGCCTACTCGGGCTTCGGGATGCCCTTCCAGTAGTAGTTGGGGCGACCGCCGGACTCGTGGATCCGCCGGAACACGAACTCGACCTCCTGGCCGATCTTCATGTCCTCGGGCGCGATCTCGACCACCTGGAGGTGGATCCGCGCGCCGTCGACGTCGGTCACGGTCACGACCGTCGGCGGGTTCGGCGTGGGGAAGAAGAAGTCGAAGGTGTAGGTCACGACCTTGCCGGTCCGGTCGGAGAGCCGGACCTTCGAGTAGTCGTCCTTGGCGAAGCAGGACTCGCAGATCCGCTGGGCCGGGAACTGGATGGCGCCGCAGGCGTTGCATTGCTGGCCCAGGAGGGAAAGGTCGTCGTCGCGCTCCCGGAAGAGGATCGTGGCGGACAGACCCGGATTGGTGCCCGCGTCCCACTCGGTCGCCGCGAGCCCCTTGGCCTTCACGTAGTCGTCATAGCTCGTGACCACCCGGCGGCGGGCGAGGTTCCACTCGACGCCGCGGCGCGGAGCGAGCTTCTCGATCTGGTCCGTGGTCGAGAAGGACGTCACGTCGGCACCGTTGCCGAAGTTGGCGAGCAGGATCTTCTGCCCGGGCGTGGCGGCTTCGAGGGCCGCGATCAGCTGGAGTGGCGCGAACGCGGCGCCGGCGTTGCCCAGCCGCCCGAAGAGCGGGGACTGGATCGCGTCGCCGGTGACGCCGGCGGCCTTGAGCGCGCCGCCGTGGGAGCGCGCGTCGGGTCCGTAGAAGGCGACCCGGTCGTAGTCGCCGATCCCGGTCCCCGTCTTCTCGAAGAAGCCCGAGAGGGCTGCGGCCATGTTCGGCGTGTAGGACTCCTGGATGACGAAGCGGTCCTCCCAGGTGTGGACGAATTCGTGGCCGGCAGGACGCCAGACGTCGGTCACTTCGTCGGTCACGGCGTGGAAGTCGTCGACGCTGGCGATCGCATCGCCGTCGGTGATCAGGAAGGCGGCGGCGCCGTCGCCGAAGTTGGCTTCCATCCCGCTCTTCGGGGCGGCCATCCGGGCGTCGCTCGCGATCACGAGGGCGCACCGCGCGGAGCCCGCCTTGACTGCGTCGGTCGCTGCGCGAAGGGCGGCGGTCCCGGCGCGGGTCGAGCCCGCATGGTCGGCGGTCTGCACGTCGCGCCCGAGATCGAGGACGCGGGCGACGAGCGCCGCGGCCTGCTTCTCCTGGAAGGGCAGGGTCGTCGAGGCGAAGAGCAGCAGGTCGACCTGGCTGCGGTCGAGGCCCTCGAGGCAGTGGATCGCTGCCGTCACGCCCTGCGTGATCGCATCTTCGTCGTTCCACGCGACCGAGCGCTCGGGGCCGCCTTCCTTCGGAGGGCGTCCGCCGATCACGGCGAAGGGCAGGCGCGTGCGCGGGACGTAGGCCCCGTAGGAAGTGATTCCGATCATCGAAACTCCGATCGGGCAGGTGCCCGTTCCGCGACGGCGCGGTGAGGGGAGGTGCTAGTTCGCCGCCTCGAGGATCGTCGCGATCTTCTCGGCGTGTTCGTCCTGGGTGCCGAACATGTTCTCGCAGACCCAGGCGCGCTTCAGGTAGTAGTGGGCCATCACCTCCCAGGTGAAGCCCATGCCGCCGTGGACCTGGATGCCGGTCCGGGCGTTGCGGATCGCGCTCTCGCCGGCGGTGACCTTCGCGGCGGAGACCGCCTTCTGCACGTCGGCGACCTCGGGCGCATCGAGGGTCGCGCCGGCGTTGTAGGCCCCGGCGCGCGCGGCCTCCTGCTTCACGAACATCTCCGCGAGCATGTGCTTGACCGCCTGGAACCCGCCGATCGGTCGTCCGAACTGCTGGCGCTCCTTGGCGTAGTCGTTGGCGAGCTCGAGGGCGCCTTCCGAGAGACCGAGCTGAACGCCCGAGATGATCGCCGCGCCTTCGAGGCGGAGCCGAGCCGCGGCGTCGGCGTCCCCGATCTTGTCGCCTTCCGGCAGCGCGGTGACATGGTGGATCGGCGTGAGCGGGTCGAGGGGAACATCGACCGGCTTCGCCTCGCAGGTCGCCGGGTCGACGCGGTAGACACCGTCGCTTCGGAGCACGAGGAGCACGTCCAGGGTATCGAAGTACTCGACGACGACGGGCTCGGGCGTCGGTCCCATCAGATCGACGCCGCCGACGACGGTCTCGCCGGTGGCCGCGCCGTCGACGAGACCGGCTGCGAGATGGGTCCAGACGACCGGGCCGGGGACGAGACGACGGCCGAGCTCCGCGAAGACGAGCACCGCGTCCGAGAAGCCGAGGCCCACGCCTCCCTCGTTCTCGGAGAGGCGGAGGGCGAAGACGCCCATCTCGGCGACCTCGTTCCACAGGTCGCGGTCGAAGCCGCCCGCCTTCTCGATCTCGGGGATCCGGTCGAAGGGCAGCTGGCCCTCCACGAAGGAGCGGATGCCTTCGCGCAGCGCCTTCTGATCTTCGGTCGGTTGGAAGTCCACTTCGGTCTCCGCTCGTGAGGGGCGATGAGGGGGCGAGAGCCGGGCGAAGAAGCCTAGGCCGGGTTCGGCTTCGGTTCCTTCACCTGGCCCAGGATGCGCTCGCCGATGATGTTCTTCTGGATCTGGCTCGTGCCCGCCGCGATCGCGGTCGAGATCGCGTTGAAGTGGCGGGCGAAGAAATGCTGGGCCGGGAGGTCCATCACGTCCGAGCGCGAGATGCCGGCACGCCCGAGGAGACGCACGGCGAGCTCCGTCGTCCGCTGGAAGATGTCGGTGTAGTAGAGCTTGACGGCCGAGGCGCCGACGCCGGGGACGCCGGTCTCCTTCGCTTCGCAGACCGAGAGCTTCACCATGGCCCAGAGACTCTCGAGCTCCCCCGAGAGATGACCGATCTCGCGGCGCAGGGCCTTGTCGTCCCAGGCGGTCGCGCCGTCGCTCGTGATCTTCTTGGCCGTCTCGACCATCTTCGCGACGAAGGCCTGGAGCTGGATCATGTCGCTGGCGAAGGCGGTGCCGCGCTCGAAGCGGAGCGTCACGTTCGTGACGCGCCAGCCGTCGTTCTCCTTGCCGACGAGATTCGAGACCGGGATCCGGACGTCTTCGAGGAAGACCTCCGAGAACTCGCCTTCGCCTTCGAGGGTGGGGAGGGGGCGGATGTCGATCCCGTCGAGGTCCATCGGCATGATGAGCCACGAGATCCCGCCGTGCTTCGACGAGTCCGGGTCCGTTCGGACGAGCATCTCGCAGTAGTCGGCGACGTGAGCGAACGAGGTCCAGATCTTGTGGCCGTTGACGACGTAGTGGTCGCCGTCGCGTTCGGCGCGGGTCTGCAGGTTCGCGAGATCCGATCCGGCGACCGGCTCGGAGAAGCCCTGGCACCACACCTCCTCGCCGGAGATGATCCGCGGGATGTGGGCGGCCTTCTGAGCCTCGGTGCCCTCGACCATGATCGTCGGGCCGCCGTGGAGCATGCCGACGAAGTTCACGCCGATGTAGGGCGCGTTCGCCTTCGCGATCTCCTCGAAGTAGATCAGCTGCTCGACGCCGCTCGCGTCGAGGCCGCCGTACTCTTTCGGCCAGTTGATGCCCGCGTAGCCCGCCTCGAAGAGCTTCCGCTGCCAGCCCGTGTCGTAGGCCCGGCGCGCGTCCCAGTCGTGGGTCGACGGCGGCGGCCCGTAGGCCGGGACTTCGCTCGCGAGCCAGGCGGCGAGGTCGTCGCGGAACTTCTGCTCTTCGGGGGTGGTTCGGAGATCCAAGGCGGGGCCTCCGCGCGTTCGATCCCGCGGCGTGCGGATCGCGGCTCGCGCGAATTACGAGCCGGAGCGTATCGAAACCCCGGAGGGGCGTCAAAGGCCCCTGGGCCCATCGAAAGCGGGCGATAGCGACGGTTCTGCGGTCTCAGAACCGGTCGAGATACTGGACGTAGTCGTCGAGCACGGGCAGCACCTCGTCGCGGGGCGCCGAGGGGATCCGCAGGACGCACTCGGTGACGCCCGACGTCTTGTAGTACCCGAGCTTCTCGTCGGTCGGGAAGACGCCCATCGGGACGACGTGGAGCGCGCGCGGGTCCCGTCCGCGCTCCTCGAGGAGGCCGCGCAGCTTCTCGAGCTCGGCCGCCATGCCCGCGCCCCCGATCGGCATCCAGCCGTGCGCGTACTCGGCGATCTGCGCGAAGATCTTCGGCCCGGCGCCGCCGCCGATCAGGACGCGCGGCCCGCCCGCCTGCACCGGCTTCGGCCACTGCCAGGAGGGCTCGAAATCGACGAACTCTCCCGAGAAGGCCGCGACGTCCTTCGTCCAGAGCGCCTGCATCGCCAACATGACCTCGCGGGCGTGCTCCCGTCGCCGCTTCACGTCGATCCCGTGGTTCTCCATTTCTTCATGGTTCCAGCCGTAGCCGATCCCGAAGACGAAGCGACCCTCACACATCCAGTCGAGGGTGGCGAGCTCCTTGGCGAAGGTGATGGGGTCGTGTTGGGCGGGGAGACCGATGCCGGTCCCGAGGAGGATCTTCTCCGTGACCGAGGCGGCCGCGGCGAGGGCGATGTAGGGATCGGGGCTGCGCTTGTACTCCTCGCCGAGCTCCGGGGTCCCGGTCGGCGCGGGCGTGCGGCGGCTCGTGGGGATGTGGGTGTGCTCGGGGATGTAGAGCGAGTGGAAGCCTCGGGCCTCCACCTCACGGGCCACCTCGACGGGGTGCATCGCGACGTCCGTCGAGTGGAAGGCCACGCCGATCTTCATGGGGCCATCCGCCGGGAACTCACTCATCGCTTCCTCCTGATCGCTCGAGGCACGAACACGCCGAGCGTTCGTATAGATCGAATGCCGGCGCGCGTCGAATGCCGGTGCCCGATCGGCGATGGGTCGGACGGTTGGATTGCGGTGCCGGGACGCTGACTTACGATACGAAGTGTCGGTCCAGCACGAATCCCCGGACCCCTTCGACGAACCCCCGTCCCCGCCCGAGACCAGGAGCCCTCTTGGCCACTGCCGCCCCCGACTTCGACGCGAGCTACGAGCTCGCCGATCGCTACCGCATCCAGGACGGCCGCGTCTTCCTGACCGGCAACCAGGCGCTCGTTCGCCTGCCCTTGATGCAGCGCCAGCGCGATCTCGCCGCCGGGCTGAACACGGCGGGCTTCATCTCCGGCTACCGGGGATCGCCGCTCGGCATCTTCGACATGAACCTGTGGCAGGCGAAGCGCGAGCTCGAAGAGCATGCGATCCACTTCGAGCCCGGGCTGAACGAAGACCTCGCCGCGACGACGATCTTCGGAACGCAGCAGGCGGTCCTGATGGACGGGCCGAAGGTCGATGGCGTGTTCGGCATGTGGTACGGCAAGGGACCCGGCGTGGATCGTGCGTGCGATGCGCTCAAGCACGCGAACTACGCGGGGACGTCGAAGTACGGCGGCGTCCTCGCGCTCATGGGCGACGATCCCGGCGCCAAGAGCTCCTCGATCGCGCACCAGAGCGAGCCGGCGATGATCCACTGCGGCATCCCGGTGCTGAACCCGTCGAGCGTTCAGGACTACGTCGACTTCGGGATCTACGGCTGGGCACTCTCGCGCTATTCGGGCTGCTGGATCGGCTTCAAGTGTCTGACCGACACGATCGAGAGCAGCGGCTCGGTCGCGGTCTCGCCGGACCGTGTCCGACTCGTCGAGCCGACCGACTGGGAGCCGCCGCCCGGCGGCATCCACATCGGCTGGGCGAACATCCCCCAGATGGTCGAAGAGCGTCTCTTCGAGCAGCGCCTCGTCGCCCTGCAGGCCTTCCTTCGCGCGAACCCGATCGATCGCGTCGCGCTCGAGTCGCCGAAGCGGCGGTTGGGGATCGTGACGACGGGGAAGGCCTACGGGGATCTTCGTCAGGCCCTCGAGGACCTCGGGCTCGACGACGAGAAGGCCAGGGACCTCGGGATCTCGATCTACAAGATCGGCCTGACGTGGCCGATCGAGGGCGAGGGCGCTCGGGCCTTCGCGCAGGGCCACGACGACCTGCTCGTGATCGAGGAGAAGAAGCCGATCCTCGAGGAGCAGCTCGCGAGCCTGCTCTACAACCTCTCCGAGCGGCCGCGGCTGCTCGGCAAGCAGGACCTCGACGGAAGCCCGCTCGTGCCCCAGATCGGCGAGCTCACGCCCGGTGTCGTGGCCGGCGTGCTGCGTCGCTGGATCGCCCGCGAGGCGCCGGAGTGGGCCGCGCGGCTGACGCCGGACCCCGAAGCGCCGGGTCTCCAGGTCGCTCAGGGCGGGCTCACGCGCCTGCCTTCGTTCTGTTCGGGCTGCCCCCACAACCGCTCGACCGTCGTGCCCGAGGGCTCGATCGCCCTCGGCGGGATCGGCTGCCACGGCATGGCCGTCTTCCTGCCCGAGCGCCGGACCCTCGCGGTCAACCAGATGGGGGCCGAGGGCGTCAACTGGATCGGTCAGGCGCCGTACACCGAAGTCGACCACATCTTCCAGAACATGGGCGACGGCACCTACTTCCACTCGGGCCTGCTCGCGATCCGGGCGGCCGTCGCCGCCGACGTGAACATCACGTACAAGATCCTCGTGAACGGGGCGGTCGCCATGACCGGCGGGCAGCCGATCGAGGGCGAGGAGATGGCCGGCGAGATCACGACGCCGGAGATCGCCCGCCAGCTCGCTGGCGAGGGCATCGAGCGGATCGCCGTCCTCTCGAACGACATCCAGAAATACGCCCCGGGCACGTTCCCGACCGGCGTGACCGTCCATGACCGCAAGGAGCTCGACGCCGTCCAGAAGGAGCTGCGCGAAATCCCCGGCGTGACGGCGATCCTCTACGACCAGACCTGCGCCGCCGAGGCGCGCCGCCTCCGCAAGCGCGGCGATTTCCCGGATCCCGATCGGCGGATCGTGATCAACGAATCGGTGTGCGAGGGCTGCGGAGACTGCTCGGTCCAGAGCAACTGCATCTCGATCGAGCCGGTCGAGACCGAGTTCGGTCGCAAGCGAACGATCAACCAGTCGTCCTGCAACAAGGACTACTCCTGCCTCGAGGGCTACTGCCCGAGCTTCGCCTCGGTGATCGGCGGAAGGATCCGCAAGGTCGAGGCGACCGCGGTCGACGCGGGGGAGGGGGCCGACTCGCTCTTCTCCGGATTGCCGGACGCGCCGGTCGCGTCCCTCGACCAGCCCTTCAACATCTTCGTCGCCGGAATCGGCGGTACGGGCGTGATCACGATCGGCGCCCTCGTCGGGATGGCGGCCCACCTCGAAGGCAAGGGCGTGTCGCTCCTCGACGTGACAGGGCTCGCCCAGAAGAACGGGGCCGTCGCGAGCCACGTTCGCGTCGCGAACACGCCCGAGGAGCTGCACTCGACGCGCATTCCGGCGGGCGGTGCGGATCTCGCCCTCGGCTGCGACATCGTGGTCGCCACCGGCCAGGACGGCATGCAGAAGCTGTCGCCGTCCCGGACGACCGCGATCGTGAACACCCACGTGGCTCCGACCGCCGACTTCGCCACCAATGCGGATCTCGACATGTCCTCGGCGGGAATGGAGTCCCGGATCACCGCCGCGGTCGGTGCGGAACGGGCGGACTTCGTCGCGGCGACGAAGCTCGCGACGGCCCTGCTCGGTGATGCGATCGGCGCGAACCTCTTCCTGGTGGGCTATGCGCTCCAGAAGGGGCTGATTCCGGTCGGATTGCCGGCGCTCGAGCGCGCGATCGAGCTGAACGGCCGGTCGATCGAGATGAACAAGCGCGCGCTGTCGTGGGGCCGACTGGCGGCCCACGATCCCGAGCGCGTGCGCGAGCTCGCGGCCTCTCGGGTCCGCGACTCCCAGACCACGCCGAAGGCCGAGACCCTCGAAGACCTGATCGCGCGCCGGGTGCGCTTCCTGACCGACTACCAGGACGAGAAGTACGCGCGGCGCTACGCCGAGCGGGTCGAGCAGGTGATCGCCGCCGAGCGTGCGATCGGCGCCGAGGACCATCCGCTCGCGGAAGCGGTCGCGCGCTACCTCTTCAAGCTGATGGCCGTGAAGGACGAGTTCGAGGTCATGCGCCTGTGGGCGAGCGAGGCGTTCCAGCGACAGCTCGACGCCGAGTTCGAGGGCAACTACAAGCTCCAGTTCCATCTGGCGCCGCAGCTCTTCTTTCCGCGCGACCCGAACACCGGTCGGGTCCGGAAGCTGAACATCGATCGACGGGTCTTCGCCGTCCTGAAGGTCCTCCGGCACTTCAAGTTCCTGCGCCACTCCTTCCTGGACATCTTCAACCGGACGGCGCACCGCAAGCGCGAGTGGGCCCTGCTCGCCGAGTACGAGACGACCCTCGACGAGCTCCTGCGCGAGCTGACGACGGGCAACCGGGAGATCGCCGTCGAGATCGCGAGCATTCCGGAGCACATCCGGGGCTTCGATACGGTGAAGGATGCCCAGGCCGAGGCGGCGAAGGAGAAGGAAGTGGCGCTCCTCGAGGCCTTCCGGCGCGCCTGAGGCGCGTTCGAGGCGCAGCGGGCCCCCGGGCCGGCCAGGCCCCCGGGCGACCTGCAGCTCTCGCGCAACTCCCCGTCCTGAGAGGGAATTCCGGCGGCAGGAGACTGACTCCGGGTGACTCCTGGGCCTCTGGCGCGGCCACTCGTTATAGAGGAAGCTGTGCCCCCGCGAAGGACCGGTCCGCGACCGCTGCCCGAGCCTCGCGCTCGTCCCGCTTCCTGGGTCTACGACTCTCTCTTCCGCCGACCGATGGCTCTCCGGACGGGCGCTCCGGACGGCGCTTCGGTCGGGACGGAGGGAGCTCGTGGCCTGGAAACGAACACGATCGGACCCGGTGGAGATCCGGGCCGACACGCTGACGAACGAGGATCCGCGCTTCACAGCCGGAAGCGTGCATCCGCCGACAACCGAGCCCCAGATCGGCTCGTCCTAGAGAGAGACCCCCGATGTCTACCTTGAGCCCGAAGGAAATGCGGCAGCTCGTCGCGAGCCGCAAGATCGAGCGCGTCGTCGTGCTCGGCGCGAACGGAACGATGGGATACGGGAGCGCTGCGCTCTTCACCCAGGCCGTGCCCGAAGTGACGTTCCTGGCCCGCACGAAGGAGAAGGCCGAGGACGGCCTCGCCGCAGCGATCAAGCAGGTCCGCTCCCCCACCGTCGCGAACCGCGCGAAGACGGGGAGCTACGACGACGATCTCGCGGCCGCCTGCGCCGGCGCCGACCTGATCTTCGAGGCGCTGACCGAAGACTTCGACCTGAAGAAGGACATCTTCGACAAGGTCGAGGCTTCTCGTCGGGACGACTCGATCGTCGCCACGGTGACCTCGGGCCTGTCGATCAACAAGCTCTGCGAAGGGCGCTCCGACTCGTTCCGCAAGAACTTCCTCGGGCTCCACTTCTTCAACCCGCCGAACGTGATCGTCGGGACCGAGTTGATCGCCGGGGACGAAACGGATCCCGAGCTCGTCGATTTCATCGATGCGTACTCGACGGTGCTCCTCGGTCGCGAGATGGTCCGCACGGCCGACACGCCGGCCTTCGCGGGCAACCGCGTCGGCTTCAAGGTCATGAACGAGGTCTGCCAGCTCGCCGAGGAGATCGGGGTCGCGCTGACCGACAAGCTGGTCGGGCCCTACACGGGGCGCGCGATGACCCCGCTCGCGACGGTCGACCTGGTCGGTTGGGACATCCACCGCGCGATCGTCGACAACGTCTACGCCAATACCACGGAGGCTCACGACGAGGCCCGCGAAACCAACAAGCTCCCCGCCTACATGGCGACCCTGATGGAGAAGGGCGTCCTCGGCAACAAATCCGGCGGCGGCTTCTTCAAGAAGGACGGCAAGACGCGGCTGATCCTCGATCCGGCGAGTGGAGACTACACGCCCGCCGACGAGATCAAGCTCCCCGAGCTCGGCTACATCGACGAGGTCGCCGCGCTCCACCGCGACGGTCGCTACAAGGAAGGCATGGCGGTCTTCGCCTCAGCCTCCGGCGAGCACGCCAAGATCGCCCGCAAGGTCATCGCCGGCTACGTCGCCTACGCGTTCCAACGCGTCGGTGAGGTCACGGAGTCGATCGACGGGATCGATCGGATCATGGGCATGGGCTTCAACGTGGCGCCGCCCTCGGTGCTGGTCGACGCCCTCGGTGCTCAGGCGACGGTCGACATGATCGCCGAAGCCGGTCTCGAGGTTCCGGCCGCGCTGGCCGAGGCCGCGAAGACCGGCGAACCGAAGCGCTTCTTCAACCACACCCGCATCAACGTCGGCAAGTTCTTCGTCGCCGAGTAACCCTTTCCGGATCCGCCCTTGCGGGCGGACCCTTGCACACGAAGCGATCCGGACGATCATGGGTCTCGGACGCTCCAGGAGGAAATGACATGGCTGCTGGATCCGAAGTCTACGTGCTCGGTGGCTACCAGACGGATTTCGCGCGCAACTGGACCAAGGAGAACAAGCATTTCTCCGCCCTGATGCGTGAGAGCGTCGTCGGCGCCCTCGAAGCGTGCGAGATCGCGCCGGAAGAGGTCGAGAGCGCCCACGTCGGCAATTTCGCCGCGGAGCTCTACTGCATGCAGGGCCACCTCGGCGCCTTCTTCACGGAGGTCGACCCGGCCTTCTCGGGTCTCCCGACCGGCCGCCACGAGGCCGCCTGCGCCTCGGGCTCGATCGCGCTCCTCGCCGCTTCGGCCGAGATCGAGGCCGGACGCTACGACCTCCAGGCCGTCGTCGGCATCGAGCAGATGAAGACGGTCGACTCGGGCAAGGGCGGGACCTACCTCGGAACCGCGGCCTGGTTCGAGGAAGAGGCGGAGGGGATCGATGCTCCGTTCCCGAAGCTCTTCGGTCGCCTCGGTGACGAGTACGACAAGCGCTACGGCCTGAAGGACGAGCACCTCGCGGAGATCTCGAAGATCAACTACGCGAACGCCAAGCTCAACCCGAACGCCCAGACGCGGACCTGGTACATGAACAAGGACCACGCGCTCGTCCGGACGGACGACAACGCGGCGATCGGTGGACGCATCCGGATCTCGGACTGCTCCCAGGTGACCGACGGCGCCGTCACGCTCTTCCTGGCCTCCCGCGAATACGCCGAGAAGTGGGCGAAGGGCACGGGCAAGAAGCTCTCCGAGATCCCGCGCATCAAGGGCTGGGGCCACAACACGGCGCGCCTCAAGTTCGACGACAAGGTCGCGGAGAGCGCCAATGACCAATACGTGCTTCCGCACGTTCGGAGCACGGTCACCAGCGCGATGAAGCGCGCGGGAATCGAGGGCGTCGACGGCGTCGACGGGATCGAGACCCACGACTGCTTCACGACTTCCGAGTACATGGCGATCGACCATTTCGGGATCACCGCCCCCGGCGAGTCCTGGAAGGCGGTCGAAGAAGGCTGGCTCGAGATCGACGGCAAGCACCCGATCAACCCGTCGGGCGGCCTGATCGGCGCGGGCCATCCGGTCGGCGCGACCGGCTGCCGCCAGGTCCTCGACTCCTACCTGCAGGTGACCGGACAGGCCGGTGCCTACCAGGTCGAGGGCGCCAAGAACTTCCAGACCCTGAACATCGGCGGCTCCGGCACCACGAGCGTCTCGTTCGTGGTCGGTGTCGACTGAGCCGAATCGGGCTCGACGTTCGAGATGGCCGTCTCCTCGGAAGAGGAGGCGGCCGTTTTCTTTCGTGGGTCCGTAACCGGATCGTCGCGCGCGACGTACGTTTGCCCGTGAGACCCGTCCGCCTCCCGTCGAGGCGGAGCGGAGAGGGAGGGACCAGCCACGATGGATGTGACGTCCAACGTCCAGAGCTATTACGGAGAGACGCTGCAGTCGACTGCCGATCTGCGGACCGACGCCTGCACGACGGCCGCGGCGCCGAGCCCACACGTGAAGGCCGCGCTCTCGGCGGTGCACGACGAGGTCATGAGCCGCTACTACGGATGCGGGCTCGCGATTCCGACGGAGCTCGCCGGGCTCCGGGTGCTCGACCTCGGCTGCGGCACCGGGCGCGACGTCTTCGCTCTCGCGAAGCTCGTGGGGCCCGGAGGCGAAGTCGTCGGGGTGGACATGACGAAGGCCCAGCTCGACGTGGCGCGGCGCTACGAGGGCTGGCATGCCGAGCAGTTTGGCTACGCCGCGCCGAATACGCGCTTCATCGAAGGCGAGCTCGAACACCTCGACCGGCTCGACCTGGAGCCGGCGTCCTTCGACCTGATCATCTCGAACTGCGTGATCAACCTCTGCGCCGACAAGCCCGCGGTCTTCCGATCGGCCCATCGGCTGCTGAAGCCGGGTGGCGAGCTCTACTTCTCGGACGTCTACGCGGACCGGCGGGTTCCCGAGGCGCTCGTCGCGGACCCCGTCCTCTACGGCGAATGCCTGTCTGGCGCCCTCTACTGGACGGATTTCCATCGGCTCACGGCGGCGGCCGGCTTCGCCGACGCCCGGGTCGTGGATCACCGACGTTTGGGCATCCTGGATCCCGAGCTCGCCGCGAAGGTCGATCCGATCCGCTTCGCGTCGATCACGACCCGCCTCTTCAACCTCGACGGGCTCGAGTCGGCGTGTGAGGACTACGGCCAGGCCGTCGTCTACCGCGGCGGGATCGAGGGCATGGAACGGGTCTTCGTGCTCGATGCGGAGCACGCGATCGAGGCGGGGCGGGTCTTTCCCGTCTGCGGGAACACCCTGGCGATGTTGCGCGACACGCGGTTCGCTCCGTATTTCGACGTCGTCGGAAGCGGGGAGACGCATCTTGGGCTCTTCCCGGGATGCGAGGCGCCGGACGTCTTCGCGGAAGCGGGCGCGGCCGACGCCGCGACGGGCGGCGGCGGCTGCTGCTAGGCGGGACCGGAACGCGTCAGCGGTGCGCCCGGCGTTGCAGGTGTTCTCGTCGGGCGCGCCGGGCGGCGTCGCGTTCCGCCTTGCTGACGGGGGTGAGCCCGGGAATCCGCTCGGCGAGGCGCTCGAGCTGGACCCGCTCCGAGGACGGGTACTGCGCTTCCGGGAGCGTTCCCTGCACGCCGTCCCACCGGATCATGATCGTGCCGCGCCGGAGTGCACCCGCGTCGAGCCAGTTGGCGTGGCCCGGATCCTCGTTGGCGATCACGTACCAGTACGCCCCGTCGTCGGAGAGGACCGACTGTTCGGTGGTCAGACTCGAGATCTGGTTGCCATGCTCGAGGGACGCCATCCACATGTCGGCGAGCTGGATCGCCTGGTAGTCGGCCGCCGACGCGGGCATCCGGATCAGGAGCGCCTCGCCGTCCCCCAGCTCGAAATAGCCGCCGCTCATCCAGCGGCCCCGCGCGCCGCCGAGGGCGTAGGTGTCGTAGGGCGGGCGAATGGTGTTCTTGGGCCCGCCGCGGACGTAGCGGCGCTGGACGAAGGCCGGCCAGGTGCGCGCGGTCGTGCCGAACATCACGCTGGCGGCGCGGATCTTCTCGGCGAGCTCCGCGTCGGTCTCGGGCGGCCGCCGCTTGCCTTCGAATCCGACCCGGTCGATGTGGATGTCGCCGGTCGGCTGGTCGTTCCAGTTCGCGTAGACGTGGCGGGCGAAGAGCGTCGTGCCCTCCGGCGGGTTGCGCAGCCAGTTGCCCTCGCGCTCTTCGGGGGTCACCCAGATCTCGAAGGAACCGTCGGGGGCGAGCGCGATCTCTTCGAAGGTCAGATAGCCTGCGCTCTTCCCCGTGCCGTCCCAGGGGCGGCCCGCATAGATCTGGAGCTCGACGCGGCTGGCAGAGCCGAGCTCGCCCCAGACGCGGTAGGCCTCACCGCCGCGGATCGGCGTGAACGCGTAGCGCTGGTCCGGGTTGTCTCCCCCCTCGCGGAGCCACCAGTCGAGGATCCGGAAGTAGGGGTAGTCGGGATCCTGGCGGACCTCGGCCTCGAGACCCTTCGCGATCGAGCGGAGGATGTGGCGGTAGCCGCCGATCCGCTCCTGCTCGTCGCCATAGGCCGGCGACTTCCGGATGTCGGACTCGACCGCGCGGAGGGTCGCGACGAGCTCGCCGAACGCCGATGCGAGCGGGTCTCCGCCGCTGATCACGACGGTCGGCTGGCCTGGCGCACCGGGCGCGGGAGGCGGGGGGCTTGCGGCACAGCCGAGGGTGGTGAGCGCGAGCGCGGTCAGGCTCGAGAAGATCGTCTTCATTCGGGGGCGCCTCCTTGGCGTGCGGCCATCGCTTCAGGGGGGAAGTTCCGGGCCATCGAGGGGCCGAACGCAGGACGTTCGGAGATCCGTGCGGAGTAGTCGGAGAGGATCCGGGGAAGCTCGACGCCCCGCACCAGCTTCGCCCAATCCAGGCAGGACTTCACGATCAGATCCGCCACCGTGAACGCATCGCCGAGCAGGTGGGGGCGGCCATCGGCAAGGCGCCGCTCGATCTCGCCGGCGGACCGGAGGAAATAGTCGCGCGCGGCCGCGACGGCGACTTCGGAGGCGCCGTAGACCTCGGGCAGCCCCTCGTGACGCCGGATCGTGTAGAGGATCGCGTCCATCTCGGTCATCGCGAAGAAGACGAGCTCGTCGTGGCGGACACGGTCCAGGCTGCCGGGCGCCGGAACGAACACGCCGCGGTCGCGGAAGGTGTCCGCCAGGTAAAGGCAGATCGAAGCGCTCTCACCCATCACGAGCTCGCCGTGTTCGAGGATCGGGATCTTCTTCCGCCCCGACAGGGCGGCGAACGCCGGATCGCCCATCGTCGGCGTTCGCGTGAGGACGCTCTCGAGCTCGAAGTCGACGCCGAGCTCGTTCAGCAGCCAGATGGGGCGGAGCGTTCGCCCCGTGCCGAGGCCCCAGAGTCGCAGCTCGGAAAGGGGCCCTTCCGTCTTCGCCATCGCTGGGCGCCTCCCTCTTCGGATGCTCTCGTGGATCGACGCCCTTCAGTCGGGGCGGTCGGGATTCGTGATGGAGGTCGGGAGGATTTCCGTCAGGCCCGGTGCGTCGAAACGGCCGTTCCCGTCGGCGTCGACGAAGATCGGATTGGTGAAGGCGAAGGGGGTGAAGCCGGGCAGGGCTTCTGCGTAGCGACCTTCGGCCGGGCCCTCGACTTCGACGGTCACGAACGCGTCCTGCGCGAAGGCGAGGGGCAGGGCCGCAGAGGTGCCGGGCGTGATCGGAGCGCGGTGGACCAGCTCGCCGTTCACGTAGGCGCGCCACTCGGAGACGGGGACCCAGGGCGCGGCTTCGACGCCGACGTGCAGCGTTCCCTTGCGACCCGCGTGGAGGTCGCCGATCTGGGCATCTTCGAGATGCACGTGAAGGAGCGGCCCGGTGGAGCCCCAGGCTCGACCGGCGCGGAGGGCTTCGAGGAGCTGGTCCTGGTCGAAGCCCGCGAGCGAATCGTCCTTCATCGCGACATAGGTGCGCGGGAGGCCGACGATCACGCTCGCCGTGTGGGAGTCGCTGTTCGCATTCGCCGTCACGCGCTCGCCCTGCAACAGAAGCGAGAGCCAGTCGGCCCGGACGCGGCGGTAGCGGACGAGACTCTCGCCGTTCATCAGCTCGACGCCGTGATAGTCGAGGTCGGTTCCGCCGTGCTCGGGGCTCGCCTGCCGGAGGATCGCGTTCGGGGTCGCGTCGAGGGGGAGGGTCGGGTCGAAGGGCTGTCCTGCAGAGCTCAGATGTTCGAAGAAGCCGTCGCCTTCCTCGTCGGCATGGAGCTGACGCGGATGGTTCAGCTGGACGAAGGGCCGGGTCGGGCCGGCGCGCAGCTCGGCGAGGACGTCGCGGAGTCGGACTCCCTCCATACGGGGGACGGCGCCGCCGCGATAGCGGCGCGGCTCGGGCTTCATCGGGAACGCGTTCAGATGCAGCGTTCCGTTCGGCGTCTCTCCGCCGACGTAGCCGGCGGTGGCTTCGACGCCGGTGATCGAGACGAGGGAGTGCCCCAGGGCCGCGCGTTCAATGGCGGGTCGCGGATCGACGATCCGATCGTGCTCGGTCGCGACGAGGACTTCCGCGCCGCTCGCGGCGAAGGCGGCGATCTGGCTCTCCTGGGGAAGCCCGGAGTCGAAGCTCCGCCCGCTGTGGACGTGGAAGTCGGCGGCGATCCATCCGGGGGTCGGGGCGATCCGTTCGAGGGAGGGGAGCGTGAGTGTGACCTCGTCTCCTGTGCGTGCCTCGATCGTCACCTCGGCCGAGGTGTACTCCGGGCCGCGGACCGCGATCACGCGGTGGCGCCCGGCCGGAACCGCGACGCGCTTCGGGTCGATCGGGCTGGCGGCGAGGTTCAGCCACGGGGATTCGCTGGCGCCGGGAATCGCCTTGGTCCCCATCTTCTGGCCCAGGAGATTCGATCCGAAAACGAGAGGAGAATCAGCGCCTTCCGGAAGGAAGGTGAGGCGTCCGACGAACTCTCCGGGCAGGCGGACCCAGGCCGGACGACCGACTTCGAGGGGGGCCAGGTCGACCTCGGTCGCGTCGGCGGGGACGTCCCAGAGCGCGATCACGTCGCGATCACCCGGGGCAAGCGCACGGGCCGCATAGCGCCCGGGCGGCAGCCGGAGCGTGAAGCGTCCGTCGTCGCCGGGCCGGATCTCGGTGACCGGGGCGCCGGGTGTGCCCTCGGCGTCGGCGCGGTGGACGTGGATGCGGGCGGTCGGGTCGTCGATCCGGCCGCGCAGGCGCGGCGCCTCGGCGAAGACGCGATCGGTGATCGAGGCGACGTCGTTGCGGTGGCCCACGTACAGAGCGAAGGCCGCCTCGAAGGTCTGATCGTCTTCGAGATCCATGAAGGGGAGCTGCGCCAGCCCCACCACCCCGGGCTCGTCGCCGGCGCTGCCGACCCAGGGCGGATTCGTCATCGCGTTCAGGAAGGTGAAATGGGTCCCGCTCACGCTGAACGCGGCGAGGGGCTCCCGGGCGTCGCCGCCGATCCGTACGGCGTGTTGGCGGTGGAGGCCGTAGCTGATCGGCGGCATGCCCTCGGCGCCGACGAGCACCGTCAGGTCGCTCGCGATCAGGGCGGACAGGAGCGAGAAGATCGAGTTCCGGTCGCTCTCCGGGTACTCGAAGCCGACCGAGAGATCCGGAAGGGTCTGCGATGAGGAGAAGACCGGCGTCTGTCCGCTCGTGTGCAGCAGCAGCTGTCCGATCGAGAAGAGGGCTTCCCCTTCCTCGACGCGTCGCGCCCGCTGGACGACCTGGAGCTGCTCGGGCGCTTCGTCGGTCAGGGTGTAGGTGGTCGAGAGCTCGGCGCCGGCGAAGCGGGCGCGCGTCTCGATCCAGGCGCGCCCCGGGGCCTCGCCCGTCTCCACGTGGGTGACCGGGACGACGGCACTCTGGGAGAAGTTGAGCATCGGCTGCAGGACGACGAACTGGTCGTCGTCGCGCCCGCAATGGCCGAGATCGATCAGGACGCCGCCGGTCGGAGAGATGGCGCCCTCGTGGTCCGGAGCCGAGACGGCGGCGCAGAGCGTTCCGTTCGACAGGAAATAGTCGCCGATTCCGGCGTCCGCATCGGGTCCGCCGACGGCGCGGGTCGCGAAGTTCTCCGCGGTGATCCGGCCGGAGGCCGGTGCGCCGAAGGACGGGCCGGCGACGAGGCACGCGGCGAAGAGCGTCACCAGCGAGACGGACGCGAGGCGGAGAGGGTCGGCGATCAACGGACTTCCTCGGGTTGGAGCGCAGCGGAGCGTTCGGGGCGACGATGCGTTGAGGAGTCTACGGATCTTTGTCAGCATTCGCGAAGCGATGGGCCACGCGTGCGCGAGGAGTCGATGACCATGAGTGCCGGATCCGATCGACCTTTCGAGACACGGCCGCTCGGCGCGATCGGCGTCGAGATCGAGGGGCTCGAGCTCCGCTCGGAGATGTCCGACGAGACCTTCGCGGCGCTTCGGAGGACGGTCGTCGAGGAGGGGCTCGTGCTCTTTCGCGACCAGCCTCTCGATCCGGAGGTCCAGATCGCCCTCGGTAAGCGCTTCGGGCCGATCGAACAGCTCGTCGTCGGGGGTGAGGACGAAGAGCCCTCGATGGTCAAGATCAGCAACCTCGACGCCGACGGGAACGTCCGCGCGAACGACAGCCACTTCATGCAGTTGATCACGATCAACGAGGGGTGGCATACGGACAGCTCGTTCCGTGAGGTTCCCGCCTCCTTCTCGGTCTTCAGCTGCGTCGTCGCACCGGAGGAGGGCGGCGACACGATGTGGGCGCATCTCCAGCGGCCCTTCGACGCCCTCGATGACGTGACGCGGAAGCGCCTGGTCGGCCGGTCCGGCGTCCACGACTACGCCGCCGCGTATCGCGCGCGCGGAAACGACGAGGGCGGGATCGTCGGCTTCGACTCCGATCCGCTCCGGCATCCACTCCTGCGTGAACATCCGGAGTCCGGCCGTCCGGGGCTCTACATGAGCGAGCACATGTCCGAGATCGAGGGTCTCTCGCCGGAGGAGAGCGAGTCGATCCGTACGAAGCTGCTCGCCCTCGTGACCGCCGACGACAACACGTATCGCCACCACTGGTCGGTGGGCGACGTCGCGATCTGGGACAACCGCTCGATGCTCCACCGTGCCCAGGGCTTCGATGAGCGCTTCCCCCGCGTGATGCACCACGTGCGGGTCGCCGGGTTCGAGGCGCCGATCGCCTGGCGGCCGCGCTGACGGACCCGCGGTGCTAGGTCGCTCGCCGCCAGACGTCGAGGACCGTCGCCGTGTCGAGGACGGTCGTGATCCCGCCGAGCGTATGCTCGAAGACCTGATCGACGTAGTCGTCGGGGAAGCCCGCCACGGCGTCCCGCGGTAGCACGACCTGATAGGCGGCGTTCACCGCATCGAATGCCAGGTTCGTGATCGCCACGTTCACCGAGACACCGACGCCGACCACCGTCTTGATTCCCAGGTTCCGCAGGAGCGAATCGAGCTCGGTTCCCTGGAAGGGGGAGAGGCCGTGGAGCCTCGGCACGATCACGTCGCTCTCGGCGACGGGAATCTCGTCCATCAGCTCGGTGGCTTCGGATCCCTCGAAGAGGGGGTGTTCGACCTTGCCCATGTACTGAAAGAGCCGCGCGTTCGTGTTGGCGCCCTGGCCGTCGCGTCGTCGGACCGCGATGCAGTGGAGGATCGGCACGCCCGCGTCCCGCCCGACCCGTGTCAGCTCGGCCACGTTCTGGATCATCCCACCCTGCGCCGCCTCGGCGAGTGCGGGCAGGCCGGACAGCGGGCCGCAGACGCCCTTCTGGCATTCCTGGGTGACGAGTGCGCAGGTTCGAGGGGCGAGCAGGGCATCGAGGTCGAGGGGCATCCTGGGGCTCCGTGGTTTCGAGGAGACCGTACCGGAGCGGGCCGCGCGCGCACGCGCGTACTCAGGCTTCCAGGTCGTATTTCTTGATCAACCGGTAGAGGGTCGTACGGTCGATGCCGAGGCGCGTGGCAGCGTCCCCCTTCGCGCCGCCCGTCGCCGCCAGCGCCTCGCCGATCGCCTTGCGCGTGGCGGCATCGAGATGGCTCTGCAGCGTCGCGTCCGCGACGCCGTCCGCCACCGGGCCGGGCCCCGCGAAGAGCAGGTCGCTCGCGCGGAGGGACTCGCCGTCGCCGAGGACGATGGCCCGCTCGATCGCGTTCTCGAGCTCGCGGACGTTGCCCGGCCAGTCGTGCCCGAGGAGCAGGGCCTCGACCTCGTCGCCCAGGGCTGCGATCCGACCCCCTGCGCTCTGCTGGAACTCGACGAGGAAGTGCCGCGCCAGGGGCAGGACGTCGTCGGGGCGCTCGCGGAGCGGCGGGATCCGGATCGGGATCACGGCGAGCCGGAAGAAGAGATCCTCCCGGAAGCGACCCTCGGCGACGTCCTGCTGCAGATCGCGGTTCGTCGCGACCACGACCCGGACGTCGACGGGACGGGCGCGGTCGTCGCCGACGCGGCGGATCTCACGCTCCTGCAGGACGCGGAGCAGCTTCGCCTGGAACGACTCGCTGATCTCGCCGATCTCGTCGAGGAAGAGCGTGCCGCCGGAGGCTTCTTCGAAGAGCCCCTTCCGGAGGCGGTCGGCGCCGGTGAAGGCGCCGCGTTCGTGACCGAAGAGCTCGCTCTCGAGCAGGCCCTCGGCGAAGGCCTTGCAGTTGACCGCTACGAAGGGGCCGGCGACGCGGTCGCTGTGGAAGTGGACCGCCCGGGCGATCCGTTCCTTGCCGGTGCCGCTCTCGCCCGTGATCAGGACGGTCGCGGGGCTGCGCGCGGCGCGGCGGACCACGTCGAGCACGTCGTTCATCGCGTCGCTCGCGGCGATGATCTCGCCCAGGGTATTCTGCTGGCCGAGCTCTGCGCGCAGATAGCGGTTCTCCCGGGCGAGCCGTGACAGCTCGAGGGCGCGGGCGACGCAGGCGCGCAGAGCGTCGTTGTCGAAGGGCTTCTGGACGTAGTCGAAGGCGCCGGCGCGAAGGGCCTCGATCGCATTGGCGATCGTGGCGTGGGCGGTGAAGAGGATCACGGGCGTGTCCGGCGTCGCGGCGCGAACGCGCTCGAGCACCTCGAGGCCGTCGGGGGCGGGCATGCGGAGGTCGGTCAGGACGAGGTCGAATGCGTCTTCCTCGTGGCGGCGGACCGCGTCGGCGGACGACGTGAAGGTCTCCACCTCGTAGCCCTCGCGGCGCAGGACCATGCCCACGATCTCGGCCATGCGCGGTTCGTCGTCGACGACGAGCAGGCGCGGCTTCACGGGATGGCCTCCGCAGAGGCCGACGGCAGCTCGATCGAGAACGAGGCGCCGCCGAGTCCGGACGGTGCGTCGAGCAGGGTGAGGTGCCCCCCCTGAGCCTCGATCATGCGGAGTGCCATCGGCAGCCCCAGCCCGGTGCCGGTCTCCTTCGAGGTCACGAAGGGTTCGAAGATCGAGTCGTGAAGCTCGGGCAGGACGCCCGGCCCGGAGTCCTCGACCCGGAGCTCGACGCCCTTCGTCCGTCCGCGGGCGACGATCCGGATGCGGCGGGTCGTCGCATCGCTCTCCGCGAGCGCCTGGATCGCGTTGAGCGTCAGCCCGTAGAGGGACCGGGCCAGCCGGTCCGGGTCCACGCGGAGCGTCGGGAGCCCCGGCTCGACCTCGATCTCGAGGGCGACGTCGCCCGCGCGGGCCTCGCTCCGAGCGAGCTCCGTCGCGCGGTCGAGGACCTTCGTCACGTCGACCTCGACCCGCTCGACCGGCTGGGGCTTGGCGAAGGTCAAGAGCGACGCGATCAGGCGGTCGAGCCGGTCGGTCTCCTCGCAGACGAAGCCGAGGGCGCGGTGGGGGTCGGTGCCTTCGTCGAAGCTCTCCCGGGCCATCGAGGCCGAGGCGCGGATCACCCCGAGCGGGTTGCGGACTTCGTGGGCGACCCCCGCGGCGAGGCGACCGATGCCGGCGAGCTTCTCTTCCTGAACGAGGGCGCGCTGCGTCCGCTCGAGGGCGCGAAGCTGGGACCGGATCGTCTCCGCGTCTCGGTCCGCCTGCTCGCGGGCTGCGGCGAGTCCGCCGACCGCCCAGCCGAGGATCGCGTAGGGGATCAGGAAGGCGAGGGCGACGATCCAGGTCGCGTCCGTCTGGCCGATCCGCATGTCGGCGTCGAGGAGGACCAGGACGCCGAAGTCGAAGAGACCGATCGAGGCACCGAGCGTCATCCACGCCCACCGCGGCAGCGCGGGCAATCGGAAGCGTTCGGAAATCGGGACGGACGGGCTCGCTTGCATCGCGGTCCTCCAGGCTTGGCGGAAAGGGTACCGGGTCGCTCCTTTCTCGTTAAGCAAGCCGCGTGCCCCACGGCGTGGCCTTCAGGCGCGCGTCGGCGTGTCGTCGGGTCGGGATGAGGCAGGCGCGCGACGTCGATGTTGCGCGGCTGCAACACGTCCGCCACGAGCCGGCCGTTGGAGCGCGTGCGCGCGTTGGCACTCGCGTTGCACCGGCGAGAGGGCACGCACCCGAATCCGCCTCGCAAGAGGCCAACTGGAGACGCACATGAAGCTGGAAGACACACGACCCTGGCTCTTCTGGGCCCTGCTCGTCGACTTCGTCGGATTCACCGCCTTCACGGGCTACGTCCTGCTCGAGTACGGCATGGGCTGGGTCGACGTCGCCTTCGCCAACCCCGTCAGCACGCTCGTGACGGTCGACCTGTTCATCGCCCTGTCGATGGTGATGGGCTGGGTCTACGCCGACGCGAAGGCTCGGGGCGTTTCGCCCTGGCCCTTTCTGATCCTGACCCTCGGGACCGGCTCGGTCGGGACGCTGCTCTACCTGCTCGTCCGCGAGCGACCGGGCGCGCCGGTCTGGACGGAGGAAGGCACGACCGCGCTCGCGAGCGCCGGGCGCTAGGCGAGGAAGAGGCCGAGGGCCGCCGAGGATGCGCTACTTCCCTTCGAAGTCGGCGTCTTCCTTGGCGGCCATCGCCTTGTAGCCGAGGGTCATGTCGTCGGACGTGAAGAGCACCGCCGCGCTCGACGCCTCGAACTGCATCGCTTCCTGGAGCCCCTGCTCGGCGCGATAGTTGATGGTCCGCTTGATCCCCTGGACCGCGAGGGGGGCGTTGCTGCAGATCTCCTCCGCGAGGGACCGAACGTGGCTCTGGAGCGCGTCCTTCGGGACGACCTCCTGGACGATCCCGGCGCGCAGCGCCGTCTCGGCGTCGATCCGGCGCCCGGTGAAGGCGAGGAGCTTGGTCATTCCGGCGCCGATCTCGTGGGAGAGGCGGAGGTCGCCCCCCGCGTCGATCGAGACGCCGACCTTCGGCTCCGGGAGCGCGAACTTCGCGTCGTCCGAAGCGATCCGGATGTCGCCCATCATGGCGACCTCGAGCCCCGCGCCCAGGCAGTAGCCGTGGACGGCGACGAGGACCGGCTGGGGCAGGTGGGCGAAGACCTTGAAGCGTTCGTGGACCCAGCGGAACTTCTCGTAGTAGTTGCGGACCTTCTCCGCGGGGCTGCGGCCGGTGATCCGATCCTCGGGCATGCCGAGGTCGACGCCGGCGCAGAACGCCCGCCCCTCGGCGCGCATGATCACGCAGCGAATCCCGTCGTCGAAGCGGATCTCGTCGGCGAGCGCCGAGATCTGGCGGGCCGACTCCCAGCTCCAGGCATTCAGCTTGTCGGGGTTGGTCAGGACGATCGTGGCGATCTCGCCATCGCGATCGAGGCGCATGAGTTCGGGGCGTTCGGTCATCGGGGTCTCCTTCGGCGGTCGTCTCGGGCTTCGTCTACTTCTTCTTCGGTGGGTTCGGGTCGAAGGGCCCCTTGCCCATCTGGTCGCGGATCGGCACGAACTCCGGCATGAGCATCGCGCGTCGCTGCCAGTTCGCCCCGTCGACGACCATCGTGTGGCCCGAGATGTAGCTCGCGAAGGGGGACGCGAGGAAGGTCGCGGCCCAGCCGAGCTCGTGGGGCTGGCCCACCCGGTGGGCCGGGCACCGCAGCGCTTCGGCCTTCTGGCGCTCGGGCACCGACATGATGTCCGCGGTCATGTCCTCGTGCGGGAAGAAGCCGGGCACGAGGCAGTTCACCTGGATGCCGTAGGGACCCCACTCGACCGAGAGGGTCTCGGTCAGGTTCTTCACGCCGGCCTTCGCCGCCGAGGAATGGGCGAATCCGGGGCCGCCGGTCCAGGCGTAGGCCGCGCCGATGTTGATGATCGAGCCGGGCGTGCCGGCCTCGATGTGCCGGCGACCGAACTCGCGGGAGCAGTAGAAGGTCCCGTTCAGGACGATGTCCGTGACCGTCTTCCAGGCGTTCGGACTCATGTCCTCGGCGGGGACGGGGAAGTTGCCGGCGGCGTTGTTGACGAGGACGTCCGGTGCGCCGAGCTGCTCGGTCACGGCGTCGAAGGCCTCGGCGATTGCGCCGGCGTCGCGGATGTCGCAGGGAACGGCGATGTGCTTGCCACCGACTGCGTTCACGGCCGCGAGGCCCGCCGCGCGATGCTCCTCGCCGCGGCTCAAAATCGCGACCGAAGCGCCGACGCGGGCGAACTCGACGGCGATCGCCTTGCCGAGACCGGTGCCGCCGCCGGTCACGACCACGATCTGGCCGTCGAAGGTGCCGAGCGGGAGCGCGTTCGCGCCGACTTCGGGGGGAGCGGGGAGGCCCATGCAGTACTTCTCCTGGAAGGATCGAGGAACGGACCGGGACGACCCGGGCCGCGTGAACGAGCGCGCCATGATAGCCTCCCGTGGCGGTTCGCGAGGCGTCGGCAAGGAGTGTCCGGCGCGCGAACCGGGAGTCCTCCGACCATGGCCGACGCGCTGACCACCCTCGACATCCAGGACGGCATCGCCGTCATCACGAACAACCGCCCGGAGAAGCACAACGCCGCCAACGACGAGATGGATCGGCAGCTCTTCGACGCCCTCGACGAGATCCACGACCGGAAGGACGTGCGTGTCGTGCTCTGGCGCGGGGAGGGCAAGTCCTTTTCCTCGGGGCGCGACGTGAGCGAGATCGGCGTGCGTTCGGAGGACATCACGAACTTCGAGTTCGTCGAGCGCGGGCACCGCCGGACCCAGGCCTTCTTCACGTGTCCGGCGCCGATCGTGGTCGCCATGAAGGGCTGGGTGATCGGCGGCTCCTTCGAGCGCGCGCTGCTCGCGGACATGCGGATCGCGGGCGAGAGCACGAAGATGATGCTCCCGGAGATCAAGCACGGCGTGATCCCGGACTCGGGGGGGACGGCGCGGCTCTTCCAGATGGCGGGGCACGGGCTCGTCGCCGATCTGGCGATCACGGGGCGGACGATGGACGTCGAGGAGGCGTTCCGGCACGGCGTCGTGTCGCGGGTCGTACCCGATGCGGAGCTCGACGACGCGGCGATGACCCTCTGCCAGGAGATCGCTTCGAACCCGCCCTTCGCGGTCAAGATGTTCCGACGGACGCTCTCGCGACTCGGCAATCCCGAGGTGCAGCGGACGATGCAGGAAGAGTCGATGGGCATGACCGCGATCTACGAGACCGAGGACTACGCCGAGATGAAGACGGCGCGGGCCGAAGGGCGCGAGCCCGAATACAAGGGGCGCTGAGGGTGGCGGACGGACGACGAGAGACGGGAACGGACGAGGTCCTCTGCGAGGTCCGCGAGCGGGTGGCGAAGATCACGCTGAACCGGCCCGACGCGAAGAATGCCCTGACGATGGACATGAAGGAGGCGCTCTATGTCCTGGTTCGGGATCTGGAGTCGGATCCGGAGGTGGGCTGCTTCCTGCTGACGGGCGCCGGTGACGCGTTCTCCGCCGGCGGCGACACGAAGCGCATGAAGCAGGAGGGCAAGCCGCCCGTCATGGAGGCGCGACAGCGCCAGCTCCGCTGGGAGCACGAGCTGCCGCGCATGCTCCACCAGTCGAGCAAGCCCTCGGTCGCCGCGGTCCACGGCGCGGCGGCGGGCGCCGCCTGTTCGATCGCGCTCTCCTGCGACCTCCGAGTCGCCTCGGAGAAGGGCTTCATCCTGACGTCCTTCGCCCGGCTCGGGCTCTCCGGGGACTACGGCGGAACCTGGTTCCTGACCCAGCTCGTCGGTCCGGCAAAGGCGCGTGAGATCTACTTCACCGCCGAGCGCGTCGACGCGCAGACGGGACTCGAGCTCGGGATCTTCAATCGCGTCGTGCCGGCGGAGCAGCTCCAGGAAGAAACGTTCGCCCTGGCGGCGCAGATCGCGAGCGGCCCGCCGATCGCGCTGCGCTGGATGAAGGCGAACCTGAATCGGGCGCTGACCGAGGACCTGGAGACGTGCCTCCGCTACGAGGCGGACCGCATGGTCCGCGGCGCGCTGACCGACGACTACGTCGAAGCGGTCGCGGCCTTCGCCGAGAAGCGCAAGCCCGCGTTCAAGGGCAAGTAGGCACGCGCGCGACGCCTGCCGAATCCGTCGCTCGCCGAGCCGACCTAGGGGCGGATCGTGTAGGCCGGCGCGCCCTGACGCGCGTGATCCGCGAGGGCGCCCTGGATCTCCTCGACCCAGTCGCAGAGGATCGGCCGCGTGTCGCGGGGATCGATCAGGTCGTGGACGCCGAAGTCCGCCGCGCGCGGCATCACGGACTGGGCCTTCGCCATCTCGTCTTCGAGCTCGGCGCGACGCGCGTCCGGGTCGTCCGCCGCCTCGATCTCGCGCCGGAAGGCGAGGGCGACACCGCTCTCGACGGGAAGCGCCCCGCTCATGGCCGACGGCCACGCGACCGTCGTCGCGCCGGGGCCGAGGTGGATGCCCTGGGCGACGCCGTAGGAGCGCCGCAGCACGCACGCGAACCAGGGGACGCCCGTCTGCATGATCGCGAACATGGCGTTCATGCCGGCGCGGATCGTGCCGTCCTTCTCGGCCTGTGAGCCGATCGCGAAGCCCGGCTCGTCGACGAAGGAGACGATCGGGACGTGGAAGAGGTCGCACATCTCGACGAAGCGCCGGATCTTGTTCGCGCCGTCCGCGGTCATCGAGCCGCCGTCGTGGTGGCAGTCGTTGGCGAGGATCCCGACGCTGTAGCCACCGATCCGGGCCAGACCGGTGATCTGGCTGCGACCCCAGAGCGGGCCGATCTCGAAGAAGCTGCGCTGGTCGACGACGTGCTCGATCAGCTTGCGCATCTTGTACGCGCGGCGGCGCTCGCGCGGGATGATCCTCAGCAGCTTCTCCTCTCGCCGATCGCGTCGGTCGCCGACGTCGAAGAAGGGCGGGACCTCGCCGCAGTGGCTCGGGAGATAGGAGAGGAAGTTCTGCGCCATGCGGAGCGCTTCCTCTTCGTCCTCGGCGACGTTGTCCACCATGCCGTTGCGGCCGTGGATCTGCGCCGAGCCGAGCTCCTCCTTCGTCACGTTCTCCTTCATGGCGTGGGCGACCACGGCGGGCCCCCCGGTCAGGACCTGGGCAGTGTCCTTCGTCATGATCGAGAGGTGGGACGCGACGAGGCGTCCAGCCGGGAAGCCGGCGCAGGGACCGAGGGCCATGCACACGACGGGTACGCTCCGGAGGCTCTCGAGGGCGCGGATGTTCATGACCGGCGGTGCCGTCCAGTCGTAGCCCGAGCGCCCACGGGTCGCGGTTCCGGTCCCCGCGATCGAGGCGCCTCCGGCTTCGAGCATCCGGATGATTGGCATTCGGCGCTTGACCGCGAGGTCCTCGGCATAGACGCCCTTCTTCATGCCCGCATCGGTGTAGGCCCCTCCGCGAATCGTGAAATCATCGCCGCAGACGACCACCGGTCGACCGGCGACCTTGCCCGTCCCGAAGACCAGGCCCGTGGGCTGATAGTCCGAACCGTCCTCGGCCTCGCTCGATCCGGCGATCTGGCCCCACTCCCGAAAGCTGTCCCGGTCGACCAGGGCCGAGATCCGCTCGCGGACGTTCAGGCGGCCTCGATCGTGGTGCTTGGCGACGGCCTCCTTGCCACCCATCTCGAGGGCACGGGCGCGTCGTCGTTCGATCTCGTCGACTTCGGGCTTCCAGCTCATGACGCCGGACCCTATCACAATGGGGACGGGCGGACGGGAGTCATCCCAGCGCGCCGTCTCGCCGCGATCCGTGGGGTACGCTGGGCCTCCCGCCGAGCGCGCGGGTCGAGGAGGGATCGGTCATGGACGTCACTGGGAAGAACATCGTCGTCACGGGCGGCGGGAACGGAATCGGACGCGCGCTCTGTGAACGTTTCGCCCAGGCAGGCGCCGGTCACGTGACGGTCGTCGACCTCGACGAGGCGAACGCCAGTTCCGTGGCCGACGCGATCGGGGGCACGGCCCGCGGCGCCGACGTCGGAGACCGCGATTCGATCGTGGACCTGGTGCGTTCGGTCGAGGGCGAGCGCGGACCGATCGACCTCTTCGTGTCGAACGCGGGGATCCTCGTGCCCGGGAGCGTCGAGGCCCCGGTCGACGCCTGGCAGAAGATCTGGGACGTGAACGTGATGGCCCACGTGCACGCCGCTCACGCGGTCCTTCCCGGGATGCTCGAGCGGGGTGAGGGCGCCTTCCTCAATACGTGCTCGGCGGCGGGGCTCCTCACCCAGATCGGCTCGGCGCCCTATTCGGTCACCAAACACGCCAGCGTGGCCTTCGCCGAGTGGCTCTCCATCACCTACGGCGACCAGGGGATCAAGGTCTTCGCCCTCTGCCCCCAGGCGGTCAACACGAACATGACCGCCGGGACCGAGAGCGGAGGCGTCGCCGGCGTCGACGGCATGCTCGAGCCCGCGGACATCGCCGAGGCGGTGATCCAGGGACTCGCCGCAGAGTCCTTCCTGATCCTGCCCCACGAAGCGGTCCGAACCTACTTCCAGCGGAAGGCCGGCGACTACGACCGGTGGATCAAGGGCATGCGCAAGCTCAACGCGCAGTTCCTGCCCGAGATGGAGAAGCTGATCGGCCGATAGGTCGGGTCACCGCCGCGTCGCGCTTCCTCTACGGGGCGCCCCGATCGGCGTTTCGAGCGTCCTGGATCCGTCTCGCGAGAGCAGGGTGGGAGCGCCGCAAGCCTCCGTCCTCGATGGGGATTTCGGGGCTGGACGAATACCGATACGCGGCGTATCGTATTCCTCCGGATGGCCCTCGGCGTGTCTTCGCCGGCCCATCGACGCGCTGGAGGTGATCCATGGATTTCGACCTGTCCAACGACGAGCTGACCTTCGAGAAGGAGGTCGTGGCCTTCCTCGAGGCGAACTACGACGAGGAGGTGATGGATGCGAATCCGGAGCACCTCTCGCAGACGGTCGAGACGCCGCCGAAGCGCGCCTTCATGGCGAAGCTCGCGGAGCAGGGCTGGCTCGGCATGTCCTGGCCCAGCGAGTACGACGGCAAGGAGAAGTCGGGGATCTACGACTTCCTGTTGACCGAGGCGCTCTCCCGCTTCGGCTGCCCGCAGCCGGGCAAGGGGGTCGGGATCGTCGGGAAGACGATCATCCGCCACGGCAACGAAGAGCTGAAGACGTACTTCCTCCCGCGCATCATTCGCGGCGAGATCGAGTTCGCGATCGGTTATTCGGAGCCGCAGGCCGGCTCCGATGCCGCGTCGATGCAGCTCAAGGCGGAGCACGACGCCGCGCGCGGCGGTTGGGTCCTGAACGGTCACAAGATCTGGACCACGAGCGCGCACTTCGCCGACTGGTACTGGGTCGGGGCGCGGACCGGCGATCACAAGCACAAGGGGATCACGCTCTTCCTGATCCCGATGAACCACGAAGGCTTCGAGATCCATCCGACCTACACGATCGGGGACGAGCGGACGAACGAGGTCTTCTTCAACGACGTCTTCGTTCCCGACAGCCACGTGGTGGGCGAGGTCGGCAAGGGTTGGACCTACATCTGCGAGGCGCTCGATCTGGAGCGCTTCGCGATGCTGCCGGTCGGGCCGATCGAGATGAAGCTCAAGGGTCTGATCGAGTACGTCCGGGCCGAGACCCTCGATGGTGAGCCCCTCGCGAAGGACCCCGTCGTGCGCCAGACGATTGCGAAGCTTCGGGCGGATCTCGAGGTCGCGCGCAAGCTCCAGCGAAAGGTGATCAGCGAGGCGTTGAAGGACCGCGTCCCGACGGTCGAGGCCGCGATGTACAAGATGTGGCAGTCGCAGCTCGGCCAGCGGATCGCGAACGCCGCCCTCGACCTGATGGGGCCGGACGCCCAACTCAAGCCCGGACAGCCCGAAGCCCCCGTGAACGGGCGCTACGAGCGCTCCTACCGCTACACGGTCGTCGACACGATCGGCGGCGGCACGAGCGAAGTCCAGAAGAACATCATCGCCGGGCGCGGCCTCGGCCTCCCCAAGAACTTCTAATCGCGGAGCCTCGCCCCTTGTCCCCCCAGACGCACCTCCTCGACGGCGTCACCGTCCTGAATCTCGGCGCCGTCGGCCCGGCCGCGCGCGCCGGCCGCATGCTCGCCGACTACGGCGCGCGGGGCGTGGTGATCGCGCCCGTGTCGAAGAAGGGCGCGCTCCAGACGAAGCCCGTCTATCACACCTATGGTGCGGGTCGCGGCTTCGAGAAGATGCGGCTGGACCTGAAGAGCGAAGCCGGTGTCGAGGCGCTTCTCAAGCTCGCCGAGAAGGCGGACGTCGTGATCGAGTCCTATCGGCCCGGCGTGGTCGATCGGCTCGGGATCGGCTGGGAGGCGATGCGCGCCCGCAATCCGGGGATCGTCTACTGCTCGACCTCGGGCTACGGCCAGGACGGCCCCGCTTCGACCTGGGCGGGACACGACATCAACTATCTCGCGATGTCCGGCTATCTCGCGTGCACGGAGCCGCGCGAGGACGGCGGCCCCCCGATTCCGGGCGCGACCGTCGCGGACAGCGCCGGAGGAGGAATGCACGCCGTCCTCTCGATCATGGGCGCTCTCGTCAAGAAGGGCACGACGGGAGAGGGGACCTTCCTCGACGTGTCCGCCGCCGAGGGGATCCTGTCGCTGATGGCGCTCTCCCTCGACCAGTACCTGGCGACCGGCGAGGAAGCCGGCCCGCGCAAGGTCCTGCTGACGGGTCGCTACGCGTTCTACGACACCTACGAGGCGAGCGACGGCGGCTGGGTCTCGGTGGGCGCGATCGAGCCGCATTTCTATCGGAATCTCTGCGAGCGCCTCGGGCATCCCGAGTACGCGGGCCACCAGTACGACGACGCCAAGCAGGACGAGATCCGCGAGGCGTTCCGGGCGGCTTTCAAGACGAAGACGCGCGACGAGTGGACGGAAGAGCTGGCGGCGAACGATACGTGCGTGGCCCCGGTCCTCTCGATTCCCGAGGTCGTCGAGAACGAACACTGGCGCGCGCGCGGCGTGTTCATGCAGGCGGAGCACCCGGAGGAGGGTCGCTTCGACCAGGTCTCGCCGATCCTCGCCGGCGGCCACCGCGACCACCCGGTGCATACGGTCCGTGTCGACGACGAGACGGATACCCGGGTGCTCCTCGCCGAAGCAGGACTCTCGGACGACGAAATCGGCAAGCTCTTCGAAGAGGGCGCCGTCGAATAGCAACAGGTTGCCCTTCGCGGGGCGCCGTTACACCAACACGGGACGCGCACCGCGCGGACCAGGAGGAAACGACATGGCTGACGCATCGGCCGACGATCTGCCCGAAGAGGTGAAGGGCTGGATCGGGCAGGAGCGATACGAAGAGAAGACCGAGTTCCCGATCGAGATGGGCTACGTGCTGACCACTTGCTCGGCGACCCAGAACGGCAACCCGCTCTACTGGGACGAGAAGGTCGCGAACGACCTGACCGACGGACCGATCACGCTGCCGACGATGGTGTCGGTCTGGTTCCGGCCCCACGACTGGTCGCCGGGCCGGACGGAGCCGGCGGTTCCGCTCCAGCTCCACTTCGACCTGAAGGACCGGCTCGGCCTTCCCGAGGCGGTGATGAGCGACAACACGATCGTCTTCGGCGAACCGATTCGGCCGGGCGACGAGCTCACGACGACCCAGGTCCTGTACTCGGTCTCGCCGCTCAAGAAGACGAAGGTCGGCACCGGTCGCTTCTGGGATTTCGGCGTCAAGATCGTGAACCAGCGCGGCGAGCTCTGCGCGGAAGAACGCTACACCGGCTTCGGGTACAACCGGGACTGAGCCTTCGGCTCATCCCCGGTTGTAGTGGACTCTTTTTTGCGCGCTTCGCGCGCTGTAGGGCAGACAGGCCGCCCATCGTGCCGCGAGCACGGGCGCCCTGGCTGCAAATCGAATGGCGGCCCGCGGGTCGCGACGAGGGAGCAGAATGATGGCTGCTGAATTGCTGACGAGTGAGGTGAGCGAGGGGGCGGAGCTTCCGGTCCTCGAGAAGGACGTGAAGCCGGTGACGGTGGTGCTCGGCGCGATGGCGAGTCGCGACTGGCGCCCCCAGCACCACGACTACAAGTTCGCGACCGAGAATAACGGCCTCGACGACATCTTCATGAACACGCCGAACCTGGCCGCCTGGTTCGAGCGCTACCTGACGGACTGGACCGGGCCCAAGGGCCGCCTGGGTCGCATCAAGTTCCGCATGAAGGACTCCGTCTTTCCCGGCGACACGATGAACTTCGCCGGCAAGGTCACCGGCATCGAGCCGGCGACGGACGGGATCTCCTGGGTGAGCGTCACGATCGAGCTCACCGCGGGCGACAAGAGCTGCGTGAGCTGCGAGGCGCGAATCGCCGTGCCCGACAACGCGGATGCCAATCCCTGGAAGCTCAAGGGCGACGACTGGAAGCCCTGAGCCGCCCCGTCCGGCGGTAGGGAGCGGAGAAACGGAACCATGGATCTCGACTTCACCGAAGAACACGAGATGCTGCGCGAGATGGTGCGCGGCGTCTGCGCCGAGTACGCGCCGCTCGAGGTCGTTCGCGAGCTCGAGAACGACGAGCGGGGCATGCCCGAAGCGCTGTGGAAGCAGCTCGTCGAGCTCGGCCTGGTCGGGATCCTCGTTCCGGAGGAGTACGGCGGGCAGGGGCAGAGCCTCCTCGAGGCGGCGATCGTCTACGAGGAGTTCGGTCGCGCTCTCGCGCCTTCTCCGCATTTCGTCTCCGCCGTGCTGTCCGCGGGCGCGCTCGTGATCGCGGGGAACGAAGAGCAGAAGAAGGCCCTGCTTCCCGGAATCGCCGGTGGCGACCTCGTCGTCACGCCCGCCTGGCTCGAGCCGAGAAACGGCTACGGCGCGAAGGGCGTCCAGGTCCGTGCCGAGGCGAAGGGTGACGGCTTCGTGATCGACGGCGCGAAGATGCACGTCCAGTATGCGGCGATCGCGGATCGGCTGATCGTCGTGGCGCGGACCGGGGACGAAGAAGAGGCGATCGATCTCTTCCTGGTCGATCCGAAGGCCGCGGGCGTCACGCTCTCCCAGCGGGAGAACCTCGGCTCCGAGACGACCTTCCGGGTGGACTTCGCCGGCGTCCAGGTCGCGGCTTCCGATCGGATCGGCGGCGCGGGCTCCGGGTGGGAGACGTGGACCACCGTGATGAACGACGGGATCGTCCTCGCAGCGGCCCAGGCGGCGGGCGGGGCGAAGGCGGCGCTCGAGATGACCGTCGAGTACGCGAAGACTCGCGAGCAATTCGGCAAGCCCCTGGGCGCGTTCCAGTCGATCTCCCACTACTTGGCCGATGCCGCGACGCAGGTGGAAGGTGGCTCGACCCTGGTCTACGAGGCGGCGTGGAAGCGATCCGTCGGGCAGGAGACCACGCTCCACGCTCCGTTGGCGAAGCTCTTCATGGCGCACGCCTTCCGCGACGTGACGGCCACCTGTCAGCAGGTCTGGGGCGGCGTCGGCTTCACGATCGAATACGACATCCAGCTCTACTTCCGGCGCGCAAAGCAGCTCCAGATGTCCTGGTACGACGATCGCCACCTCGGTGAGCTCGTTGCGGCGCAGGAGCTCGACGCGTAGACGGGTCGGTCACGCGGCGATCGCGTCGCCGCTAGGCGCCTTCCGCCAATACGCCCTCCGCGAGGAGCGTCTCGATCTCCGCGGCGTCGTATCCGGCTTCGCGCGCGATCTCGCGGGTGTGTTCGCCGATCCCCGGCGCGCCGCGCTCGACGTGGGTCGGCGTTCCTTCGAATTCGCCGATGGGCTTCGGTTGTCGGAGCCGTCCGACGATCGGGTGGTCCATCTCGAAGATCAGGTCGTTCGCGACGACCTGCGGGTCTTCGTGGATCGTGGCGGGGTCGCCGATCGGTGCGTAGGGGACGTCCGCTTCGACCAGCCGCTCGACGAGATCGCGCGTGGTGAAGGTGCGGAGCGTCGGATCGAGGGCGGCCTGGAGTTCGCGCGCGTGGGCAGCACGCGGCCCGGCGGTCGCGAAGCGTTCGCTCCCGAGCAGGTCTTCGCGACCGATCGCGCGACAGAGGGCCTCGAACTCCCGATCCTGGATGAAGCTGATGGCGAGGTGGCCGTCCGCGGTCGCGCGGATCATCGGGAGCGCGCCCTTCTGGAGCGGCGCCGACACGCCTTCGCCGAGGATCGCGTGGTTCTGCATGCCGTCGGGCCAGAGGAACGCGAGGCTCGCGTGGAGCATCGAGACCTTGACGTGTTGTCCTCCGCGCCCCTGGGCACGCGCGAAGAGAGACGCCGTGATCAGCTGCGCAGTCTGGATCGCGGTGCCCTTGTCGCAGACGACGCTGCGGACGAAGGTCGGTTCTCCGGTCTCGAGGTCCGCCTGGTGCATCGCGACCCCGGAGTAGGCCTGCATCACCGAGTCGTAGACCGCGCTCTGGGCCATCGGTCCGCGCTCGCCGAAGCCGCTCACCGAGACGTAGATCAGCTCGGGATGCATCGCGCGGTAGCGCTCCGCCCCGATCCCCATCCGCTCGACCGCCCCGGGTCGGAAGTTCTGCACGAAGACATCGGCGCCCGCGACGAGCCGGTCGAGGAGGGCGACGCCGCGCTCGTCCCGGAGATCGATCGCGATCGCGCGCTTGCTCCGGTTGAAGCTCGTGAAGATCGCCGACATGCCGCCGCGGCTCGGCCCGATCTTCCGCAGCCCGTCTCCGCGACCGGGCCCTTCGACCTTGATCACGTCCGCGCCCTGATCCGCGAGGATCGAGGTGGCGAGCGGGCCGGAGGCCATCGTCGTGAGGTCGAGGATGCGAACGCCTTCGAGGGGGCCGGGCATGGTCTTCCTTGGCTGCGCGGTTGCGGCGCCTTGCGAACGATCGCCTGGGCGAGCTTGCGAGCGATCGCCTGGGCGAGCTTGCGCGAGATCGCCGGAGTGCGCGAGGCTAGCAGCCGCGTCCCCGCTTCGGGGCCGGCGCAGGGAGCCCAGGATGAGTCCGACCGACGAGCATCTCGCCGACCGCCTTCGTTCGCTCGAGGCCCGTGTCCGAGGTCTCGAGGGCCGCGCCGCCATCCTCGACCTGAAGAGCCGCTACGGCGCCCTGATGGACGAACGATACACCCGAAAGGGGCCGAAGCCCCAGGCCGAGCTGGACGTGCTCGCCGATCAGCTGGTCGGACTGTTCACCGAGGACGCCGTCTGGGAAGGGGGCGGTGCGCTCGGGACGGCCGAGGGACATGCTGCACTGCGGGAGCGCTTCCGCGCGCCGACGCTCCAGTACAGCTGGCACTTCTTCGTGAAGCCCGAGATCCACGTCGACGGCGACGTCGCGAAGGGGACCTGGGACGTGCTCGCGATGATGACGACGACCGAGGCGCGACCGATGTGGATGGTCGGCGTCGAGCACGACGAGTATCGCTTCGAGGACGGGCGCTGGCTCCACTCGCGGATGCATCTCGAGAGCCAGCTGATGGCGCCCTACGACCGGGGCTGGGGGCCGAAGCGGGCCGACTAGCGCTCGTCCTAGCCATTGACCGGCTTGATCATCGTCTCGCCGAGCTCGCGGAGCTTGTCCTTCTTGTCCTGGACGGTGCAGCCAGGGGGGAGCTGGTATTCGAGAGGCCAGCTCACGGTACCGGTCATCCCGGCCTCGATCAGCTGTCCCATCTGGTCGGGCGGGAGCTCCTCGGTGAGCGGGATCAGGCAGTCGAAGGGCTCGTCTGCGCGTCCGAAACGCTCTCGCTGGGCGCGCAGGTCGCGCAGGATCCCGAGCGTCTCCTCGAAGGTCGTTCCGGCGCCGGTCCAGCCGTCGCCGAACTGCGCGGCACGACGGAGCGCCGCCTTGTTCATGCCGCCGACCCACATCGGGACCTTCTCGGTCGGGAGCGGCCGCATCCGCAGGGCATCGAACTGGTAGAACTCGCCGTCCGCGGACACGACCTCGCCGGCGAGCAGCTTCTGGATGATCGGCAGCTGCTCGTCCATGCGCTTGCCACGCTGCTCGAAGGGTACGCCCATGATCTCGAACTCCTCGCGGAGCCAGCCGGCGCCCAGGCCCAGCACGGTCCGGTTCTTCGAGAAGATCGCCGCCGTCGAGAGGTCCTTGGCGATCTCGATCGGGTGTCGCAGGGGCAGGATGTAGACGTTCGTCACGAAGCGGAGGGTCGTCGTCACCTGAGAGAGAGCGGAGATCGTCGCGAAGGACTCGGGGAAGGGCGTCTCGCCGTCGAAGGGCGGCTCGCCGGAGTCGTCGTAGGGGTAGCGGGAGGCGTACTCCTCCGGCGCGAAGAGATGGTCGGCGAGCATGATGCCTTCGAAGCCCGCCTCCTCGCAGACGGGCGCGAGCTCGAGCATGTCGTCGGGGTGGGTGAAGGCGAGGGCTTGCCAGAACTGCATGTGTCGGAGACTCCAGTGTTGGGCGGAGAAGCATGGCAGAGGGCGCCCGAGCGGGCCACACGCACGGCCCGCGTGCATCCCCGGATGGGCTAGGATTCGACGCCGTCGCCGCATGCACCCAACGCGCGCGACCCCGTCCGACCGGGCGTCCCGAAGGCCGCCGTCGGATCGTCAATCGAGGAAGAGAGATGCTGGATCATGTCGCCGTGGTGGGCGCTTCACTCGCCGGACTGCGTTTCGCGGAGGCCCTTCGCCGCGAGGGCTTCGAGGGTCGGATCACCGTGATCGGCGCCGAGGACGCGCTGCCCTACGATCGACCGCCGCTCTCGAAGCAGTTCCTCGTCGACGATTGGGAAGAGGAGAAGCTGGCCCTCTCCCGGAACGGGGTGGAGGAGCTCGGCGCCGAGTGGAAGCTGGGCGTCGCCGCGACGGGTCTCGACCGGAACAAGCCCCTCGTGACGCTGGCGGACGGTTCGACCGTGGAGGCGGACGCGGTCGTACTCGCGACGGGAACCCGCGCGCGAAGGCTGCCCTTCGGCCAGGACCTCGATGGTGTGCTCGAGCTGCGGACCCTCGACGACGCGCGGAAGTTGCGCGCCGCGATCGCGACGTCGCCGCGGGCGGTCGTCGTCGGCGCGGGCTTCATCGGAATGGAGGTCGCCGCGAGCTGTCGCAAGAAGGGACTCGACGTGACCGTCGTCGAGCCGCTGCCTGCACCGCTGATTCGCGGACTCGGGCCGGTACTCGGAGAGCGCGTGGCGCGGACCCATCGGGACGAAGGCGTCGCTTTCCGTCTCGGCGTGGGCGTGGACGGCTTCGACGGCGAGGGCGCGGTCACGGGCGTCCGCCTCTCGGACGGCGAGACGATTCCGGCCGAGCTCGTGATCGTCGGTGTCGGTGCGGCGCCGGCCACGGAGTGGCTCGAAGGCGCGGGACTCGAGATCGACAACGGTGTGCTCTGCGACGCGACCGGCGCCACGGGGCGGGAGAACGTCTTCGCCCTGGGCGACTGCGCACGCTGGGAGAACGCCCGCTATCCCGAGCGTCCGCGCTTCGAGCACTGGACCAGCGCCGTCGAGCAATCGGACGTGGTCGCGAAGCGGATCGTCCACGGCGAGGCCGAGGCCTTCGAGCCGGTGCCCTACGTTTGGACGGACCAGTTCCACCTGCGAATCGCGATCGCCGGAGAGATCCAGGAGGGAGACGAGATGCACGTCTGCCTCGGGGACATCGAGGACGACCAGTTCCTCGCGCTCTTCGGACGGGACGGGCGGCTCGCTGCAGCGGTGGGGTTCAAGCGGCCGCGCCAGCTGAACGGCCTGCGTCGCAAGATGGCCGAACCGGGCGGTCTCTCCTTCGCCGACGCGATCGCGGAGCACGCGCCCGAGGACTGAGTCCGCTTCCACCTGGCGTCGCTCAGCGTGCGGCTCGCTCGTTGCGGACGAAGAGCAGCGCCAGGAACGCGAAGACGTTGAGCACGGCGAAGACCGCGAAGGCGATCTGGTAGTCGCTCCGCCAGTCATAGAGCGCGGCGGCGAAGAGCGGGCCGAGCGCGCCTCCCGGGAAGAGCGTGAGCGTCATCGCGCCGTAGATCTCGCCCAGGTACCGATCGCCGAAGCAGTGGCTCAGGACGAGCGGGTAGACCACGTCGCGGCAGGCCTGGGAGAAACCCCAGGAGAAGACGAAGGCGCTGATCAGGAGCGGGTCGGGGCGGAAGAGAAGCGCGATCAGGACCAGACTCGAGAGCGCGAGGATCCCGTAGACCACCTGGACGGCACGGACCTGCGGAATCCGGTCGGCGAAGAATCCGCCCAGGATCTTGCTCACGACCCCGAGCCCGACGGCCTGCCGGAAATAGTCTCGGGCTTCGCTGCTCGACAGGCCACTGTCGACCAGGAAGAGGACGAGTGCGTCCAGGATTCCGGTGAAGAAGAAGAAGAACGTGAAGAGCGTGGCGGTCAGGATCCAGAAGCTCCGGGTGCGGAGCGCATGGGCGAGATCGAGATCGTCGGCCGCGGACGCGAAGGCTTCGTCGAGGGCCGCCGGGGGGTCGATCGCTTCGTCGGGCTCGCGCACCAGGAAGATCGACGTCGGAAGCAGCACGAAGAGCGCGACGGGGACGATCGCGAGAAGGCCCTCGCGCCAGGTGGCCTGGCTCGCGACGGAGCTCACCAGCGCGACCATCACCGACCCACCGAGATTCGATCCCGCATAGGCGACTCCGAGGGCGAGGCCGCGGTTTCGATGGAACCACTGGCTCACTACGTGGCCGACCGTGATGTCGCCCATGCCGGCGGCGCAGAGGCCGATCCCCGCCGCGACGAAGTAGAGGTGGGAGAGGGTCTGGATCTCCGAGAAGACGAAGAACACGAACGCGAAGAGGGCGGCCGAGATCGCGAGCACGCGGGAAGCGCCGAGGCGGACGGCGAGGATCCCGACGAGGGGGCTCGCGAGGGCCTGGAAGATCAGCTGGGGCGTCGCGGCGCCGGACAGCTCGGTGCGTCCCGAGAGCCCGAGCCCTTCGATCAGCTCCGGGGCCATGCCCGTGCGGATGTAGGTCAGGCCGAGGCCCATCTGACAGATGAGGCAGCCAAGGGCGACGAAGAAGGCGCGACCGCGGAACTCACCGAACGCGCGGGCGAAGAAGGAGGCTTCGTTCATGCGCCGTCGCCGCGCCGCTGCGCCGCCTGCGCCCGCGTCGCCGCGTCCTCGTCGAGGCCGTCTCCGAAGCGGGTCCGTGCGTCGTCGCGGAGGGCGCTCTTGGCGACCTTGCCGCCGACGTTGTGCGGGAGGGCATCGAAGACGACCAGCGCCTCGGGCCAGAGCTCGCGGGCGATCTGGGACGCCTCGAGGAAGGCCTTCAGTCCCTCGAGGTCGAGCTGCGCCCCGGGCCGGAGTTCGACGTAGGCGGCGGCCCGCTCGCCGAAGACGGCGTCGGGGATCCCGATCGCAGCGGCGAGGGCGACGTCGGGGTGGGCGTTCACGCCATCTTCGATCGCGGCGGCCGAGAGGTTCTTGCCGCCGCGGATGATGATGTCGTCGGTGCGGCCGACGACGCGGAGGTAGCCGTCCTCGTCGAGCTCGACGAGATCGCCGAGCATGACCCATCCGTCCGGCCGGATCAGCTCGGCGGTCGCCTCCGGCGCGCCGAGGTACCCGCGCGAGACGACCGGACCCTTCACGGCGGGCTGGCCGACGCCGGTCTCGGTCACGTCGTGGCCTTCCGCGTCGAAGAGGCGGAGCTGCATCTCGGGGATCGGCTTGCCGGCGGTGGTGAGTCGCTTGTGGGGCGGGTCCTCGGGGCGGGTCGCGCTGACCGCGCCGGTCTCGTTCGAGCCGTAGAACTGGAGCACGTAGGCGCCGGTCTTCTCCTCGAAAGCCCGGGCGCGCTTCTCCGGGACGGCTTCGCCGCCGGTGAAGAGGCTCCGCAGCGCCAGGCGATCGTCACCGTCGAAGCCTCCGGACTCGAGCATCAGGATGAACTGCGTGGAGACGGCGGCGAGCACGGTCACGCGGTGACGTCGCATCGCCTCGATCGCGGCGGCGGCGTCGAATTTTCGCAGCAGGACCGTGGGTGCGCCCAGCAGCGTCGGTGAGAAGTGCTGGGTCCAGAGCCCGAAACCGAAGGGCGCGGGCAGGGCGCTCAGGAAGACCTCGTCGTCCCGGAACTTCCCCATGTCGTCGGCGAAGCGGTGGAAATGGAACCAGCGCAACTGATCGTGCAGCACGATCTTGGGAAGACCGGTCGTCCCCGACGTCGTGTTGTAGAGGCAGTCGACGTCGCGGGCGAGCGCGCGGCCCTCGAGCGCGCCGGCGTCCGCGAGCGGCGCGTCCGCGCCCTCGATCCGGATCGGATCGTCGACGAAGGCGTCTCCCTCGATCAGGAGATGCGTCTCGAGATCGACGCCCTTCGCGCGCAGCGTGCGCACCATCTCCGTCGCGTCGATGCCGCCCATCGTCGGCGCGCTGACGAGGGTCCTGGCACCGGAGAGACCGAGCAGATGGACCAGCTCCCGCTCCCCACAGCGGGCGCCGAGGCCGAGACACGTCAGCCCCGCGCGCTCCGTTGCCTGGAAAGCGACGTGGAAGCCCGTGCCATCGGGTAGCCAGACCGCGACGCACTCGCCGGGGGGCAGGCCGAGGGCGAGAAAGACCCGGGCGAGCCGGTCGGAAGCCTCGTCGTAGCCGCGCCAGGTGAGGATCCGGTCCTCGATCCAATAGGCGGGATCGTCGGGGCGCGTGCCGGCCAGCTCGCGCACCCGCGCGGCGAGCGACGCGGGGAAGTCCGAGGGTTGCATTCCGTCCGTCAGTAGGTGATCGGCAGCTTCCAGTAGCCCTGCACGAACTCGGTCACGAGGCGCTCGGCATTCGGAAGGTCGACCTCGTAGTTCGGGTGGAGGCGCAGGAGCTCTTCGGTGCAGACGCGCCCCTCGAGCCGCGCCACGTTGACGCCCAGGCAGGAGTGCGGACCGTAGCCGAAGGACAGGATCCGAGGCGGACGGCGCAGGACGTCGAACTTGTCGGGATCGGGGAACTCGCGCTCGTCGTGGTTGCCCGAGTGGTAGAGGAACATCAGGCCCTGGCCCGGCGTCATCTCCTGCCCCGCGAAGGTCACCGGTCGCTTCACCTGACGCATCAGGAACTGCGTCGGCATGTCATAGCGGAGCCCCTCGTTGTAGGCGTCGGGGATCAGCGAGGGGTCGTCGATGCACATCTGACGCTGGTCCGGGTGCTCCCAGAGCCGACGGACGAGGGAGGCGAAGGTCTTCGGGAAGGTCTCGCTGCCGCCGATGATGAGCATCGCCACGTGGGAGGCGAGGGAGTCGTCGTCGAGCTTGTGCCCGTCCTGCTCGAACTCGAGCAAGGTCTGGAGGACGTCCTCCTTGGGGCCTTCGTTCCGGCGAACCGCGATCTGCTTCTTGAAGTACTCGAACATCTCGCCCATCGCCTGGAGGCCGGCCTCGGTGGCGCCCATCTGCCCCTCTTCGCGCTTGAAGAAGCGCTGGACGAGGTCGTTCAGGTAGGGGCCGTCCTCGGGCGGCAGGCCGCTGATCGTGCAGGCGACGGTCACCGCGACGTGGGCGGTCATGTCCTGGATCACGTCGAGGGTCCCCGCGTCCTTCGCCTCGGCCAGCTTCTCCTTCGCGATCTTCCGGATCATCGGCTCGAGCTTCGCGACCTCCGGCGCCGCGAAGGGCTTGCGGAACGAAGCGCGGAGCCGCGTGTGGTCCGGGTGGTCCATGTTGTTGATCATGGGCGTGACCTCCTGGACCTTGGTCAGCAGGTGGGCCGACGTCGTTCCCTTGGCGGCGGTCAGGTTCTTCATGTCCCCGGACGCCTTCCAGATGTCCTCGAATCGGGACAGGGCCCAGGTGTCGAACTCTTCCAGGTAGTAGGCGGGTGCCTCGTCACGCAGCTGCTTGTAGATGGGCAGCGGGTCGGCCTTCATGACCTCTTCGGAGAAGGGGTTGTAGTGGACCATGGTCGGAGTCTCCGTTCGGGGGCCGGGCGCAGGGCGAGCCGTGTGATCTCGTCGGTCCCGCCCGATTCCAGGAATCGAGGAGGAAATGGAATGATCGCCCGGGGGCGCGTCGTCTGCGCCCCGCCGGGCGCACGCGGGGCAGCCCAGGGACGCTCCAGGCGCGTTCGGGACGGGTGTTCAGTAACGGAACGTATTGTATCGTAATGGGGTCGCTGTCGAGGCCAGGGCGCCTCGAGCGCAGGATTTCCGGGCGGGTGACCCCGTTCTCCGGCCGTGGCCCGGTCGGGGGTCGGGCGGGGCGTTTCGCCCCGTGCAGAGCAGGCAGTGGATGGGAGGCGGGGCGATGGCCCAGGCCGGGAGCGCCCCGAGCGCTGCGAAAGCCGAGCGAGCGACGAAGACCGGCCGCGGAGGTGCCGCGGGGAGCACCGGGCGCCCGCGAAGCGAGGAAGCCCATCAGGCGATCCTCGACGCGACCCTCGAGCTGCTGGTCGAGGTCGGCTTCTCGGCGCTGACCGTCGAAGGCGTCGCCCAGCGCGCCGGCGTCGGCAAGGCCACCATCTACCGGCGCTGGCCGTCGAAGCTCCCGCTCGTCGTCGAGGCGTTCGGGCAGCTGCCGGGCTTCGAGGAGGTGGATTCGGGGAGTCTCGAGACGGATCTCAAGGAGACCCTGAAGACCTACCTCCTGAACTTCAACTCGAGTTCACTGGGCGCCGTCTTCCCGAGTCTGGCGGGAGAACGCGCACACAACCCCGAGCTCTCGAAGTTGCTCGAGCCGGTCGCCCGGGCTCGTCGCGAACCCTTCGTGCGGATCTTCGAGCGCGCCCGCGAACGCGGCGAGATCTCCGAGGAGGTCGACATCGACCTCGCCGCCGACCTCGTCGTCGGCCCCATCTCCGTCACGCTCTTCTTCCGCGGCGGCACGCCGTCCCCGAAGATGGTCGGCCCGATCGTCGATCTGGCGCTCGGCGGCATCCTCGCGAAGGGCTGATCCGGCCTAACACGGCCAGCGCAGGTGATGGTGCGTCGTGTCGCTCGCGACGCGCTGGAAGCCGAGTCGCTCGTAGAGCCGCAGTGCGCGGTCGTTGCGGAGCGGTGTGGAGAGGGTGACGTCCTGCCCCCGAGTGTGCGCGATCGCAGCGATCGCCCGGACCAGCGCGGTGCCGCGGCCCGCGTTCTGCGCCTCCGGAAGGAGCTGGATCTCGTGGATCTCGAGCGAACCGCTGGTCTCGCCGACCTGGAGGACGCCGATGTCGTGCGCCCCGTCGGTCACGATGCACAGTCCGCCCAGGTTCCACTGGGCCGCGTCGTGCCTGGCGTAGGTCCGCTCGTCGAAGTGGCCGAACGAGGCGACCATCAAGTCGTGATAGGCGGCGCGCCGGAGGTCCGCCAGAAAGGGACGGTCGGCGCGCCGCGCGGGGCGAAGGCCCGGGATCTGCTGACAGCGCCAGGTCGTGGCGCCGAGTGCGTGGAGCACATGGACGCGCAGGTCGGTCTTCTCGACCCGGGGGTGGTCGAAGTCCCGGCTCGCCCGTCGCAGGAGTCCGAGGGCGCGCATGACGCCCTGCGAGCGCCGATTCGTCGCCGATGTGAACGACACGACCTCGGCGAGCCGGCACCGCTCGAACGCGTCACGCAGCACGACGCGGCCAGTCTCGGTTGCGACGCCTCGCTCCCAGGACTCGCGCCGCAGACGCCACCCGATCTCGACCCCGGGTGCGGGCGGGACGTCGGGCGGGATCGGGTTCAGGCCGACGAAGCCGAGGAAGTCGGTCGAGGATCGGTCCTCCACGGCCCACAGCCCGAAGCCGTCGCGGTCGAAGGTCCCCTCGATCCGGTCGATCAGCGCGTCGCTCTCGGTCCCGGAGAGACGACGAGGGAAGAACTGCATCACCTCGGCGTCGGCGTTCATCGCCGCGAAGGGAGCACGGTCCGCGGTGCGCCAGCGGCGGAGCCGGAAGCGCGGCGTCTCGAGGGCCGTCGGTTGCACGTGGGACTCCGAGAAGGGGCGGGCGGAGCGTATCGTGCCGCGGGTACGCTCCGCGTGAAAGCCGATCGGCGAGCGCGAAGACGCCGGGGGCGGGCCTCCGGCCGGTCCTGCATCATCCGGTGGCATCCGGCTCGTCCAGTTGATACGAGCCGCAGCGTATCGTAATGTCCGGGGCGGCCGGAGAGCCCATCCGGCGCGGTCGCCGCCCCTGTATTGGTGGGTGCCGCGTCCGAGAGCCGCGCCCGAGACCCCGAGGACGACCCCGCATGGACGCTCGATTCACCGAAGAAGACGAAACCTTCCGGGGCACGATCGCCCGCTGGCTCGACGAGAACCTGCGCGGCGAGTTCGAGGTCGTCCGAGGACGAGGCGGTCCCGGGGACGAGCATTCCCTGGTCGAAGAGCGGAAGGCCTGGGAGCGGCTGCTCGGCGAGCACGGCTGGATCGGGATCGGCTGGCCCAAGTCGGTCGGCGGACGCGAGCTGTCGCTGACCCAGCAGATGATCTTCTACGAAGAGTACGCCCGCGCGGGCGGCCCCGGCCGGATGGGACACATCGGCGAAGGGCTGCTGGCCCCCACGGTGATCCACTTCGGAACCGACGACCAGAAGCAGCGCTTTCTTCCGGGCATCCTCGACGGCAGCGAGATCTGGTGCCAGGGCTACTCCGAGCCCGGCGCCGGCTCGGACCTGGCGAGCGTCCAGACCCGCGCGGAGCTCGACGGCGACGACTGGGTCGTGAACGGGCAGAAGGTCTGGACCTCCGGCGCCGAATGGAGCGACTGGTCCTTCGTCGTCTGCCGGACGGATCCCGACGCACAGCCGAAGCATCGCGGCATCTCCTACCTCCTGGTCCCGATGGATCAGCCCGGCGTCGAGATCCGGCCGATCGTCCAGATGACCGGCGATGCCGAGTTCAGCGAGACCTTCTTCTCCGACGCGCGGACCGCGAAGGAGAACATCGTCGGCGAAGTCAACGGTGGTTGGGCCGTCGCGATGGGGACCCTCGGCTTCGAGCGGGGCGCCTCGACCCTCGGCCAGCAGATGAACTTCCAGAACGAGCTCGACGCCGTCATCGAGCTGGCCAAGCAGAACGGCAAGGCGAAGGATCCGCTGATCCGCCAGCGAATCGCCCATGCCTGGAGCGGCCTGCGCATCCAGCGCTACCACGCGCTCAGGACCCTCGCCGGCGTCGACGAAGGCGCCGAGCCGCCGCCGTCCTCGGCGATCACCAAGATCTTCTGGGCCTCGTGGCACCGGGATCTCGGCAAGCTCGCGATGGACGTGATGGGGCCGGACGCCGAGCTGGCCGAAGGCGCCGCGCCCTACGCCTTGAACGCCCTCCAGCGTCTCTTCCTCTTTGCGCGATCCGACACCATCTACGCCGGTTCGAACCAGATCCAGCGCAACATCATCTCCGAGCGAACGCTGGGCCTGCCGCGCGAACCGCGTTAGGTCCGGGCTCGCGCCGTCCGACGAGAGGCTCGCCCGACCGATGGCCAAGCTGCCGCCCCCCGACTACGTCCCGCCCCACGACCTGCTCGCCGGCAAGACGGTCCTGATGACCGCCGCCGCGGGCGCAGGGATCGGATTCGCCACGGCCCAGCGCTGCGCGGAGGAGGGCGCGCGCCTCTTCATCAGCGACATCCACGAGAAGCGGACCGCCGACGCGGCCGAGAAGCTGGCGGAGATCTCCGGCAAGCCCTGCGGCCACCGGCTCTGCAACGTTCGGGACGACGCGGACGTCCGCGCGCTCGTGGCGGCTGCGATCGAGGACATGGGCCACATCGACGTCGTGATCAACAACGCCGGTCTCGGCGGCGAGGTCGACATCGTCGACATGACCGACGACCAGTGGGACTCCGTCCTCGACATCACGCTCAACAGCGTCTTCCGCATGACGCGCGCCGTGCTCCCCCACATGATGGAGCGAAGGAGCGGAGCGATCGTGAACAACGCGTCGGTCCTGGGCTGGCGTGCGCAGAAGGGACAGGCCCACTACGCGGCGGCGAAGGCCGGCGTGATGGCCGTGACCCGCTGCTCCGCGATCGAGGCCGCCGAGTACGGGATCCGGATCAATGCCGTCGCGCCCTCGATCGCGATCCATCCCTTCCTGGTCAAGACGACGCCGCAGGAGCTGCTCGACGAGCTCGAGGCGAAGGAAGCCTTCGGCCGCGGGGCGGCGCCCTGGGAGGTGTCGAACGTGATGGTCTTCCTGGCGAGCGACTACGCCTCCTACATGACCGGCGAAGTCGTCTCGGTTTCCAGCCAGCGCGCCTGAGACCCGCTTCGACATCCGCTCTCGCGGCGTCTCGTGATCTTCTTCTCGTGGTGCATCGTCCGGCGTGTCGTAGCCATTTACCCACGCCGTTCCCTTCATCTTGAGGGGGGACTCCCCTGATGCCGGGGGCCGGGTGAGCGCCGGTGCTCGTGCCCGCTCGGGTCCTCAAGTCGCCCTGATCGACCTCCGATGAATTCCCTTAGCGAGACGGCCGCCCGACCCCGGGCACCCGTCGCGCAGGAGGGGATCATGGGACGATCGAAGGGTCGATGGGCTTCGACGGGATCGCGTACGCGCGTGGGGGCGTGGGCGCTCGGGCTGACGCTCGTGGCCTCGTCCGCGATGGCGGAGGGCGACCTCCTCGACATGAGTCTCGAAGAACTCATGAACATCGAGGTGACCTCGGTCTCGAAGAAGGCCGAGAGCAAGAACGACACGGCCGCAGCCATCACGGTGATCACGGCGGAGGACATCCGCCGCGGTGGCTTCACGAGCATCCCCGAGGCGCTCCGTGTCGTCCCGGGTGTCCAGGTCGCGCGCATCGACGCGTCGCGCTGGGCGATCTCGATTCGCGGCTTCCGCCAGGAATTCTCGAACAAGCTGCTCGTGCTCGTCGACGGCCGCCCGGTCTACACGCCGCTCTTCGGTGGCGCCGTGTGGTCCGAACAGAACCTCGCCATGCAGGACGTCGAGCGGATCGAGGTGATCCGTGGTCCCGGCGGCGCGATCTGGGGCGCCAACGCAGTCAACGGCGTGATCAACATCATGACCCGCCACACGAAGGACACCCAGGGGCAACTGCTGGCGCTCTGGGGCGGGACCCAGGAATACGGCGGAATGGCTCGACACGGCGGGTCGATCGGCGACGACACGACCTACCGCGTGACCGTGAAGGGCGAGAAGACCGAGGACTACGACTTCGACCAGAACTACAACGGCGACGACGAGTGGACCAACCTGCGCGTCGGCATCCGGTCCGACACCCAGGTGGACGAGAACGCGACCCTCGAGACGCATTTCGACTTCTGGGACATCGATTCGCAGCGTGGAATCGGCGTCCGCGACGTCTTCTTCTCCGTGGTCTCCTTCAACGACGTGAAGCAGCGCAACCGCGGCGGGGTCGCCCAGCTCACCTACGATCGACAGATCGACGAGAAGAGCAGCTTCGAGTTCATGACCTTCGGCGAGCTCGTCGACCGTCGAGCGTCTCTCGACGAGCGAAGCTACACCTTCCAGGCTTCGACCCAGTACAACCGCGACCTGGTGGATTGGTGCGACGGCCTGTCCCTGGTCTCCGGCATCGACTACCGGT